>NZ_JAPMTQ010000085.1:0-6262 GCF_026411515.1 Phenylobacterium sp. 58.2.17 | reverse complement strand
GCGTGCTGGGCGAGGAGGGTCGCCTCGCCGGCGTCGGCGCGGGCGATCATCGACGGGCCGACGGCGGCCAGGGTCGAGCCCGCGAAGCCCATGAATTTGCGGCCGGTTTCAGCGCGTTGGGCGCGGCGGGCCTGCGCGTCCTCCAGCTTGCCGACCTCGGCGGAGAGGGCCTCGCAGCTCAGCGCCTCGTCGCCGGGGCGGATGGCGCCGTCGGCCAGGGCGGGCGGGGCGGCGACGGCGGCGAGCGAGAGCGCGGCCGATAGGACAAGGGCAGTTCTTTTCACAGGTCACCGACTTTTTCTGGTTTGAGCGGTGAACCGGTGACGCGGATGAGGGACCCCGTCAGCCGCGCTTCGACCGGCGCGGACGGCGGTTCGACGGGAGGCGACGAGCCATCGACAAACCTTGAAAGCCAAAGGGGTTCGTCGCCAAACAATTGTTTGAATGTTGCACTGCGGTCGCTGGACAACGGCTGGCGGCGGCCTCTATGGTCCCCGTCAGGTAGGGAACGAGTAGGGGGATAAGGGGCGCATGACGACAATCGCCGTCACCAAGGAACGCCGCGCGGGGGAGACGCGCGTGGCCGCGACCCCCGAGACCGTCAAGAAACTGATCGGCGCCGGCTTTGCGGTGACCGTGGAAGCCGGGGCGGGCGCCGCCGCCAGCTATCCCGACGCCGACTACGCCGCCGCCGGCGCGACCCTGGCCAAGACCGCCCAGGACGCGATCGGCCAAGCCGACATCCTGTTCAAGGTGCGCAGCCCCGTCGACGAGGAGATCGCCGCGCTGAAGACCGGCGCGATCGTCGCCGCGACGCTGAACCCCTATGTCGACAAGGACGCCCTGAAGGCGCTGGCCGCCAAGGGCGCGACCGCCTTCGCCATGGAGTTCGTGCCGCGGATCACCCGCGCGCAGGTCATGGACGTGCTGTCCTCGCAGGCCAATCTCGCCGGCTATCGCGCCGTGATCGAAGGCGCCGAGGCCTATGGCAAGGCGCTGCCGATGATGATGACCGCGGCCGGCACGGTCGCGGCCGCCAAGGTGTTCGTGATGGGGGTCGGCGTCGCCGGCCTGCAGGCCATCGCCACGGCCCGGCGCCTGGGCGCGGTGGTCACCGCCACCGACGTGCGGCCGGCCACCAAGGAACAGGTCGAGAGCCTCGGCGCCAAGTTCCTGGCCGTCGAGGACGAGGAGTTCAAGAACGCCCAGACCGCCGGCGGCTACGCCAAGGAGATGAGCGCCGAGTACCAGGCCAAGCAGGCCGAGCTGGTCTCCAGCCACATCGCCAAGCAGGACATCGTCATCACCACCGCCCTGATCCCCGGCCGCCCGGCGCCCAAGCTGGTCAGCGCCGCGCAGGTCGCGTCGATGAAGCCGGGCTCGGTGCTGGTCGACCTGGCCATCGAGCAGGGCGGCAACGTCGAGGGCGCGAAGCTGGACGAGGTCGTGACCACGGCCAACGGCGCCAAGATCCTCGGCAAGCCCAACCTGCCGGGCCGCATCGCCGCCGACGCCAGCGCGCTCTACGCCCGCAACCTGTTCGCCTTCTCCGGGCTGTTCCTCGACAAGGAGGGCAAGTTCGCCCCCGACTACGAGGACGAAATCCTGAAGGCCGCGCTCGTCACCCAGGGCGGCGCGATCGTCCATCCCAACCTGACCGCCTGACCGGAGCCGCACCGATGGAAGCTGTCGATCCTACCGTCTTCCGCCTGGCGATCTTCGTCCTGGCGATCTTCGTGGGCTACTACGTCGTCTGGAGCGTGACGCCCGCCCTGCACACGCCGCTGATGGCGGTGACCAACGCCATCTCGTCGGTGATCATCGTCGGCGCCCTGCTGGCCGCCGCGGCCAGCGGAACCGACGGCGAGCTGACCCAGAACGTGCTGATCTCCAAGGGGGCCGGCGCCGTCGCCGCGGCCTTCGCGGCGGTCAACATCTTCGGCGGGTTCCTCGTCACCCAGCGCATGCTGGCCATGTACAAGAAGAAGCAGAAGTAAGGGGAGCGGGGGGAACATGAACGCTAATCTCGCCGCCATCGCCTACATCGTCTCGGGCGTCCTCTTCATCCTGGCCCTGCGGGGCCTGTCGTCGCCGACCACCAGCCAGGCGGGCAACCGCAACGGCATGATCGGCATGGCCATCGCCGTCGGCACCGCGCTCGCCACCCTCTGGGGGCAGGGCAAGCTGGACGGCCTGACCCTGGGCCTGATCCTCGGCGGCGTCGCCATCGGCGGCGCGGTCGGGGCGGTCATCGCCCGCAAGGTCGCCATGACCTCGATGCCGCAGCTGGTCGCCGCCTTCCACAGCCTGGTCGGCATGGCCGCCTGTCTGGTGGCGGTCGCGGCCATCCACACGCCGCAGGCCTATGGCATCGCCACGCCCGACGGTCATGTGCACATGACCTCGCTGATCGAGCTGAGCCTCGGCCTGGCCATCGGCGCCATCACCTTCACCGGCTCGGTGATCGCGTTCGCCAAACTCAACGGCAACATGTCGGGCGCACCGATCCTGCTGCCGGCCCGCCATCTGCTGAACATCCTCATCGCGCTGGCCATCGTCGGCCTGATCGTGGTGCTGGTGATGAGCGGCGGCCAGGCGATCTGGGCGTTCTGGGGCATCTTCGCCCTGGCGCTGCTGATCGGGGTCACCCTGATCATCCCGATCGGCGGCGCGGACATGCCGGTCGTGGTGTCGATGCTGAACAGCTATTCCGGCTGGGCGGCGGCGGCGCTGGGCTTCACGCTCGAGAACGTCACCCTGATCATCACAGGGGCGCTGGTCGGCTCGTCCGGCGCGATCCTCTCCTACATCATGTGCAAGGGGATGAATCGCAGCTTCATCTCGGTGATCCTCGGCGGCTTCGGAGCCGACGACAGCGCCGCGGCCGGCGCCGGCGGCAAGGTCGAGACCCGGCCGGTCAAGCAAGGGTCGGCCGACGATGCGGCCTTCATCATGAAGAACGCGTCCAAGGTGATCATCGTCCCGGGCTACGGCATGGCCGTCAGCCAGGCCCAGCACGCCCTGCGCGAAATGGCCGACAAGCTGAAGGAGGAGGGCGTCGACGTGAAGTACGCCATCCACCCGGTCGCCGGCCGGATGCCGGGCCACATGAACGTGCTGCTGGCCGAGGCCAACGTGCCGTATGACGAGGTCTTCGAGCTGGAGGACATCAACTCCGAGTTCTCGACCGCGGACGTCGCCTTCGTGATCGGGGCCAACGACGTCACCAACCCGGCGGCCAAGACCGATCCGACATCGGCGATCTTCGGCATGCCGATCCTGGACGTCGAAAAGGCCCGCACCGTCCTCTTCGTGAAGCGCGGCATGTCTTCGGGCTATGCGGGCGTCGAGAACGAACTGTTCTTCCGCGACAACACCATGATGCTGTTCGGCGACGCCAAGAAGATGGTCGAGGGGATCCTGAAGGGCCTCTGATCGTCGAGCATCAAGGTCCTTGCGGAGGGGCGCGCCCAGCGATGGGCGCGCCCTTTTCGTTGGGGCGGCATGCGCTACAGTCAAGTCGAGTAATCCGATAGCATCGCTTATGCGTGCAACAGCAATCCGTGCAAGGTTCCGTGGCGCGACAATGTGCGCCACATGAAATTCATCGACGCACTGAATTTTGGGATAAAAGGGCGACATATCAGCTTCTCCGCAGCGCGGGGCGTCGTCGCAGCTAGGTCACATAACCTCTAGTGGCCGTCCGTATAGCTCGACTGTACTGGAAGAGGTCGCTTCTTGAATTCGTTGAGCTTGGCCGCGCACCGCGGCATGCGCCACTTTTGGGTCGAGGGCTTGCTTGCGGTCGCCCTGACCCTGAGCGTCGTCACCGCGGCGTACGCGACCACGCTGATTACGCCGCGCGCGCCGCCGCCGCCGCCGGCCTACGCCAAGGCGATCGCCGAGGTTCCGCCGCCGCCGCCCCCGCCGCCGGAGTTCACGTTCGGCGAGCCGGTGGCCGGCCACCAGGTCAACTCGCCGTTCGGACTGCGCCGCATGCCCTGGGAGCGCCACGGGCGACTGCATCGCGGGGTCGACATCGCCGCGCCCTCGGGCACGCCGGTCGCCGCGGTCGAGGACGGCGTGATCGTGCGGGCCGGGACCAGCGCGTCCTACGGCCGCTTCGTCGAGGTCAAGCACGAGGGGGGGCTGACCAGCTTCTACGCCCACCTCGGGCGCATCGAGCGCGGGGCCAAGGCGGGGACGCAGGTGAGCGGCGGGACGATCATCGGCCGCATCGGGTCGAGCGGAATCTCGACCGGGCCGCACCTGCATTTCGAGATCCGCCGCGGCGAGACGCCGCTCAATCCGACGGCCTTCATCGGCCGCGAGTTCGCCACCGCCGAGCAGCTGCCGATGAAGACGGCCGCCTACTATCCGAAGAAGGTCCGGGTCGCCGGCTAAACCCTGTCCCGCGATGATCCATCGTGAGTGGGAAGGACGCTAGCGCCGCCGGCCGAACGCACGGTCGGCCACGAAGCCGCCGAACAGGATCGCGGCGAGCGCTCCGCCCGCCATCCAGACCGGGTGGTGGATGCTGGCCATGTTGAAGATCGACAGGGCCAGGACGATCAGGGCGACGATGCGCCCGGCCCAGGCGCGGCGTCCGGCGATCAGGTTGGCCGCCGAGGCGCCGCCGAGCGTGCCGAGGAACCAGGCGAGCAGGACGGCGAACTTGGCCGGCGTCGGGATCATGGCCATGGCGGTGTCGAGCTGGGCCGGATCGGTCAGGTTCACGCCCGGCGGCGGCGGGAAGATGGTGTGGCCGACGCCCTCGACCGCCAGAATAATCAGCAGGCCGACGATCAGGCCCAGCACGACGCCCACGGCCGTTCGCAAGATCGCCTTCAACATTCCCGCCGACTCCTAGTTTGGCCGGCAACCTCGACTAGATTGGGGGGATGCTCAAGGTATGCAGATGACGGCCCAGCGTTTTCACCCGTCCCGGGGCCGGTTGGTGGACATTGGCGGACGGCGGATCCGCGCCACGCCGGCCGGACCGCAGACCGATCGCCCCCTGATCGTTCTGGAATGCGGCGCCTTCGGCTGCGCCGCCGACTGGGCGGTCGTGCAGGAGAAGCTGGCCGCAAAGGGCCTGCGCAGCCTGGCCTATGACCGCGCGGGCCTGGGCTATTCAGACCCAGGACCCGAGCCGCGCGACGGCCGCGCCATCGCCGCCGACCTGGAGGCGCTGCTGGCGCAGCTGGGGGAGGGCGGGCCGGTGGTCTACACCGGCCACTCGATGGCCGGGCTGATGGCGCGGGTGTTCGTGCCGCGCAACCGCGAGCGCGTGCTGGGCGTGGTGCTGGTCGACGCGGTGACGCCGGAGATGCTGGATGTGCGCCGGGCGGCGGCCGGCATCCACGCCTATCGCGGGGCGATGAAGCTGGTCGGCGCCTGGTCGGGGGTCGGGTTCATGCGGCCGGTGTCGTTGGTGATCGGCGACCTGATCGGACTGGAGGGCGAGGCGCGCAAGGAAAAGCGCCGGGTCTACGGCTCGGCCGTCCACACCCGCTGGGCCGCCGAGGAAGTGCAGAACTGGCCGCGCACCTCGGGCCAGGGCCGCGAGGCCGGCCGCTTGCCCCCCGAGCTGCCGGTGGCGGTGGTGACGGCGGGAAGTGCGGCCACCCAGGCGCGGCTGAAGGCGCTGCAGGTCGTGCCCGCCGAGCTGTCGCAGCATGGCTATGTCGAGCACGTCAGCGGCGCCAACCACGCCAACCTGCTCGGCAAGGCCTTCGCCGATCCGATCGTCACTGGCATCGAGCACGTTTTGACGACCGTCGGCCGCTAGGGTTCGCGCTCGACTGCGCCGCCGGCGGCGAGCAGGCGTTCGCGCACCAGGCTGCGGATCGTCAGGCCCGGAACCTCTTCCAGAAGCGGGCAGGCGACCGCCGCGCCGTCGAGCACGACCGGCAGGGCGGCGCGGGCGCGGGCCGGGATCGAGCGCAGGGCCGCGCGCTGGGCGGGCGGCAACTGGGCGGCGTGGCCGGCCAGGGGCGCGATCACGGCCACCCGCTCGGTGGTGATTTCGAAGCGGCCGTCCCAGACCAGCTGCTCGCCCGGAGCCAGCATCTGGCCGGCGAGCCCGGCGCGCAGCAGCTCTCCCGGCTCGCGCATGAACAGCACCCCGCCCTCCTTGGCCTGGATCCGCGCGCCGGCGAGGGTGGCGATGAACGGTTCCTCGCGGCCCAGATGCTCGATGATCCGCGCCAGCCGGTCGGCGCGCGGCGGCCGGGCGGTTCCGGCCGCGCAGAGGGCGGCG
>NZ_JAPMTQ010000084.1:0-6580 GCF_026411515.1 Phenylobacterium sp. 58.2.17 | reverse complement strand
TTTTTTAAAACCCAAATCCCCAAAACCCAAATCATGTGGATATTGTGGTGGGCTCGTATTTGTTAATAAGAGACACCCCTGGACGCTGGCGCGGGCGCCGCCGCGGACCTGATGACCGCCGCCGCCGCCGCCGGGGCGCGCCTCGGCGAGGACCGGAAACAGCGCCGCCGACAGCGCCGCGGCGGTCAGGGACAGGCTATGAAACTTCCACATGGCGGTGACTCCTACTTGCCGAGCGCGGTCAGGCGAATGGGCAGGGCCCCGGCTGGGGCCTGGAACGCGAAAGTCTGGGCGTCGAAGGCCGGACGGAAGTTCCACGACAGGGTGGCCGTGTACTGCGGCGAGCTCGGGTCGGTGCGATCGGTGATGACGATCTTGCGCGGCACCGGAGAGTCGCCCTGGGCGATCCAGATCTGCCAGTCGACCTCGGCCTCGCGGAAGGCGTAGTGGTCGGTGCGGGTTCCGTCGATCAGCGCCGGCCCGACATAGAGCGCCTCCTGGATGTCGTCGGCGCGGCCGCCGCCGGGTTCGCTCCAGCGGAAGAGGTCGGTCAACGGCAGCTCGATGCCGTAGCGGTCGGCGGCGAGCGCCAGGGTCTCGCGGATCGTCGGCGGGGCCTCGACCTGGGCGTAGTAGGCGGTGCGCGGCGAGGAGACGGTGAGCTGCTTGCCGTCATAGGTGAAGCGGCGGTCCTTGTAGTCGCCGACCCGCTCGATGACGAAGCCGTTGGGGCGGCGGACCTTGAAGGTCGCGTTGTCGCCGAACTGCAGGCGCTGGCCGTCGTCGAGCACGAGGTCGAAGGCGCCACTGGACTTCAGTTCGAAACTGGTCTGGGTCCCGAGGTAGGCGCTCATCCGCTTGAGGGCTTCGATGGCGTCCGGATCGATGTCGCTGTCGGCGGCGCCCGCCGGCGCGGCCGGGGCCGGCGCGGGCTGGGCGTAGGCGGCGGTCGCGAGCAGGGCCGCGATGGTCATGGCCGAGAGCCAGGGAACGGTTCTCAAAGCGGGGACTCCCGGTTTTCAGGGTGGATGGTGGATGACCGGCGCGAGCCGCCGATCCTTTCGGGGGCCGGCGGACGCCAGCCGCCGGCGAGGGCCGCGGCCTTGGGCCAGTAGAGTTTGAGCTGCAGCCTTAGCCGGCCGGGCGGCGCCGGCAGCCAATTGCCCGGCGGGTCGGGCGGCTGGTGGTCGATGCGCAGGACCAGCCCGCCGTCGGGCTCGACGACCAGGGCTTCGCGGCTGTCGATGTGGCGGGGTCCGGCCCGCAACGCCCCGCTGGCGGCGCGGACGGCCAGGCCGAGCGTCCAGAAGCCGTCGACCGGCGGGGTCGCGCCCGAGGCGAAGCGGATGACGTAGGGCTCTGACCCGATGAGCGGGCGGCCCTCGGAGTCGCTGTCGCAGAGCCACTGCTGGACGTCCTCGGGCGCGGCCGCGCCGAGACTGGCGAGCAGGGCCGAGGCCGGCGTCGATAGCGTGGGCGCGGCGCGCCACACCGCGCCGTCGGCCGGATCGCGGTCGTGTATCACCCGCGCGAAGCCGTCGGCGGCGCCGAGGGCGAGGGCCTCGCGCAGGGCGGCATCGTCCGGCAGATGGAACGCCTTGCCGGGGGCCACGCCGATGCGGGCCAGCGCGTCGAGGTCGAGGTCGCCGCTGGGCGGGTGGCGCGCCAGAAGCCGGGCCAGGTGGTGGAACAGGCGGTGCGGCGAGAGGGAGGTGAGGGCGTCCAGCGCCGGCTGCAGCGGCGGGTCGACCTGGCCAGACAACGGCCGCAGGCGCGCGCCCGCCGGCTGGGCCGGGCCCAGGGCCAGTTTCCGGGCGAGCCCACGGGTGGTCTCCAAGTCATTGGTTCCGAGCGCGGCGATCCGCACCACCGCCCAGACCAGGGTGGTGGGGGAGCGCCGGGCGACGGCGTCCTCGGGCGCCTCGCCGCGCCAGTCCGGGCCGACCAGCACCAGGTCCAGTCCGCGCTGGTGGGTGCGCGGATCCACCCGCCCGATCCGCTGGCCCCACGCGTCGAACAGCGAAACCGACCAGTAGCGGCCGCTGAGATCGGGCAGGGCCAGCAGCATCGGCCCTTCGCTGAGGTCGATCCACGCGCTGGCGCGGACGATCAGGTCGTCGTCGTCGCTCAGTCCAGGCGCGATGACGCTGCAGTCGTCCGGCAGGGCCAGGACCTGGTTCATGCCGACCGGGTGCGTGCGGCGGACCGCGTCCACCAGCAGCAGCGGGAACCCCAGAACGATCCCGTCAGCGGCCGCGCGCCGGAGGTCGAACGGGTTCGTCTGTAAGTGCGACGCCATGGGCGTGGACGCCTCCTTGTCCAAGGGAAGCGTTCCAGCGCGCGCCTATCGCCGCCATCGGGTCAAACCCGATATCCGGCCCCGTCGGTATGGGACCTAGGGCTGGATAAGATTGTGCTTAATGCCGAAACGAACGAACTCGGCGGCGGTTCGCACCCCTGCCTTGCGCATCGCCGCGGCGCGGTGGCTTTCGACCGTCTTGACGCTGATCTGGAGCTGTCGGGCGATCTGCTTGTTGGAGTTGCCCTCGGCGATCAACTGGGCCACCTCGAGCTCGCGCATCGTGAAGCTCTCCAGCCGCGAGCGCTTGCGCTCGCTGACCGCCGCCTCCAGCAGGAGTTCGGACACCGAGGAGGAGAAGTAGGGGCGGTTGGCCCCCAGGGCCGAAATGGCCGCCTCCAGGTGCTGTTCGCTCTCGCTCTTGAGCAGGTAGCCCCGCGCCCCGGCCGCCAGGCCGCCGCTCACCGTCTCGTCGTCGTCGTGCATGGTGAACAGCAGCACGTTGGTCTGGGGCGAATCCTGGCGCAACCGCCGGGTGACCGCCAGGCCGTTCATGAGCGGCAGAGAGACGTCGATCACCGCGACGTCGGGCTGATGGGCCGCGGCGAGCTCGACAGCGGATTGACCGTCCGAAGCTTCGCCGCACACCTCCCATCCCGGATGGCTTTCGACAATGTCTCTAATTCCCCGTCGGACGATTTCATGATCGTCGGCGATCAGAATTCTCAGCATCCAACACCCCAGGTATGAATGCCTAGGGAATACACCTATTGGATTAGTTCGTGCACTAGTAAGATCACCCATATACGTTTGATCCTGGGCATGTATTCTGGATGGGTGTTTCTGGTCTCGGGGGAACGGGCGCCGCTGTTTGGGACTTCCTTAAGCTGTAACCGGCGAGGGAAGCGGGAGACGGACGATGGCGTTAGTCCAGACCGACGCAAGTGCGGCGGAGACTTGGTGTGTACCAAGCCGACGTTCCGAGCGGGGCCATCCCAGGGTGGCGCTGGCGCTCGCCGAGCGCAGATCAGGTCAGATCACGATAATTTCGGCATGCCCGGCCTTCCGAGCATTAATGGGCTGCGAGGCCGTGGAGGGGCGGAAGCTGGATGAGCTGGCGCCGCCGCATGACGCGGGCCGGCTGCAGGTCCTGATCGAGCGCTGCCTTCAGGGGCGACGGCCGGGACGGATGGACCGCTTTCTGCGCACGGACCAGCGGCCGGACGGGTCGCGCATCTGGGCCTTTCCCGTCGAATGGGGCGCGAGCGGCGCCGAACAGGTGATCTTGCAGGTTCTGCCGAACGGGCGCTCCCACCACCTGACCAGCCACAGCGAGATGCTGTTCGACCATCTGGGGCAGATCAGCTCGGGGTTGCTCTACGTCTACGACGTGGTCCAGCGCCGGACCCGGTACATGCACCCGCAGCTGGCCGAGAGCCTGGGGCTGTCGCCGACCGGCGCGGGCCTGGCCGAGGTGCAGGATCGTCTGCATCCGGACGACCGGGAGGGGCTGCAGCGCCACCTGGAAGAGATGTCGAGGCTGCGCGACCATGAGGTCTGCGAGGCGCAGCTAAGGCTGCTCGGGGCGGAAGGCGACTGGCGGATCGTGCAGTCGCGGGCGCGGGTGTTCTCACGCACGCCGGACGGCGCGGTGCGCAGAGTGGTCGGGGTGGCGTCCGACATCACCGCGGCGGTGGTGCAGGCCAGCGCCCTGGCCCATGCCAAGGAAAGCGTCGCCCAGGCCGAACTGGACGAGCGGCGGCGGATCGGGCGTGAACTGCACGATTCCACCGCCCAGCACCTGGTCGCCATAGGACTGTCGCTGGCCGCGCTGGAGCGGCGGGCGGTGTTCAACGAGAGCCACCAGGCGATCCTGCGCGACATCCGCAACGCAATCTCGGCCGCCCATCGCGAGATCCGCACCTTCTCGTTCATGCTGCATCCGCCCCAGGCTGGAGGCCGCGACCTGCTCGAGCGGCTACGGGTCTTCGCCGACGGCTTCGGCCGCCGCGCCTCGCTGCGGATCTCGGTGGAGGCGACAGGCCAGCCGCGCGGCGCGACCAGCGCGATGGAGAGCGCGCTGTTCCGCGTCTTCCAGGAGGCGTTGATGAACGTGCACCGGCACACCACGGCGCGCAGCGTGCGGGTGCGGCTCAACTATATCGGGTCCGAGGTCTCGCTGGTGGTCGAGGACGACGGCGGCGTGCCGCCGAACGGGTGGGCGTCGGCGGTCGACGACGAGACCGGGGTCGGGATCTCGAGCATGCGCGGGCGGCTCGTCGAGCTGGGCGGGCGACTGGACCTGGAGCCCGGGGACGACGGGCTGCGGCTGAGGGCGCGGCTGCCGCTGCAGGCGCGGCCCAATGAGATCAAGCTGGCTCGCCGTCCCAGGCGGGTGGTCGGGGAGGAGCGTTCCTTCGCGCCGCGGCGGCTGGACCTGGACGCCGAGCGCGCGCCCCCCCGGCTGGTCTGATCAACCTAGCGGGCGGTCAGCACCACCCCGAGCAGGACTGCGGCCCAGTGGGCCCCGGCGCCCGCCACGACGTGGCCGTGCCAGATGGCGCGCGCGTAGCGCAGCTGCTTGTTCAGATAGAAGGCCACGCCGCTTGAATAGAGCAGGCCGCCGATCGCCAGCAGCAGCACCGTCAGGCTGGTGGCGTTGGCCAGCAGCGGCTTGAACGCGATCAGCACGATCCAGCCCAGCAGCAGGTAGGCCGCGACCCAGACGCGGCGCCCGACGCCGGGCAGCAGCACCTTGCCCAGAGCGCCGAAGGCGGCGACCGACCACACCGCCGCGGTCATTCCCCAGGCCCAGGCGCCGGTCAGGGTCTGGGTCGTGAACGGGGTGTAGGAGCCGGCGATCATCAGGAAGATCCCGGCATGGTCGAGCCGGCGCAGGGTGGGCCGGAACCGGGGCTTGGCGAAATTGTAGGCGGTCGAGAAGCCGAGCATGGCCAGCAGGCCGAGCGCGTAGATGCCGACGGCGAACGCCATGCTGAGCGACTGGGCCTTGACCGCCAGGGTGAGCAGCACGATCCCGCCGACCAGGGCGAGGGTCAGGCCGACGACGTGCACCACCAGGTCGGCGCACTTGGCGCTGGCGGTCGGGTAGTGGCGGGGCGGAACCGCGGGCGGGCTCATTGGGGAGGCTCCTGATCCTGGCGTCGGCCCGACGATAACAGGTTCGCAACGCCGCGCGAGGGGCCGCGGCGCCGCGCAATAGGCGAAAGGGCTTATTCGATCTGCATTTATGTGCTTACGATCATTGAAGTAATCGAAGGGTGATGCTTCCGGCTGCAATAGTGCAAGGATGTGTTCATGCCCGTCGGGCGCCAGGATGTTGGGCAGACGCGTGCGTCGCGCGGGCGCCTGATCGGTCATGAAGGAGCGGCCTATCTGGCGGCCTTCCTGCTGGTGCTGGTCGTCGCTGCGGCGATCGACCTGACTCTAATTAACGACTTTCATCTGGAGCGGTTCAGCGCGGTGCTGCTCGCCGGGGTGCTGGTGGTCGCCGCCGCCCTGGGCCTCGGCTATGGGCTGGCGGCCGGCGGGGCGGCGCTGGCGGCGTTGCATCTGCTGGCCCAGACCCCGCTGCCGCAGGGTTGGCTGTCACGAGACGGGCTGCTGTTCGCGCTGCTGGGCGCAGCGGTGGTCGCCGCCGGGCTCTATGCCGATGTGGCGCGCCGCCGGGAAAGCGCGGCCCGGGCCCTGGCGACGGCGGGCGGGCGGCTGTCGGCCCACGTTTCGGACTCCGCGCTCGGCCAGTTCATGCGCAGCGTCGGCGGCGAGCGGCTGTCGGGCGTCGAGATGTTGGAGAACTCCGCGCGCACCGGGGTCTGCGTGCTGATCATCGGCGTCGGCTGGGCGCTGGCGCGGGTGGTCGGCGAGGCGCTGGGCCCAGGGGGCACGCAGTTGATCCTGACCGGCGCCGTGCTGCTGGCGGGGGCGGCGCTGGGCGCCAGCCTGGGACTGGCGGGCGGCGTCCTGATCGTCCTGACGGCGCTGGCGTTCCCGCCCGCCCAGCCAGGACAGTTCGGCGGCTCGCCGCCGGTGGTGGCCTTCGAGCTGCTGATGTACGCGGTCTTCGGCTGGGGCGCAGGCCACCTGACCGACCGGCTGCAACGCGAGCGGCGGGCGATGGACGGCCTGACCGCCGCGAGCCGCGAGTTCGCGGCCGGGGCCGACGAGGCCAGCGTGCGGCAGATCCTGCTGGAGAGCCTGGTCAAGGTCACCGGCGGCGGCGCGGTCGAACTGGTCGACGAGGCCGGCGGGGCGGCGCTG
>NZ_JAPMTQ010000083.1:5912-7145 GCF_026411515.1 Phenylobacterium sp. 58.2.17 | reverse complement strand
CGGTGCAGCGGCGAGCCGGCCCAGTCGCGGCGGACCTGGCGCGCCACGCCGGCCGCCATGGCCTGGGCCCAGAGCCCGGCCGGATGTCGGAAGATGCTCGGGGGCGCAGCCGCCACCCGGTCAGCCGCCCTTCAGCGCGCGGATGTTGTCGGCGTACTTGGCCGGGCCGCCCTTGAACACCGCGGTGCCGGCGACCAGCGCCGTCGCCCCGGCCGAGACGCACAGCGGCGCGGTCTCCGGCGTCACGCCGCCGTCGACTTCCAGCTCGATGTGCTTGCCGCTGGCGTCGATCATCTTGCGCAGCGCCTCGATCTTGCGCAGCTGCGAGTGCATGAACTTCTGGCCGCCGAAGCCCGGGTTGATCGACATCACCAGGATCAGGTCGATCTCGTCCATCATCCACTGGATGACGCTGGGGTCGGTCGAGGGGTTGAACACCACGCCGGCCTTGGCGCCCAGCTCGCGGATGCGCTTCAGGGTGCGGTTCAGGTGCGGGCCGCTCTCCGGGTGGACGCTGATATAGTCGGCGCCGGCCTCGCGGAACGCTTCCAGGTACGGGTCGGCCGGGGCGATCATCAGATGCACGTCGAACGGGATCTTCGCGTGCGGGCGCAGCGCCTTCACGATGTCCGGGCCCAGCGTGATGTTCGGCACGAAATGGCCGTCCATGACGTCGACATGCACCCAGTCGGCGCCGGCGGCTTCGATCGCGGCGACTTCCTCGCCGAGCTTGGCGAAGTCCGAGGCCAGGATGGACGGGGCGATGATCGGTGCGGTCATGGTGTTCGACTTAGCCAAGGGTGCGGTTGGGGACAAGTTGTCGCGGGATCAAACTTCGCGTCGCAGGCGAGCGGCGTAGAAGCCGTCCTGCCCGCCGGGGCGATGATGCGGCAGCAGGCGCAGGGTTCCGTCGGCCAGCAGGCTGGCCTCGGGCGCGCCCGCCTCGCCGGCCGTTGCTGGAACGATCTTGAACTCAGGATGGCGGTGGAGGAAGCCCATGATCTGGGCCTCGCCCTCTTCCGGCTCCAGCGAACAGACGCAGTAGACCAGCCGCCCGCCCGGCTTCACGCGCCGCGCGGCGGAGTCCAGCAGCCGGCTCTGCACCCCGGCCAGGGCGGCGACGTCGGGGGGGGGGGGGGGGGCCCCCCCCCCCGCCGGGGGGGGGGGGGTGGGGGGGGGGGGGGCGCGGGGCGCGCGGCGGAGCGCCGCGCCGCTTCGCCGCGCGTCCCCCTC
>NZ_JAPMTQ010000083.1:0-5902 GCF_026411515.1 Phenylobacterium sp. 58.2.17 | reverse complement strand
CTACACCCCCCGCCCGGCGGGCTAGCCGCGGCGGGGGGCGGAGTCCAGCCGCGGCGCCCGCACCCGGGCGGGGGGGGGGGGGGGGGGCCCCCCCCCCCCCCACAGCACGTCCGGATGGCGGCGATAGGTGCCGGTGGCGCTGCACGGGGCGTCGAGCAGGACGGCGTCGAAGGTTCGCGCGTCGTCCCAGTCGCCGGCCTCGGCGGTGACGATCTCGGCGCTCAGCCCCATGCGCTGCAGGTTCTCGGCCACCCGCGTCAGCCGCGCGGCCGAACGGTCCACCGCCACGACCTGCGCGCCGGCCGCGGCCAGCTGCAGGGTCTTGCCGCCGGGCGCGGCGCAGAGGTCGAGGACGCTGTCGCCGGCCTGCACGTCCAGCAGCCGGGCCGGGATCGCCGCGCTGGCGTCCTGCACCCACCAGGCGCCTTCGTCATAGGCGGGCCAGGCGGCGACATCGCCCTTGCGCGCGGTGCGCAGGGTCGGGCCGGCCAGGATCTGCGCCTCCAGCTCGCCGGCCAGCCGCTCGGCGTCGGCCGCCGACTTCAGCGACAGGTCGGTGGCCGGCTCGTCGGCGACCAGCGCCGCCATGGCCAGCGCCGCCTCGGGCCCGAACGCCGCGCTCCAGCGGGCCAGCAGCCACGGCGGGCACAGGGCGTCGGGCGCGTCGAGATCCGGCGGCTCGCGCAGCAGGGCGCGCAGCACGCCGTTGACCAGGCCCTTGAAGGCCCGGGTCGACGAATGGCTGGCGGCCAGGTCGACGCTGGTGGTCACCGCCGCGAAGGCCGGGGTCTCCAGCACGAAGGCCTGGGCCAGGCCGATCCGCAGGATGTTGACCACCCCGTCCGGCGGCGGCTTGGCCAGCCGGCCCTGCAAGGCGCGGTCGATCGGCCCCAGCCGGCGCAGCGTGGCCATGGCCAGCGCCATGGCGAAGCCGCGGTCGCGGGGTTCGAGATTGCGGAAGGCGGGGCGGGTCAGCGCCTCGTCCAGCCCGGCGCGGCGGGCCAGGGCGGAGGCGAGAATGTCGATGGCGGCCCGGCGGGCGGGCAGGCCGATGTCACGGTCTTCGGTCACCGGCGGTGCGTGCCCTCATTGGGCCCGCGATGCAAGATGCAGGTTGGCGCAGGCCCGGCGGAGATGCTCGCTCCGCCGGGCCGCCAGTCGGCTTAGAAGCGCTTCGTCACCTGGATCCCGAAGGTCCGGGGCTCGTTGACGAAGGCGGTCAGGTTGTTGAAGTCGATGGCGCCGATGACGTTGGCTTCATCGGTGATGTTGCGGACGTAGAGGGCCGCTTCCAGGCCCAGCTCCGGCGCACGCCAGCCCGCGCGGGCCCCGCCTTCGAAGGCGGAGTCCTGCTGGAACTCGACCGATTCATAGAGGAACAGGTTGAAGTTCTTCTGCAGCACCCAGTCGGTCGAGGCGAACAGCTCGGCGCCGCCCGCCAGGGTGTGGACCCAGTCCAGCGCGATGTTGGCGGTGTATTCCGGCGCCTGCGGGAACGGGTTGCCGTTGATGTTCGCGCGGCGGGTCGTGCCGACGTTCACGATCGGGTCGGTGACCGTGCAGCCGGCGCCGCAGAACGCCACCAGCAGGTTGCTGTCCTTGATCTCGGTGTGGTTCCAGGCGAACCCGCCGGTCAGGTTGAAGCCGGCGCCGAGATAGACCTCGCCGTCGATTTCGACGCCGTAGCCCTCGCCCTTGTCGGCGTTGATCAGCTGGTTGAAGTTGCCCTCGCCGCCGATCGCGGTGAACTGCGGGTCGGTGACCTCATAATAGTAGGCGGTGGCGTTCAGGCTGGCGCGGCGCTCCCACAGCCGGGCCTTGAAGCCGGCTTCGTAGGACATCACCGTCTCGGAGTCGGCGGTGGTCACGATGTTCGAGGTGGCGATCCGGCCCTGGATCGACGGACCGCGATAGCCCTTGGCCACGCGGGCGAAGAGGTTGAGGTCGTCGTTCAGCTCATAGAGGGCGCTGACGTCCCAGCTGACCTGTTCGTCGCCGACCGCCTTGGTCACGTCCAGCGGCGCGCCCAGGACCCGCTGGCCGCGGAAGTCGCGGCTGTCGTCGGTGTAGCGCAGGCCGGCCGTCAGCTTCAGGGCGTCGTTGACCTGATAGTAGCCTTGGCCGAACACCGACCAGGAGTCCGACTCCTGCACGATGTCGGTGACGATGGTCGGTTGCAGGCCGCCGGTGCCGTTGAAGGTCGCCGAGATCAGGTTGAAGCGCTCTTCCCAGTAGAAGGCGCCGACCTGCCAGCCGAACGCGCCGTCGCCGTTCGAGGCCAGGCGCAGCTCGTAGGTGTCCTGCACCAGGTCGCTGTCCAGGGTGCCGGTCTCGGAGTTGAACGGCGTCTTCCAGGGCGCGCCGGCCGGGGCCGAGGCCACGCCGCCGTCGATGTCGCCGTCGCCGGCCGAGGCGCCCCAGTAGCGGGCGGCCACGCCGGTCAGGGTCGCGGGACCGAAGTCGTAGGCCACCTGCAGCGAGCCCGAGCGGGTCTTCTGCTTCTGGAAGTTGTTGCGGCCGCCGTCATAATAGACGCGCTCGCGGTCGAAATTGGCGTTCAGCTCGTTGGAGCCCTTGGTCAGCACGTTGGCGCGGTTCATCGTGCCGGTGCCTTCGTAGTCGCGGGCCTGCAGGGTCAGCAGGGTCGACAGCCGCTCGGTCGGGGCCCAGGCGACGTGCACGCGGCCGGCGCGGTCGTCGAAATTGCCCAGGTCCTTGCCGTTCGGATCGGCGAAGGCCGGGCTGTACATGTTGTCGATCCAGTCCTCACGATGGTTCCACAGGCCGGCGACGCGGACCTGCAGGGTGTCGTTGACCGGGATGGTCACGCCGGTCTCGGCGCGCACCGCGCCCAGGTTGCCGACGGCCAGCGAGCCGAAGCCGGTGAAGTCGTTGGTCGGCTTGACGGTGTCGATCTTGACCACGCCGGCCGGGGTGTTGCGGCCGAACAGCGTGCCCTGCGGCCCGCGCAGCACTTCCAGCTGCTGGACGTCGAACAGCGGGAAGCCCTTAAGGAAGACGTTTTCCAGCACCACGTCGTCGAGCACGACCGAAACCGGCTGCGAGGCGTTGAAGTCGAAGTCCACGTTGCCGAGGCCGCGGATGTAGAAGCGCGGGGCGTAGCGGCCGTTCGAGCTCTCGACCTGCAGGCTGGGCACGCGGGCCGTCATCTGCAGGATGTCGCCGCCGCCGGCCGCCACTTCGGCCAGCTTCTGCTCGGTCACCGCGGTGACCGCGAACGGCACCTCGCGGATGTTCTCGCTGCGGCGCTGGGCGGTGACCACGATGTCTTCGACGGTGTAGGCCGCGTCGGCGGTGTCCGCCGTCTGCGACAGAGCGGGCGTGGAGACCAGAAGAGCCAGGCCGCTGACCGTGCAGGCCAGCGCGCCGAGACGACGTGACATGAGTATACCCCGAGGTTTGGATTATTGGGCGCCGCCCTACGTTGCAGCGCACCAAAGCGCCAACACAAAACGCCGTTCGGTTCGTGAAAATTTTGAGACGTGACCACAATCACGCATTGCGACGTCCCGCCGCGCATTGCCTGACCACTGAAATGGTGGAAATCAGGCTCCGTGCCCGACGCCCGTTTTCCTGACCGCCGCCGCCTGCTCGCCGGCCTCGCCGCCGCCCCGCTGCTGAGCGGCCTTTCCCCGCCGGCCCCGATCGTCGGGCGGGTGCTGGCCATGTCCGACCTGCACTCGGCCTATGAGCGCACCGGCCAGCTGCTCGCTGCGCTGACCGCCGAGGTCGCGGCCCACAGGGTCCCGCACGTCATCGCCATCGACGGCGACATCTTCGAGCACGGCAACGTCGCGGCGGTCCGCTCAGGCGGCGAGATCGACTGGGCGTTCCTCGCCGCCCTGCCGAAGCTCGCCCCGACCGTGGTCAATCTCGGCAACCACGACAACGACATCACCACCGACCTCGCCGAGGTCGTCGCCCGCCTGCGCGGCCTCGGCGTCAGCGTGGTCTCCAACATCGTCGACGCCCGCACCGGCGCCCCCTACGCCCCGGCCCAGGTCGACCTGCCGCTGGGCCGGCGCACCCTGCGCGTGGTCGGGGTGGCGACCAACTCGATCAACACCTATCCGGCCGCCAGCCGCCCGACCTTGCAGATCCCGGTTCCGGGCGAGGGGGGGGGGGGGGGGCGGGCCCCCCCCCCCCCCCCCCCCCCCCCCCCCCCCCCCCCCCCCCCCCCCCCCCCCCCCCCCCCCCCCCCCCCCCCCCCCCCCCCCCCCCCCCCCCGCCCCCCCCCCCCCCCCCCCCCCCCCCCCCCCCCGCGGCGCTGGCCGGCGCCGACCTCGCCATGGTGCTCAGCCACGCCGGGGTCGCGGCCGACCGCGAGATCCTGCCCCTGCTGCCGGACGGCGCCCTGATGGTCGGCGGCCACAACCACCTGCTGTTCCAGCACCGCCAGGGGGCCAGCCTCTATGTCCACACCGGCTCGTGGAGCAACGCCTACACGGCGGTGACCCTGCGCGCCGCCGGCCCGGGCGAGGCCGCCTCCGTCCCCGTCGCCCTCAACGGTCCGGTCGCGCCGCAGCTGGCCCAGCTGATCCCGGCCGTCCTCGCCAAGGCGCTGACCGACGAAGAACGCGCGATCCTCGGGACCTCGCCCGCCGCCCGCTCGCTCGGCGACACCGGCCGCGCGACAGCCGCCGCCATCGCCCGCGCCGCCGGGGCCGACGCCGGCTTCATCGGCCACACCACGCTCGGGACCGGCCTGCCCGCCGGCCCGGTCTCGCGCCACGCCTTCGACGCCGTGGTCCGCTTCGAGGGCAAGCTGATGGTCGCCGAGGTCTCGCGTGAGCGGCTCGCCGGCTTCATGGCCCGCGCCAACCAGGACCGGCCGATGCCGCTTGCCGACCGCAACGGCGACTTCCTCTACGCCGCCGTCCTGGCCGAACCGGCCGGCGAGACCGTCCGCATCGCCACCACCGACTGGAACGCCACGAACCAGGGCGAGTACTTCGGGGCCAAGGACCTCGCCTTCCGCGAGATCGAGGGCCTGCGGCTCAAGACCGTGGCGGCGAAGGCGCTGCTGGGCTCGGCCTGACGCCGGCGAACTGCGGCAGCCGCCGCCACACCCGGTCATCGTGGGCCGGCGCCACGATCAGCCCCGGCACGGCCTGCTGCGCGGCGTGCAGGCGCTGCAGCATGGCCCAGGTCGCCGGCCCCTCGTCGTCGACCATCAGCCGGCTCAGCATCGGCTTCTGCGCCGGAAGCTCGACGCCCTCGGCCTGCCAGGCGGTGTCGCCGACCAGTACGTAGCGCTTGCCGTCCGGGGTGTTGACGAAAGCGGCGATCGAGCCGGGCGTGTGGCCCGGCGCCGGGACCAGCACCACGCTGCCGTCCTCGAACACGTCCCAGCTCCGCGCGAAGCCGAGATAGGGGCCGTCGGGAAAGTCGTAGGTCTTGTAGTCGGCGACGCCCAGCTTGCGGGCGAGCTTGGCCGCGCCGTCCCCGCTGGTCACGAAATCAAGCTCGGCCTTGGGAACCCAGACCGGGACGCCGGCCAGATGCTGCAGGCCGCTGACATGGTCCCAATGGGCGTGGGTCAGCACCACCGCCTTCAGCCGCGAGCGCGGCATGCCGCCGGCCGCCAGCTGCTCGGCCACGGGCGTCGTCAGCTGCGGCTTGATCAGCGCCTGCATGATCGCCGGGGCGGTCTTGAAGTGCTCGGCCAGGTCGCGGCCATAGCCGGCGTCGAACAGCAGCGCGCCCTTGGGGTGATCGACCAGGATCGCCCCGGTCACGAAGGTGCGCGCCTCATTGCGCCGGCCGCCCTCGAAGGCCATGCCGGCGGTCGACTGCGTGGAGCCCGAGGGCAGCGCGCTCAGCGTCATGCCGGCCGGCGGATGGGCGGCGGGCGGCGGGCGCGGCGCGGCTGGAGCATTCG
>NZ_JAPMTQ010000082.1:0-7432 GCF_026411515.1 Phenylobacterium sp. 58.2.17 | reverse complement strand
GCCGTGGGGCGCTCGCCGGCGGGGGGTGGGCTGGGGGGCGGCCGCGGGGAGCACCCCGCCAGGCGGCGGGCCCCCCCGGGCCCCCCCCCCCCCCCCCGGTGTAGGGGGGGGGCGGCGCAGTCGCACAAGCGGACATGACCACGCCTGCTAGACCCAGACCGACCAGTGACAAAACGATACGCATCAGTTCCACCGCGTGCAGAGGACGTCGGCGAGATAGATCCGGCCGCCGACCGTCTGGGCCGCGCCGTTCTTGGACCTGACGTAGCCAACCGACTTGCAGAAATTGTCGGATTCGCGGGCGACGCAGGCGGCGCTGCCGCCCTCGCGGTCGCAGGCGTCGATCCGGCGGCCGCGATACTCCGGCGCCGGGAAGAACTCTGCCGCCATGCCCTTCAGCGAGCGACCGCCGCCACCGCCGGGAACCGGCTGCGGCAGCGGCGTGGGCGCGCCGGAGGCCACGCGGATCGAGCGCACGCCGCTGACCCCGATCTGAGCCTGAAGGTTGACGCTGGAGCCGCTGAGCACCGTGCAGCGGCCGCGGAAGTTGGGCAGCTCGCAGACCTCCCAGGAGCTGCCGCCACCCATGCGGATGCTGCGTGCAGACCAAGTGGCCGGGATGGTCGACATGTCGCGCACCACGGTCAGGCTCCGCCCCTGGTAGTTTGGCGCCGAAAACAGCTGGGCGTTGGGGGCCATGCGGTCCTGGGCCCCGGCCGGCGCCGCCAAGGCCAGCAGGGCGGCCGACGCCAGAATGATCCGTGACAGCATGCCGTCCTCCCAAATCGCCCGTCGCCGACTCTAATGGACAAGCGCGGCTGTAGTTCCCGCGCAGCGTGCGTTGACAAGCAGGTGGACCCCGGGCCTTGGTCCGGCCGGTTCAAAGAAGGAGCGATCGATGCTGGCGGACGGGTATCACGATGTGGCGCCGGGCAAGATCGCCACCATCGTCACCTCGCTGGAAATGCATGCGCCGCCGCCGTCGCGGGCCGAGGCCGACGGCGCCAGCTGGACGCTGCGGCGCCTGGAGCAGCCCGGCGTCGCCGAGTACCGCGACCTCTATTCCGCTGTCGGTCGCGACTGGCTGTGGTTCTCGCGGCTGCTCATGCCCGACGCCGAACTGGCCGCCACGATCGGCGCCGACGGCGTCGAGGTCTATCGGCTGGAGGCCCCGGAGGGCGTCGGCATCCTGGAGCTCGATTTCCGGACCGAGGGCGAGTGCGAGCTGACCTTTTTCGGCGTGTCGCCCGGGCTGGTCGGCGGCGGTGCGGGGCGCTGGATGATGAACCGCGCCGTGCAACGGGCCTGGGCCGCGCCGATCAAGCGTTTCTGGGTGCACACCTGCAGCCTCGACCACCCGGGGGCGCTGGCCTTCTATGTCCGCTCGGGCTTCACCCCGTTCCGCCGTCAGGTGGAGATCGCCGACGATCCGCGGCTGCTGGGCCTGGCGCCGCGGGACTCCGCGAGCCACGTGCCGCTGATCTAGCCGACCGCTAGACGTTCAGCGCGGCGATGTCGGCAGTCATGTAGCGGGCGTCCTCGCCATAGCCGGCGACCTTGTCGCGCAGCGGCGGCGGCAGGTCGTCCTGAACCGCGTAGCCGAGCTTTTCCCAGAATCGCCAGGCGTCCTGGACCGCGACCAGGTCGCCGCGGGTCAGGCCCTCGCGCCGGGCGGCCGTCGACGCCGATCCGACCAGGGCGCGCCCGAGGCCCAGGCCGCGGGCGGCTGGCCCGATGGCCAGGTCATGGACGAACCAGTTATCGCTGGGCGGCGGCGCGCTCAACGTCACGCCGATCGGCGGCGGGCTGGCCGCCGGCCACGGATGGCTGAGGATGTAGGCGAGCAGGTCGTCGCCGTCGAAGGCGCCCCAACACAGGTTCGGCGCCACGGTCAGGCGGCTGGCCAGGATCTCCTGCGGCTCATGGAACAGCGGCGCGAAGGCGACGAGCTGCAGGGCGGCGACGGCCGGCATGTCGGCGTCCGTCAGGGGGCGGAGCGTAGGGAGCGAAGTCATGGCGCGACCTCATACACCGGGACTGTGGCGGCGGCACGACGTCTGTCCTCGGCCGGCCTTGGCGGCTATGGAACGGCCAGGCGTCACGGGCGAGGTCGAGATGAGCGTAGAGATCCTTCAACAGCACAAGGTCCATGGCGGGACGCTGAGCTATGTCCGCCATCAGAGCGCGGCGACCGGCACGCCGATGCGGTTTTCGGTGTTCATGCCGGGCGAGGCCCAGGGGCCCGTCCCCTATCTGGTCTGGCTGTCGGGGCTGACCTGCACGGAGGACAACTTCACGACCAAGGCCGGCGCCTATGCGTACGCGGCCAAGGCCGGCGTCGCGATCGTCGCGCCCGACACCAGCCCGCGCGGCGAAGGGGTCGCCGACGACCCGGCCTATGACCTCGGCCAGGGCGCGGGCTTCTATGTCGACGCCGTGCAGGCGCCGTGGGCGCCGCACTTTCGCATGGAGAGCTATGTCGCCGCCGACCTGATCGCGGCGGCGGAAGGCGCCTTTCCGCTAGACGGCGGACGGCGCGGGATCTTCGGCCACTCGATGGGCGGCCACGGGGCGCTCACCCTGGCGCTGCGTCATCCGCAGCTCTTCAGGACGGTGTCGGCCTTTGCGCCAATCGCCTCGCCGACCCGCTGCCCATGGGGCCGCAAAGCGCTGGGCGCCTATCTGGGCGAGGACGAAGCGGCCTGGGCCGCGCACGACAGCGCCCTGCTGATCGCCGCCGGCCAGGCGCGCGGCCGCGAGATCCTGGTCGACCAGGGCGGCGCCGACAGCTTCCTGGTCGAACAGCTCAAGCCCGAATTGCTGCAGGCGGCGGCTGTCGAGGGCGGCGCGGCCCTGACCCTGCGCATGCAGGAAGGCTACGACCACTCCTATTTCTTCATCACCAGCTTCATCGGCGACCACATCGCCTGGCACGCCGCCCGACTCTGAGGCCGGCGGAAGCGGCCGGCGGACGCGCCGCCGGCCGCATGGCGCTAGAGCGCGCGCTTGTAGAGGTCGAGCAGTTCGGCCCAGGCCTTTTCGGCGGCCGCCTCGGCGTAGACAGGACTGCCCTTCACCGTCCACCCGTGCGCGGCGCCGGCATAGACCTCGACCCGGCTCTTCAACTTGGCGGCGTCGAGCGCGGCCTTGAGCTTTTCCTTCGCGGCCGGATCCTGCTTGTCGTCATTGTCGGCGACCAGGACCATGTACTCCGCGTGGGTCTTCGGCAGCAGCAGGTGCGGACTGGTCGGGTCGTCGGTGAAAAGCCCGCCGCCATGGAAGCTGGCCACCGCGCCGACGCGGTTCGGAACCGCGCCGGCGGTGCGGAAGGCGAGCGGGCCGCCCATGCAGTAGCCCTGGGTCCCGACCTTCTTCTTCCGGTCGGTCTGGGGCTGGGCGTCGAGGAAGGCGAGATAGGCGACCGCGTCGCGGTCGGTCCCGTCCGGCGTCACGCTGGTGCGCAGCGGGGCCAGTTTGGCCCGGTCGTCCGGGCTGGCGAAGTTGAACGCGCCCTCGATCACCGGCGCCTTCTTGACCCGGTAGTAGAGGTTCGGGACCAGCACCACATAGCCCGAGGCCGCCAGACGCTTGCCCATCTCGCGGAACACCGGCCGCAGGCTGAGCACGTCGGGCCACAGCAGCACGGCGGGCCATGCGCCCTTGCCCTCCGGATAGTAGAGCGCCGCATCGGCGAGCCCGTCGGGGGTCTTGATCTCGACGTCCTTCTCGACGACCGGCGCGGCGGCGTGAGCGCTGGCGGCGGTCAGGCCGGCCGCCGCCACGGTCATCAGGCCGAACGTCCGGCGCGAAACGGTCGGGTCCTCAATCAGGCCCTGGTGGATATCGTCGTCGCACATGGCGTCACCTCCCTCTTCCAGCCCATGGAGCGCAGCATTTGTTGCGCGGATGTGTCGGAGAGGGAAGCTCGGCCTCAGGCCGCCAAGCCCAGGCGCTCCAGTTCGGCGAACTCCGCCCGCGGCAGGGTCGGTCGCGCGGCGTGCTCGATCACCGCGGCGTAGGCCTGCGGCGGGGCTCCGGCCTTCATGCCGGTGAGCAGGCCCGTACGCTCCTCCGGGTTCATCGCCGGCAGCATCATCCGCATCGTCGCGATGGTCTCGTCCGGCGACAACGAGGCGACGATCGCCTGTTCGATCGTCATCAGTTCCTCGTCGCTGAACAAGGCGCAGAGCAGCGGCCAGGTCGTCGTCTCCTCGTGCAGCATGTGCAGGAGGTCCTCGGCGACGAAGGCGCTGAACTCCAGATAGAGGACGCGGCCCAGTCCCGGCCGGTCGGCGGCCGCCCCGTGCTCGACGCGGGCGATCGCGGCCTGCAACGCCGCGAAGCGGGCGCGGTGATGCTCGTGCTGGTCCTGCAGGGTCGCGACGGCGTCCGGCGCGCGGGCGGCGAGCGCGGCGTGGATGTGGTCTTCTTCGTGGGCCAGGTGCTGGCCGGCGATTTCCAGGTGGGCGCGCAGGTCGGCGAGCAGCGGGCGCAGGTCGGCGGCGTAATCCGCCGAGCCCAGCCGCGCGGCCATCGCGCCGTGCGCGCGGCGCAGTCCCTTGTGGACGGGGCCGTAGATATCCCAGCGGCGCGCGGCCGAAAGGGCGAGGAGGTCGGTGCTGGTCATGGAGCGTCTCGCGGCGAGGCCCCCGGAAGGGCGGATGGCTGTTGGCGCGCTCCTACGCCCGACCTGCGGGCGCCTCATCCTAAATGGTTCCTAAGCGCCGAACGCCGTTCCTAAAACAACGCTATCGAGCTAGCTTCCCGGCCAGGGGAACAGGTGTGATCGATGCGGAACTGACGGCTCTGTTGCGCGAGCCGGTGATGATGGTGTTCGCGGCCAGGAGCGCCGCCGGCCTGCCGGCGCTGGGGCGGGCGCTGGGCGCGCGCCCGGCCGCCGACGGCGCGACCTTGGACATCTTCACCCCCGCCGCCCAATGGAGCGAGGCGCTGGGCGGCCTGGCGCCGGGCGCGCTGCTGGCCTTCACTTTCGTCCAGCCCGACACCTATCGAACGTTCCAGCTGAAGGGCGAGCTGATCTCCATCATGCCGGCTGACGCCCGCGACATCGCCGCCGTCGACCGCTACGTGGCCGAGGTCTCGCAATCGCTGACTGCGCTGGGCGTTCAACCCCAGCAGATGGCCCATTGGCTCGGGGGCCGCGACCTCATGACCCTGCGCTTGGCGCCGACCATGGCCTTCCGCCAGACCCCCGGCCCGCACGCAGGCGAGCGCCTGCCGGACCGCGGCGCATGAAGACGCCGCTGGCCAGCATCCGCGACTGTTTCGAAGGCGTGATCCCGTCGATCATCGCCACCCTGGACGCCGACGGCCTGCCGAACGTCTCCTACCTGTCCCAGGTCTATCTGGTGGACGACGAGCATGTGGCGCTGTCGAACCAGTTCTTTTCCAAGACCGCCGCCAATGTCGCGGCGACCGGCCGGGCGCACGTGCTGCTGGTCAGCGGGCGGACGGGCGAGCAGTTCGCGCTCGATGTCGAGCACCGGGCCTCGCTGACCGAGGGCGCAGTGTTCGCCAAGATGTCCGCGCAGTTGACCGCCATCAGCTCGCAGCACGGCGTCGGCGAGGCGATGGTGCTGCGCAGCGCCGAGCTCTATCGGGTCAATGAGTGCCGGGCGATCCCCGGCCCGCCGCCGGCCGACATGCCTGCGCCGCCCGCACAGGACCGGCTGGCCCTGGCCGCCAAGGTCGCTGCGGCGATCGCCGCGCAGTCGGACGCCGAGTTGATGATCGACGCGGCGATCCACGGACTGGAAAGCCTCTTCGGCTTCGCCAACGCCATGCTGCTGATGCTCGACGACGACGGCGGCCGGCTGACCACCTTGGCCAGCTGCGGCTACGCCCACCGCGGCGCCGGGTCCGAGGTATTGCTGGGCGACGGCGCCATCGGCATCGCCGCGGCCAGCGGCCAGGCGGTGCGGCTGAGCGACATGAGCCGCGGCCGGCGCATGGCCGCGGCGGTCCGGGCGACCTCGACGCTCGACGCCGAGCGCCTGATCGCCCTGCCCGGCCTGGACGAACCGCAGAGCCAGCTGGCCGCGCCGATGGTCAGCCGCGGCAAGGTCCAGGGCGTGCTCTTCGCCGAGTCGTCCGAGCGCTTCTGGTTCGGACCGGAGGACGAGGAGGCGCTGATGCTGATCGGCGGCCAGTTGGCGGCCAGCCTGCGCCTGGCCGAACTCGAGGCCCGAGACGCCGAGGCCGCTGCGGCCAGGAGCGAGCCGGCCCGCGCCGGCGGCGACATCCGGGTGAAGTACTTCGCCCATGACGACAGCCTGTTCCTGGACGACTCCTACCTGATCAAGGGCGTGCCCGGCCGGCTGCTGTTCCACTTCCTGACCGTGTTCGCGCAGACCGGCCGGCGCGACTTCACCAACCGCGAGATCCGGCTGGAGGCCTCGCTCCGCCTGCCCGGGCTGAAAGACAATCTGGAGACCCGGCTGATCCTGCTGCGACGGCGGCTGGAGGAGAAGGGCGCGCCGATCCGGCTGGCGCGCCCCGGGCGCGGTCAGATCCGCCTGGAGCTCGACGGGGTCCCGCGGCTGGAGTCTGCGCCTTCCGCGACCTGATCAGCCGGCCCGCCAAATGCCCCGCGCAATGAGACGAAGCTGGCTTGCGATCAGGTGCTCGCGCTCGGCCCACGGGAAGCCCGGCTTGGCGATCAGCAGCGAGACCAACCCATGCATCGCCGACCAGGCGCACTGGGTCAGGGTCTCGATGTCGAGATCGACGGTCAGGCCCAGCGCCTGCAGCTTGGCCAGTTCGCCCCGCAGCACGCCGTAGGTCGCCTGCACCGCCGGCGCCGTGGCCACGTCCTTCGGCTCGTGCCGCAGTTTGCGCACGTGCTGGCCCTCGGACATGAAGGCGATGCGGTACATGTCCGGGTTTTCGAGCCCGAAATCGACATAGATGCGCAGCATCTGGACGACGCCGTCGAGGTCGACGAGCGGACCGCGGCCGCCGGCGAGCTTCTCGGCCAGCAGCGCGAAGGCGCGGTCCTGCAGCTCGTGGCCGATGTCGTCCTTGGTCGGGAAGTAGGCATAGAGCGTCGGCTGGGAGATGCCCACCGCCTGGGCGATCTGGCGCGTCGAGACCGCGTAGATCCCGAATTCAGTGAACAGGCTGAGCGCCGCGGCGAGGATTTCCTCGCGGCGTTCGGCCCCCTGGCCCTTCGCCTTGCGGGGCGAACGTGAGCGCGGCGCATTCATTCCTGCATGCCTGTCATAAGCCGTCCTCGCTTGACAATCCCACATTATCGATCACTGATCATCTATCACTGATTGATTGTTGGAGACACCGGTGCGTATCAGGCGTTTTGTGAGACCACGCCTCGTGCATGCCGGAGTGGGGGGGGGGCGGCCCCCCCCCCCCCCCCCCCCCCCCCCCCCCCCCCCCCCCCCCCCCCCCCCCCCCC
>NZ_JAPMTQ010000081.1:0-7792 GCF_026411515.1 Phenylobacterium sp. 58.2.17 | reverse complement strand
CGCGTCCCGACGGCCCGCGCTCGGGCGGCGGCAAGCCCGGCCCGCGGGGCCCGCGCCCCGGCGGTCCGCGTGGACCTAAGCGGGACGGCTGATGCGCATCGTTTCCGGTGAGTTCCGCGGCAAGGCCATCGCCACGCCGCCGGGCGATCGCACGCGCCCGACCTCCGATCGCGCGCGCCAGGCGGTGTTCAACATCCTTGAGCACGCGGCCTGGTCGCCGGGCGTGCGGGACCTGCGGATCATCGACCTGTTCGCCGGCTCCGGGGCGCTGGGCTTCGAGGCGCTGTCGCGCGGCGCGGCCTTCTGCCTGTTCGTCGAGACCGACGAGCAGGCCCGCGGAGCGATCCGCCAGAACGTCGACGCCATGGGCCTGTTCGGCCGCACGCGGGTGCACCGGCGCGACGCCACCGATCTGGGGACACGCCCCGGCGCCGACGGTCCGGCCTTCGATCTCGCCTTCCTCGACCCGCCCTACGGCAAGGGCTTGGGCGAGGTCGCGCTCGCCAAGCTCGCCGCCGGCGGCTGGCTCGCGCCCGGTGCGGTGGTGATGTTCGAACGCGGCTCGGACGAGCCGGACTTCGAAGTTGCGGGGTTCGATAAGCTGGACGCGCGCGACTACGGCGCCGCGCGCGTCCACTTCCTGAAGTTCGCCGGGGCCTAGAAGGCCCGGGCGGACGTGCGGTTGTCGAGCTGACTGCGCAGGCTCCTCAGTCCCTCCTTGGTGATCTGATAGGGCTGACTGTCGTAGCTGGCGATCAGCCGCTTCTGCTTCAGGCTCTTGAAGACCGCGACGTTGCAGTCGCTGAGCACCCAGCCGTCGCGGGTGATGCAGTCGGCTGCGATGATCTCGCCGCGCTCACCGCGTTCGAGGATGATCCGGCCGCCTTGGGCCAGGGCGTGCAGCGTGCGTTGCTGCGCTTTGGAAACGTTCAATGGAATATCCAGCGTTCAGGCATGAGAAAGCGCGCCCGGGCCAGATCTCGTGAAAACGAGGGCGCGGACGTTGGGGCCTGACTGCCGATTTTCAGACGAGGACGCCGGCTCGGCGGTTAGGCCCGGACCTCGAACGCAAGCTCAGACATGAAATCCTCTTTCTTGAGCCGTACCTCGCCATCATGGCGTAGCCGCACGCCG
The DNA here is from genome assembly GCF_026411515.1 of Phenylobacterium sp. 58.2.17. Taxonomy (NCBI): domain Bacteria; kingdom Pseudomonadati; phylum Pseudomonadota; class Alphaproteobacteria; order Caulobacterales; family Caulobacteraceae; genus Phenylobacterium; species Phenylobacterium sp. 58.2.17. Next base: position 6,658 of record NZ_JAPMTQ010000081.1, on the reverse strand, counting down.
CCGTCCAGGCGCCGGGGTCGGCGTCCGAGCACCTGAACAGCTCCGACCGCCTTCCGTATGTGACGGCGGCATGACGGTTGTGTGACATTATCCATTTGATTTAACAAAGAAAAATATCATCGATTCATGGCTCGTTAGCCGAGGGGCGACTAAAGCGCTGCTCGACCCGCGAGAGCCTTGTCCGATGACCGCCATCCTGCTCGACCTGATCCAGTCGATCGCGCCGATCACGCCGGAAACCCTGGGCCAGGACGTCTATGACCGCTTCCAGGCCGAGCCGGACACCCTGGCGATCGCCGTGGTCGACGACGAGGGCCGCCCCGTCGGCCTGGTCGAACGCAACGCCTTCTTCGTGGCCATGGCCGCCCACTATGGCCGGGCGCTCTACGCCCTGCGGCCGATCTCGCTGTTGATGAACGCCGCGCCGCTGGTGGCCGAAGGCGACACCGCGGTGGCCGAGTTCTGCGGCGACGTGCTGGCCGATCGCTCCAGCGAGGTGATGAAGGGCTTCGTGGTGGTCAGCGGCGGCCGCTACGCCGGGGTCGGCTCGACCCTGGCCTTGCTGCAGGCGACCAGCGCCGCCAACCGCGCCCACGCCGAGGAGATGACCCGGCTGGCCGACACCCTCAACCAGGCCAAGCTGGAGGCGCAGAGCGCGCTGACCGCCAAGTCGCAGTTCCTGGCGGTGATGAGCCACGAGATCCGCACGCCGCTGAACGGGGTGCTGGCCATCGCCGACATCCTGCAGCGGCGACTGGGCGACCCGGCGCTGAAGCCCTACGTGGCCACCATCCAGGACTCCGGCCAGACCCTGCTGCGGCTGCTGACCGACGCCCTCGACTTCAGCCGCGCCGACGCTGGCCAGCTGGAGCTCGCCGAGGACAGCTTCCACCTGCCGGGCCTGCTCGACGACCTCTCGGCGCTGTGGACCGCACGGGCCGAGCTCAAGGGGCTGAGCCTCGACTTCCGCTACGACGGCGCGCTTGACCAATGGGCGCTGGGCGATGCGGTGCGGATCAAGCAGGTGTTCAACAACCTGATCGGCAACGCCCTGAAGTTCACCCGCCAGGGCGGCGTGCTCGTGCTGCTGGCGGCCCGTCGCCGCGACGTACATGTGCTGATCGAGGGCGAGGTGCGCGACAGCGGCGTCGGCATCCCCGCCGACCGGCTGGGGGCGATTTTCCAGCCGTTCAGCCAGACCGAGGCCGGCGTGCGCGAGGGCGGCGCAGGGCTCGGCCTGTCGATCTGCCGCCAGCTGGTCGAGCAGATGGGCGGCGCCATCGAGGTCGAGAGCGACTCCTGCGGCACAGCGTTCCGCTTCGAATTTCCGCTGTTCGACCTGCCGGCCCCGAGCCAGGCCGCGATCGCCGCCGAGCCGGACCTCAGCGGCGGCCCCGACGGCCTGCACGTGCTGATCGCCGACGACAACGCCACCAACCGCCTGGTGGCCGAGACGCTGTGCGGCATGTTCGGCTGCACCAGCGAAAGCGTCGAGGACGGCGAACAGGCGGTCAGCGCCGCGGCCTCCGGGCGCTTCGACCTGGTGCTGATGGACATCAAGATGCCGAACCTCGACGGCGTCGGCGCCACGCGGCGCATCCGCGGCCTGGCCGGGACGGCTGCGCAGGTGCCGATCCTGGCGATCACCGCCAACGCCGACCCGTGGGACGCGGCCAACTACTTGGCGCAGGGCATGGACGGGGTGGTCGAAAAGCCGATCAAGGCCGAGCGCCTGCTCAGCGCCATCAACGGCCTGTTCCTTCAGGACGCGGAGTCGGTCGCCGCTTGACCCTCACGGACTGCCGGCGAACGGAGAGGCCGTGGCGCCGCTGGTCGCGCGCCACCACGCCTGGGTCGCCGCCGCCTGGAAACGCGCGCCGGACGCTCCCGCGTACCGCGTCCTGGCGGACATGTACGCCGATCATCCCGACTTCCGGGCCAGGTACGAGGGCCGCGCGGCCGGGTTCGCCGACGACCTGGTCGCGGCCATGCGCGCCTTCGCCGAATCCCGCCTGAGTTGAGGTTGCCTGCGTCGGCGGCATGGGCGAGGGTCCAGGCCGAACGGCGCGGAGGCGTGGATGGCGAGCTACAGGGCTCGACTGACCAAGGATGTCGATGAATGGATCGCCGCCGGGCTGGTGCCGGCGGCGAACCGGCAGGCGATCCTGGAGCGGGTGTCGGACGGCCGGCGGATCGACGCCTCGGCCGCCCTGGCGGTGATCGGGGCGCTGCTGCTGGGGGCCGCGGCCATCGCCTTCGTGGCCGCCAATTGGGGCGCGATCCCGCGGCTGCCGCGCTTCGGGCTGATCGTCGGGCTGTTCCTGGCGACGGCGGGCGGCGGGGCCTGGGCTGCGCGGGTCGGCCGACCGCTGCTGAGCAACACCCTGCTGGCGGTGGCGGCCCTCGTCTATGCCGCCGCCATCGGCCTGACCGGCCAGATCTTCGACATCGCCGGGGACCCGCAGCGGGCTTTGCGCAGCGCCGGCCTGGCCGCCGCCCTGTTGACGCTCGCCGGCCGCTCCAGCGCCGCGGGCGTCGTCGCCCTGGCGCTGTTGGGCTTCGGCGAGTTCGCCGGCCGCTTCGACGGCGGCGAGAGCCGCTGGCTGATCTTCGCCGCCCCGGTCGGCATGGGCCTGGCCTGGCTGTGGAACTCCAAGCCGCTGGCGCACGCCTCGGCCCTGGCGCTGATCGTCGGGCTGGTGGCGGCGATCGCCCAGTTCGAGCGCTGGGGCGCGACCAGCCTGCTGGCCAGCGCCGCGGTGCTGGCGGTGCTGGCCGCCACCGCCCGGCAGCTGGGCGAGCGGCGCACGGCGCTGATCTTCCTGCTGTGGTTCGTCTGGGGCGCGCTGGTCTTCTATGGCGTCGCCGGGTTCGACGAGTTCAAGGGCGGGGCGCTGATCGCCCATCGTGCGGCCTGGCTGCTGATCTCCGGCGGGGTGATCGCGCTGGGCATGCATGACCGCCAGGGCATGGTCACGGCGGCCGGCGTGGTTTCGATGATCGCCGCGGTCTGCGCGATCCTGTTCGACCTGGGGCTGGGCCTGATGACCGCGGCCGGCCTGTTCGCAGTCTGCGCGCTGATCGCGCTGATCGCCGGCGGCCTGACCCGGCGGAGGGCCAAGCCATGATCGCCGGCCTACCCCTGCGCATCGCCGCTGCGGCCGCTGTCCTGGTGCTGCTGCTGGTCGGGGTGGTGCTGCGCGAGAACGCCGCCCGCGCCGCCGGCCGCGAGGTGCTGTTGCCGATGGAGGCGGTCGACCCGCGCGACCTGCTGACCGGCCACTATGTGGCCCTGCGCCTCTCTCAGCAGCTGGCGCTGGGCCAGCCATGCCCGCGCGAGCGCACGAGCTTCGAGGAGGGCGGCTGGATCGGGTTGAAGCCGGCCGGCGGCCACTACCGGTTCGTCGGCGTCGGGGCGAGTCGCCAGGCCGTCCTGGCCGGCGGCGCGCAACTGGCGGTGCGCGGCGGCGTCTATTGCTCGCGCACGGCCTTCGGGAACGCCGAGGCCGACGTGGTGACCCTGGACATCGGCGTCGACCGCTTCCACGCCGACCAGGACGAGGCCCAGGCCATCGAGACGGCGCTGCGGCAGCGCCGCCAGGGCGAGGCCCCGGCCTTCGCCGTCGTATCGGTCGGCGACGATGGCCGCGCGCGGCTGAAGGGCGTGATCGTCGGCGGCAAGCGCACCGACCTGACCTGGTGGTGAGGCACCCGCGGCCTCCAGGTGTCATCCCGGTTTCGGCGTAGCCGAAGACCGGGACCCATTCGCGTCTGAGTTTGGGGGAATGGGGCGCGGCCGAGCCGCATCCTGATCAATCCGGTGTTCATAGGTCCCGGTCTTGCTTCGCAAACCGGGATGACACTCTCTGCTCAGCGCCGCCCGAACAGCCGCTCGATGTCGGCGAGCTTGAGCTCCACATAAGTTGGGCGGCCGTGGTTGCATTGGCCCGAATGGGGCGTGGCCTCCATCTGGCGCAGCAGGGCGTTCATTTCCGGCGCAGTCAGCCGCCGGCCAGCCCGGACCGAGCCGTGGCAGGCCATGGTTCCGCAGACCTCGGCCAGACGCTCCTTGAGCGCCAGGGCCTGGCCGTTCTCCGACAGGTCGTCGGCGATGTCGCGGATCAGGCCGGCGACGTCGGTCTCGCCCAGCAGGGCCGGGGTCTCGCGCACCAGCACCGCACCGGGACCGAACGACTCGACCACCAGGCCCATGTCCTCCAGCTCGAGGCTGCGCGCCACCACCCGCTCGGCCTCGGCGGGATCGAGCTCGACCACCTCGGGCAGCAGCAGCACCTGGCGGGCGACGCCGCCGCCTTCCATCTGCACCTTCATCTGTTCGTAGACGAGGCGCTCGTGGGCGGCGTGCTGGTCGACGATCACCACCCCGTCGCGGGTCTGGGCGACGATGTAGGTCTCGTGCACCTGGGCGCGGGCCGCGCCCAGCGGGAAGTCGACCGGATCGAACGCCACGCTGGGGGGCGGGGCCTCCTGCAGGCCTTGCGGCGGCGGCGTCCATTCGGGCGCAGGTTCGGCGCGGGCTGAGACCTCGGTCAGGCCGGGGATGGCCTGCGCCGCGGCGATAGCAGAGGTCCAGCCGCCGGCCTGCCAGGCGGAGAAGCCTTGGGCCGAGGGCTGCGGCGGCGGGTAGCTCGGCTGCGGCGACCAGCCAGGGCGCAGGTTGGAGAGCGTGTCGCTGGCGACGGTCGTGGCCGCCCGATGGCCGGCGCCGGCGAGCGCGTGGCGCAGGCCGCCGACGATCAGGCCGCGCACCAGGGCCGGATCGCGGAAGCGCACCTCAGCCTTGGCCGGGTGGACGTTGACGTCGACCAACGACGGATCGAGATCGAGATAGAGCGCCACCAGCGGATGGCGGTCGCGGGCCAGGAAGTCGGCATAGGCGCCGCGCAGGGCGCCCTGGAGTAGGCGATCGCGTACGGGCCGGCCGTTGACGAACAGGTACTGGTGGGCGCTGTTGCCGCGGTTGAAGGTCGGCAGGCCGGCGAACCCGGTGAGGCGCACGCCCTCGCGCTCGTGGTCGATCTCCAGGGCGTTGTCCGAGAACTCCCGCCCCATGATCGAGGACAGTCGCGCCAGCCGCCCGTCCGGCCCCTTGCTCTCGGCCGGCAGCCGCAGGGTGCGGCGCCCGTCGAGGTCGAGGGCGAAGGACACCGCCTCGTGCGCCATGGCCTGGCGCTTGATCTCGTCGGCGATGGCCAGCGCTTCCGAGCGCTCGGACTTCATGAACTTCAGTCGCGCCGGCGTCGCGTAGAAGAGGTCGCGCACCTCGACCCGCGCCCCGTGCGGGCCGGGGAAGCCGGACGGGGTCACCGCCCCGACTGTGCCGCCCTCGACCAGGATGGCGTGGGCGTCGGCGGCGCCCTTTGCGCGCGAGGCGATCGACAGCCGGGCCACCGAGCCGATCGAGGGCAGCGCCTCGCCGCGGAAGCCCAGGGTGTGGATGTGCAGGAGGTCGTAGTCGCCGGCGTCGTCGGGGGCGAGCTTGGAGGTCGCATGCCGCTCGATGGCCAGGGCCAGTTCGTCGGCCGACAGGCCGCAGCCGTCGTCGGCGACCAGGATGCGGGTCAGCCCGCCGCCGTCGGCCTGCACCTCGATGGAACGCGAACCAGCGTCCAATGCGTTCTCCACCAGTTCCTTGATGGCGCTCGCGGGGCGCTCGACCACCTCGCCGGCGGCGATGCGGTTCACGGTTTCGGGCGGAAGGCGGCGGATGGGCATGGTCACGCTTCGGTTAGCTGGTCACTATATGGCGATTCCGGGGGGCAAGTCTGGAAGGTGGTCCGTGAAACCGACCCTTGGCGTGGCGCTGGCCGCCGTCATTCTCGCATCTCCCGTCTCGGCCCAGGTCCCGCTGGTCCCGGTCGCGCCCCTGCCGGCCGGGGTCGTCGATCCGAACGAGACCCTGGTCGAGGAGCTGGTGGTCACCGCGCGCCTGCCGGGGCCGGCCTGGTGGCGCGTCTCCAACGGGACCTCCACGGTCTACGTGCTCGGCGCCCCGACCGTAGCGCCCAAGCGCCAGCAATGGGACCGCCTGCAGTTCGATCGTCATCTGGAAGGCGCCAATGCGGTGATCCTGCCGTTCACCGGGCTGAAGGTGAAGCTGGCCGGCGCTCCGGGGGCGGCGATCAGCTATCTGCGCCTGAAGTCGAGCAAGCCGTTCGAGGACAGCCTCGATCCGGGCGAGCGGGCGCGGTTCGCGGCGGTCCGCGGCAAGCTCGGCCAGCCCGCCGACCATTACAAGACCAAGCACCCGCTGGCCGCGGCCCTGATGCTGACCGACGACTACCGGGAGAAGGAGAACCTCACCACCGCCGACCCGACCAAGCTGATCAAGTTGCTCGCCCAGCAGAGCGGCGTGAAGGTGGTGCAGCGCTCCTATGATCTTGGTCCTTTGCTGGGGGCGGTCACCCGCACCTCGCAGTCGGCCGGCGAGGCGTGCCTGGACGAGGTGATGGGCGAGATCGAGGCCGGGCCGGGCCCGCCCAGTCGCCGCGGGGCCGTTCGTCACGGCCCTCCGGACGCGGGCCGCGCGGCTTGGCCGGCTTGCCGTCGTTGGAACGCGGGCCGCGCTCGATCAGCGTCGCACCCTTGCGCCTGTCTCTTATACACAAATCCGAGCCCACCAGACTAGCCTCATGAT
>NZ_JAPMTQ010000080.1:1068-7826 GCF_026411515.1 Phenylobacterium sp. 58.2.17 | reverse complement strand
CCCCCCCCCCCCCCCCCCCCCCCCCCCCCCCCATTTTTACAAGCACAAGACGCAAAACCAGATCATGAGGCTAGTCTCGTGGGCTCGTTTTTGTTTATAAGAGACTGGCCTTGGGAGCCTCGGCCTTCGGAGCCGGGGCGGCGGCCGGAGCCGACGCCACGGCGCCTTCGGCCAGGCGGCCGAGCACGGCGCCCGGCTCGACGGTCGCGCCTTCTTCGGCCGCGATGAACTCGAGCACGCCGTCCGCGGGGGCGGCGACCTCGAGGCTCACCTTATCGGTTTCGAGTTCGACCAGGATCTCGTCCTTCCGAACGGCGTCGCCCGCCTTCTTCGTCCAGCGCGCGACCGTCGCCTCGGTGACGGACTCGCCCAGGGCGGGGGTCATGATGTCGGCCATTGGAAGTACCTGTCTCTCTCTTCGTTCTGTTCTTTTTGATGTTTCGGGACGCCGTTAGGCGAAGGCGTCCGCGAGGAAGTTCTGCAGTTCGCGCATGTGCCGGCTCATCAGGCCCGCGGCGGTCGAGGCCGAGGCCGGGCGGCCGACATAGCGGGCGCGCTTAGCCTTGACCTTGAGGCGCTCGAGGGTGAGCTCCAGCCACGGGTCGACGAAGGTCCAGCCGCCCATGTTCTTCGGCTCTTCCTGGCACCAGACCAGCTCGGCGTTCGGGAAGCGCGACAGTTCCGTCGACAGCGACTTCACCGGCCACGGATAGAACTGCTCGAGGCGCATGATGTAGACGTCGTCGACGCCCTTCTCCTCACGCGCGTCCAGCAGGTCGTAATAGACCTTGCCCGAGCACAGCACGACGCGGCGGATCTTCTCCGGTTCGACCAGCTTGACCGTGGTGTTGACGCCGCGCTCGGCGTCGTCGTTCAGCACCCGGTGGAAGGACGAACCCTCGGCCAGGTCGGCCATGGTCGAGGTGGCCTTCTTGTGCCGCAGCAGCGACTTCGGCGTCATCACGATCAGCGGCTTGCGGAATTCGCGGCGCTGCTGGCGGCGCAGGACGTGGAAGTAGTTGGCCGGGGTCGAGCAGTTGACCACCTGCATGTTGTCTTCGGCGCAGAGCTGGAGGTAGCGCTCCAGGCGGGCCGAGGAGTGCTCGGGGCCCTGGCCCTCGTAGCCGTGCGGCAGCAGCATGACCAGGCCGCTCATCCGCAGCCACTTGCGTTCGCCCGACGAGATGAACTGGTCGATGACCACCTGGGCGCCGTTGGCGAAGTCGCCGAACTGGGCTTCCCACAGGGTCAGGGTCTTGGGATCGGCCAGCGAGAAGCCGTACTCGAAGCCCAGCACCGCCTCTTCCGACAGCGCCGAGTCGATGACCTCGAAGTGGGCCTGGCCCGGACGCAGGTGCGAGAGCGGAGTGTAGTGCTCCTCGGTCGTCTGGTCGATCAGGTCAGTGTGGCGCTGCACGAAGGTGCCGCGGGCGCTGTCCTGGCCGGCCAGGCGAACCGGGAAGCCCTCGTCGAGCAGGCTGGCGAAGGCCAGGTGCTCGGCGGTCGCCCAGTCGAGCCCTTCGCCGGCCTCGATCGCGCCGCGGCGGTTCTCGACCGCGCGGCGGACGGTCTTGTGGACGTCCAGGCGCTCGGGGATGGCGGTGATCTTCTGGCCGAGGTCGACCAGCTTGGCCATCGGCACGCTGGTGTCGCCGCGGCGATCGTCGCCCTCGGGCAGGGCCAGGCCCGCCCACTTGCCGTCCAGCCAGTCGGCCTTGTTGGCCTTGTAGGTCTTGCCGGCCTCGAACTCCTTGTCGAGGAAGTCATCGAACTCGGCGATCCAGCCGGCGACCTCGGCCTCGGTGGCCACGCCCTCGGCGACCAGCTTGCGGGCGTAGAGCTCGCGGGTCGGCGGGTGGTCCTTGATCTTGGCGTACATCAAGGGCGAGGTCATCGTCGGGTCGTCGCCCTCGTTGTGACCGAACCGCCGGTAGCAGAACATGTCGATGACGACGTCCTTGCCGAACTGCTGGCGGAACTCGGTGGCCACCTTGGCCACGAAGGTCACGGCTTCGGGGTCGTCGCCGTTCACGTGGAAGATCGGCGCCTCGACCATCAGCGCCACGTCCGACGGATAGGGCGAGGAGCGGCTGTACTGCGGCGCCGTCGTGAACCCGATCTGGTTGTTGACGATGAAGTGGATGGTGCCGCCGGTGCGGTAACCCTTGGTGCCCGAGATCGCGAAGCACTCGGCGACCACGCCCTGGCCGGCGAAGGCCGCGTCGCCGTGCAGCAGCAGCGGCAGCACGTGGCCGCGGCCGGAGTCCGGCGCATCGCGCAGGGTGAAGGCCTGCTTGGCGCGCGCCTTGCCCAGGACGACCGGGTTGACGATCTCCAGGTGCGAGGGGTTGGCGGTCAGCGACAGGTGGACGTTGTTGCCGTCGAACGCGCGGTCCGACGAGGCGCCCATGTGGTACTTCACGTCGCCCGAGCCCTCGATGTCCGAGGGCACCGACGAGCCGCCCTGGAACTCGTGGAAAATGACGTGGTACGGCTTGGCCATGACGGCGGCCAGCACGTTCAGGCGGCCGCGGTGCGGCATGCCGAGCACGATGTCGCGGACCCCGAGCGCGCCGCCGCGCTTGATGATCTGCTCCATGGCCGGGACCATGGCCTCGCCGCCGTCCAGGCCGAAGCGCTTGGTGCCGGGATAACGCTTGTGCAGGAAGCGCTCGAAGCCCTCTGCCTCGATCAGCTTCTTGAGGATGGCGATCTTGCCTTCCTTGGTGAAGTGGATCTCCTTGTCGCGGCCCTCGATGCGCTCCTGCAGCCAGGCCTTCTGGGCCGGATCGGAGATGTGCATGTACTGCACGCCGATGTCGCCGCAGTAGGTGCGCTTGAGGATCGCCAGGATCTCGCGGACGGTGCCCGTCTCCAGGCCCAGCACGTAGTCGAGGAAGATCGGACGATCGAAGTCGGCCTCGGTGAAGCCGTAGGTGGCCGGATCGAGCTCGGAGGCGTCGCCGTCCGGCACCGTGATGCCCAGCGGGTCGAGATTGGCGCGCAGGTGGCCGCGCATCCGGTAGGCGCGGATCATCATGATCGCGCGGAGGGAATCGAGGGTCGCGGCGCGGACCGATTCAGGCGAGGCGCTCGGCGCGGCGCGTTCGCCGACCTTGGCGCCGACCTTGGCCTCGACCGCCGGCCAGAGGCCGTCGATGGCCGAGAGCCAGTCGGGACGGGGGGCCGGGGCGCCCGGCTTGGTCCACGAGCGCTTGCCCGCGGCGGCCTTCACCTCTTCGGCGCGATCGTTCAGCGATCCGAAGAAGGCCTGCCAGGAGGCGTCGACCGAGGCGGGGTTCGCCGCCCATTTCGCGTAGAGGTCCTCCACGAACGCGGCATTGCCGCCATAGAGGAAAGAGGTCTCCGCGAGCACCTCGTTGATCAGACTGCCGTCGTCCGCCATTTCGTCCGTTTTCCTGGGGCCCGTCGCGCGGACTTCAGGAAGAAGGAGCCGAGCGCGGACCGCCCATACTACTTAGGTTGTCGCCGGACGCCTTCCAGGCGCCCGGCATGCCGTCAGGCGCCTTTCAGCACCTCAAGGAGAGTCTCGCCCAGCTTCGCCGGCGACGGCGAGACGCGAATGCCCGCGGCCTCCATCGCAGCGATCTTGTCTTCCGCACCGCCCTTGCCGCCGGAGATGATGGCGCCGGCGTGGCCCATGCGGCGGCCCGGAGGCGCCGTACGGCCAGCGATGAAGCCGACCATAGGCTTCTTGATGGCTGAATTCTTGATGAACTCGGCCGCGTCTTCTTCGGCCGAACCGCCGATTTCGCCGATCATGATGATGGACTCGGTTTCCGGGTCCTTCAGGAACATGTCGAGCACGTCGATGAACTCGGTGCCCTTGACCGGGTCGCCGCCGATGCCGACCGCGGTGGTCTGGCCGAGGCCGACCTGCGAGGTCTGGAACACCGCTTCGTAAGTCAGGGTGCCGGAGCGCGAGACCACGCCGACCGAGCCCTTCTTGAAGATGTTGCCCGGCATGATGCCGATCTTGCACTCGCCGGGCGTCAGGACGCCGGGGCAGTTCGGGCCGATCAGGCGCGACTTCGAGCCGGCCAGGGCCTTCTTGACCTTGATCATGTCGGTCACCGGGATCCCCTCGGTGATGCAGATGATCAGCGGGATCTGGGCGTCGATGGCTTCCAGGATCGAGTCGGCCGCGAAGGGCGGCGGAACATAGATCACGCTGGCGTCGGCGCCGGTCTGGACGACCGCTTCCTGGACGGTGTCGAACACCGGCAGGCCGACATGGGTCTGGCCGCCTTTGCCCGGGGTCACGCCGCCGACCATCTTGGTGCCGTAGGCGATGGCCTGTTCGGTGTGGAAGGTGCCCTGGGCGCCGGTGATGCCCTGGCAGATGACGCGGGTGTCTTTACCGATGAGGATCGACATCAGTTGGCCTCCCGCACGGCTTTGACAATCTTCTCGGCGCCGTCCGAGAGGTCGTTGGCGGCGATGACGTTCAGGCCGCTCTCGTTGATGATCTTCTTGCCGAGCTCGGCGTTGGTGCCTTCGAGGCGAACCACGAGCGGCACGTTCAGGCCGACCTGCTTCACCGCGTTGACCACGCCGTTGGCGAGGATGTCGCAGCGGGCGATGCCGCCGAAGATGTTGACCAGGATGCCCTTCACGTTCGGGTCGGCCATGATGATCTTGAAGGCCGCGGTGACCTTCGGCTCATCGGCGCCGCCGCCGACGTCCAGGAAGTTGGCCGGCTCGGCGCCGTACAGCTTGATGATGTCCATGGTGGCCATGGCCAGGCCGGCGCCGTTGACCATGCAGCCGATCTCGCCGTCGAGGGCGATGTAGCTGAGGTCGAACTTCGAGGCCTCGATTTCCTTCGGGTCCTCTTCGCTCTCGTCGCGCAGGGCGACGATGTCCGGATGACGGAACAGGGCGTTGGAGTCGAAGCTGACCTTGGCGTCCAGCACCCGCAGGTGATCGTCGCCGGTGACGATCAGCGGGTTGATCTCCAGCATGCTCATGTCCTTGGCGAGGAACGCCGTGTAGAGCTGCCCGAGCAGGGTCGCGGCTTCCTTGGCCAGGCCGCCGGTCAGGCCGAGGGCCTTGGCGAGGCGGCGGCCATGGTGCGGGAACACGCCGCTGGCCGGGTCGATGGAGAAGGTGACGATCTTCTCGGGGGTCGAGTGAGCGACCTCCTCGATGTCCATGCCGCCCTCGGTGGAGGCCACGACCGAGACGCAGCTCGTTTCGCGGTCGACCAGCAGCGACAGGTAGAATTCCTTGGCGATGTCGGCGCCTTCCTCGATGTAGAGGCGGTTCACCTGCTTGCCCTTGGGCCCGGTCTGGTGGGTCACCAGCACGCGGCCGAGCATCTCCTCGGCGTTGGCCTTGACCTCGTCGACCGACTTGACGACGCGGACGCCGCCCTTGGAGTCGGGACCGAGGCCTTCGAAGCGGCCCTTGCCGCGGCCGCCGGCGTGGATTTGGGACTTCACGACGAACACCGAACCACCGAGGTTCTTGGCGGCCTTGACCGCTTCGTCGGGAGAGAAGGCGGCATAGCCGCGCGGGACCGCCACGCCGAACTCGGAGAGGACGGACTTGGCTTGATGCTCGTGGATGTTCATGAGGCCGCGTAACGCGTGATCGGGAAGCCCGCCGGGTTCGACGGACGGCCGGGGTTATAGGCGCCGGCGCTCAATGTGGCAACCGCGAGCCCCCAACAAAACCGCGTATTTTCGCCTACTGTATACAATCTTGACGCCAGCGTCATCGAAGAAAGACCAATCACAACAATCGCTCGACCAGTAGGACGCGCGAGCGCTGCGCTTCCTCATGCGGCGCAATCGTGTTTTCTCCTGCGCATGCGCTCGGCGATGGCGAAATGGTTGGAGTACGGCCCTACGGGCGGGGTCGCCGGATGGCGGCGCGGCTTCGTGATCGCGGCCGTCGCGGCGGTGTTCCTGGCCGTCTCGGGCGCGTTCGGAATGGGCCGGCTCTCGCTGCTCGAGCGCCTGGCCTACTGGGGCGGGACGCTGGCCGCCGGCACCGTCTGGGGCGGACTGGCGTCGCGGTTCGTATTTCCGCGCTCCGACGCGGACGGCGGCGTCTGGCTGCGCACCCTGCTCTATGCGCTGGTGATCGCCGGGCCGATCACGCTGCTGGTGTTCTTGGTGAACCGTCACCTGCTGCACGCGCCTACGCCGCTGCGCGCGCTGATCTCTCTGTTCGTCAGCGTCGCCCTGGTCACGCTGGTGATGACCGCGGTGAACGTCCTGGCCGCGCGCGGGCGCGCGCCAGCGCAGGCTCCGCAAGCCCCGGCCCCGCCCCGGTTCCTGGAGCGGCTGCCGCCGAAGCTGCGCGGCGCGGAGATCTGGGCCGTGGAGTCCGAAGACCATTATCTGCGGCTGCACACCTCCCAGGGCCAGGACCTGATCCTGATGCGCCTGGCCGACGCGGTCGCGGAACTGGAGGGGATCGAGGGCGCGCAGGTGCACCGCTCGTGGTGGGTGGCGCGCGAGGCCATCGCTGAGGCCCGCCGCGGCGACGGTCGGGCCACCCTGACGCTGAAGGACGGCTCCGAGGCGCCGGTCAGCCGCACCTACGCCAGGCAGCTGCGCGAGCGCGGCTGGATCTGACCCATAACCTCAGGGCATGGATGACTGAACCAAAGGACTAGGCGTGGGGGGGGGGGGGGGGGGGGGGGCGGTGGCCCCACACAAACACCCACAAGCTGATCCGCGGCGGCCGCAGCCCGACGCGCCGGATCGTCGTGGCGAGCTAGCGCC
>NZ_JAPMTQ010000080.1:0-1058 GCF_026411515.1 Phenylobacterium sp. 58.2.17 | reverse complement strand
GCGGGTGGGCCCGGCGGGGGGCCCGCCCGCCGGCCCCCCCGCCCCACCCGCCCCGTCGCTAAGCCCCCCCCCCGGCGGGGGGGGGGGGGGGGGCGGCCCCCCCCCCCCACTGCTGTCGGCTCTGACCCCACACATCGACGCTCTCGCTGATCGGCGGCGGCAGCAGCGCGTGGCGCAGGATCGAGGAGCCGAGCTTGCGCGCCACGCCCTGCGAACTGGTGTTGCCCGGGTCGATGCAGTGGATGACCTCGGTCCAGCCGAGATGCTCGAACGCCCAGTCGATGGCGGCGATCGCGCCCTCGGGCGCATAGCCCTTGCCCCAGAACTCGCGGGCGATGCCCCAGCCGACCTCGGTGCCCGGCCAGCCTTCGGGCTGCCAGGGGCCGAGCCGCCCGGCCCAGCGGCCGCTCTCCTTGTCGATCACCGAGAACATCCCGAAGCCGCGCACCACCCAGGAGCCGGCCATGGTGCACATCATGCGCCAGGCGGTTTCCCGCGGTTGCGGCCCGCCGAGGAACCGCGAGGCCTCCTCGTCGGCGGAAAAGGCGGCCCACGGCTCGAAGTCCTCCCCCGAGGTGGGACGCAGGATCAGGCGGGCGGTTTCGAGGGTGGGTCCGAGGCTCATGGCCGCGACCATTCACCGGTTCGACGCCCCGCGCCAGCGGTTCAGCCCGCGTTCAGCACCTGCGCCTAGGATCGCCGCATGAGCCTGGATGGCGAACCGCCCCTGACCCTGGAGCCGCGCGACCCGCGGCCGACGCGCCCGCGCGTCGGGCGAAAGGCGCTGCTGGGCGGGGTGGCGATCGCTTGCGTGCTCGGCCTCGGCCTGGGGCTGGCGGCCCGCCCGCAGCTGATCACCGACCAGGCCCGCCCGCCAATGCAGCCGGCGGCGGCGAACGCGCCGGAGGGCCAGCTAGACGTCGTCATGGCCGAGCCGGCCCCGGCGCCCCCGCCGCCGCCCGGGCCGCCGCTGGTGGTGTCTCTTATAAAAAAATACCAGCCCACCAGACTAGCCTCATGATCTGGGTTTGGGGGGTGTGGTTTTTAAAATGTGGGGG
>NZ_JAPMTQ010000007.1:0-141357 GCF_026411515.1 Phenylobacterium sp. 58.2.17 | reverse complement strand
GCGCGGACCTGGGCGATCACCGCCTCGCCGCGCGCGGGGCGATGGACCGCGCGGGCCACCTGGCGGACCTGCTCCAGGCTCTCCTCGACGGTGTTGGGGACAGCGAACAGTTCAGCGCGGATGCCCAGGCGCTTCAGCGCCGCGCGGGTGGCCGGCGAGGAGTGGCGGCCGGTCAGCACCAGATCGGGCCGCAGGGCCAGCACCTCCTCGGCGCTCTCGTAGGTGAAGGGATAGGTCGCGCCGGCCGGGCCGATGCTGGAGGAGCTGGGCTCGTGCGAATAGTGGCTGATGGCCGCGATCTGGGCCCGGTCGGCGACGTGGACCAGGATCACGTCGAGGCAAGGATTGAGCGAGACGATGCGGCGCGGCGCCGGCGCCGGCCCGGCCGCGGATAGGCCGACCACGGCGCCTGCGGCGAGCGCCGAGCGACGGGTCAGCATCCAGCTCAAAAGTCGATGCCTCGCTGGGCCTTGATGCCCTGCTCGAAAGGATGCTTGACCAGGGTCATCTCGGTGACGAGATCGGCGATGGCCAGCAGTTCGGGCTTGGCGTTGCGGCCGGTGATCACGACGTGCTTGTCGCGCGGGCGAGCCTGCAGGTCGGCGACCACCTTGGCGATGTCGAGATAGTCGTAGCGCAGGGCGATGTTCAGCTCGTCGAGGATGACGAGATCCAGCTCGGGATCATGGAGCATCTCCAGCGAGGTCGCCCAGGCCGCCTCAGCTGCGGCGATGTCGCGGGCGCGGTCCTGGGTGTCCCAGGTGAACCCCTCGCCCATCACCTCGTAGCGGACGCTGTCGGGGAAGCGCTTGAAGAACTGGCGCTCGCCGGTGATCCACTTGCCCTTGATGTACTGGACGATGCCGACCTTCTGGTTCCAGCCGAGGGCGCGGGCGACCATGCCGAACGCCGCCGTCGACTTGCCCTTGCCGTCGCCGGTGTGGACCAGCAGCAGGCCAGGCGCCTCGTCGGTCTTCTCGGCCATCATCGCCTCGCGCTCGGCCTTGAGCGCCTGCATGGCGGCCTTGTGTTCCTGGTTCTTGCGGTCTTCGTCGTCGCTCATCGGCGGGATCCTTCCAGAGCCGCCTTGAGGCGCGGCCAGTCCTTGGGTTTCGGCAGGCCGAACCTGAGCCAGGTCGGCTGATCGGGAAAGGGGCGGGTGAGCACGCCGCGGCGGGCGAGCGCCTCGAACCGGCGTGCGGCGTCCGGCGCGGCGGCCAGCCGGAACAGCGAGGTCCCGCCCAGCACTTCGAAGCCGTTGGCGCGCAGCAGCCCGTCCAGGCGCGCGGCGTCGCGGGCCAGGCGCAGGCGCGTGCGCTCACGCCAAGCCTCGTCCGGATAGGCCGCGAGCCCGGCGGCGATCGCCTCGGCGCTGACCGGCCAGTCGCCGAACTGAGCGCCGATGCGCGCGGCCAGGCCCGGCTCGGCGATCACGAAGCCCAGCCGCACGCCCGGCAGGCCGTAGAACTTGCCGAACGAGCGCAGGACGAGGGTGTGGCGGCTGTCGCGCGCCCCTTGGCCCGCAAGGAGAGAAGGAAAGAACGTTGGAGCCAAGCTCACGTCCGGGGCGGTCTCGACGAAGGCCTCGTCGACGATCAGCCATCGGTCGCCGACGTCCGGATTGCGGACCTGCGCGCCATCCGGATTGTTCGGATTGACCAGCACCACGGCCTCGGCGGCGCTATGGCGTGCTTCGTCCCAGGAGCCGTGGGAAACCCGCGCGCCGGCCAGGCGCCAGGCCTCGGCGTGTCCGCCATAGGTCGGCGAGACGATCGCCGCCGAGCGGGCGCCCAGCACCCGAGGCAGCGCCCGCAGCGCCGCCTCGGTTCCCGGGGTCGCGGCGACGCGGTCGGGCGAAACCCCGAACGCGGCGGCGGCGGCGGCCTCGAGCGCCGCCACCTCCTCAGGGTCGGGCAACCGCCGCAGGGCGGCCGGATCGGCCCGTCGCGCCGGATAGGGCCGCGGGTTGACGCCCGTCGACAGGTCGAGCCAGGGCGCGGGCGCGTCCGGGAACGCGCCGCGCGCCGCGGCCAGGCGGCCGCCGTGGCGGAGGAAGGCCCCCGCCTGCAGGTCAGAACCGGGCGCGGACACCGGCATAGATCCCGCGACCCGGCGAGCTGTAGTTGCGGGTGGTCTCGTAGTCGTCGTCGAAGGCGTTCTCGACGCGGCCGTAGAGCTCGAAGGTCTCGTTCACCGGATAGGAGGCCCGCAGGTCGAGCAGGGTGTAGCTCTGCAGGACGTAGCTGTTGGCGGCGTTGTCGAAACTGTCGCCGACATAGCGGATCGAACCGCCGAGGCTGGCCTTGTTCTCCCAGGTGTAGATCGCCTGGACGTTGGCCTGGTGCTCGGGCCGGCGGGCGAGCTGCTTGCCGCGGTTCACGTTGCCGGGGGAGTCGTTCTCGGTGTCGGTCCAGGTGTAGTTGGCGCTGAGCGCCAGCGGGCCGAGATCGGCCGAACCCTCGAGCTCGACGCCGTGCGCCTTGGTCTGGGCGGTGTTGGCGTAATAGCCGAAGCGCCGCGCGCCGCCCACGAAGCAGAGCGGGTCGGTGGTGGTCGAGGTGCAGGAGAAGTAGTCGATCTGGTTGTCGGTCTTGCGGTCGAACCAGGTCGCGCGGACCATGAAGCGGTCGCCGAGGCGCTGTTCGATCCCGGCGTCCCAGCCGTCGGCTTCCTCGGCCTCCAGGGCGGTGTTCCCGTACTCGGAATAGAGCTGATAGAGGGTCGGAGCCTTGAAGCCCTGGCCGAAGCTGGCGCGCAGAACTGTGTTCCCATCGTTCAGCGACCAGGCGGCGGCGAACTGGCCGAGGGTCGCATCGCCGAAGGTGTCGTGGCTGTCGCGGCGCAGCCCGGCGGTCAGGGTCAGGCCCGAGACCACTTCGCCCTGGACCTGGGCGTAGATCCCGTCGATGCCGGCCTTGGCGCGGGTCGTCGGCGGGTTGGGGACGAACTCGCTGGGCGAGGCCGTGCGCATGCTGGAGTCCTCGGTCTCGCCGCCGAAGGTGGCGGACCAGGCCTCGTTGATCGTCCAGACGCCTTGATACTCCCAGCGCTTGTTCTCGCCACGGGCGTCGAATGTGGTGGTGGTCACCGCCTGGTCCGGGTTGGTGTTCTGGCGGTCGGTGCGCGTGTAGCCGTAGGCGAGCCGGTTGGTCAGGGCGCCGCCGAACAGGTCGAGGTTCACCGCGCCGTAGCCGACGAACTCCTCGGTCTCGCCGTACTCGCGGGTGTCGCCGAAGCTGAAGGTCGGCGGCGCAAAGCCGTCGAAGCCGTTGCGGCCCTTGGAGTAGACCCCGCGCAGGTCGAACGACAGCGCCTCGGTGGCGGTGAACACCGCCCGGCCGCTGACGCCGGTGTTCTCATAGCCGTCCTTCTCCTGGCCGAGGCGATAGGAGGAGACGCCGTCGGTGTCGTAGCGGCCGGCGGCCAGGCGCCAGGCCAGGCGCTCGGTCTTGCCGCCGGCGCCGGCGCGGAAGTAGCTCGTGCCCATCGAGCCGCCCTCCGCGGCGAGGTCGGCCTCGAACGGCTCGGTCGCCTCACGGGTGACGATGTTGACGACGCCGCCGATGGCCTGGCTGCCCCACAGCGTCGACTGGGCGCCGCGCAGGATCTCGATGCGGCCAATGTCGCCGGCCAGCAGGTTCGCGAAGTTGTAGCCGCCGCCGGCGGTAGAGGGGTCGTTCAGCTTCACACCGTCGACCACCACCACGGTCTGGTCGCCCTCAGCGCCGCGGATCCGCACCGAGGTCGAGCCCCCGACCCCGCCGTTGCGCGAGAAGCTGACGCCGGGCGTGGTGGCCAGCAGGCTCGAGACGTCGACCGTCTGAGCGGCCTTTATGGCGGCGGCGTCCAGCACGTAGAGGCTTTGACCGATCTTGTCGGCTTCCTGCGGCGAGCGAGTGGCGGTGACCACCAGTTCGCTGACGCTGGCGATAGCGACCGGCGCGGCGCTCTGGGCGAGCGCGTGGGTGGAAACGCCGCAGAGCGCGGCGGTGGTGGCGAGCAGAACAGTCTTCATCGGGTTATCCCCCCTGACGCATGACGACATGACCCGCGCTTGCGCGCAGGTCGACGGACGCCGCCTCTCGGGAAAACTCCCCGTTCGCGCGCTCCCACCGAGCATGCGAAGGACGACCGCGTCAGGCAGGTCTCCTGGCTCACGGGTCACAGCCGATGCGCGCCGCCTTCCCAGACTTCCGTCCAGTGGCTTATGACGCGCGGGCTCGCCGCTTACAGTTGCGGGGGCAGCCCAGGTTTCGCACCTGAGTTCCCTATTAATCCCCTTCCGGGGAACCTGTCGCGGGGTCTGCCTAGGCTCTGCCATGCGGAGCGTCAATCCAAATGAGCCTGACCTTCGTCCTCGGCGGCGCCCGATCCGGCAAGACCAGCTACGCGCTGCGCGAAGCCTGGAAGCGCTCCGGAAATCGCCACGTGATGATCGCGACGGCCCAGGCGCACGACGCCGAAATGGCCGATCGGATCGCCCGTCACCGGGCCGAACGCGGCGAAGGCTGGGTCACGGTGGAGGCGCCGCTGGACCTGGCGGGAGCGGTCGCTGCGCTGGGTGCGGGCGACGTGGCGGTGGTCGACTGCCTGACGCTGTGGTTGACCAATCACCTGCTGGTCGAGGCCGATCTGGGCCAGCAGGTCGCCGACCTGACGCGGGCTCTGGCCGCCAGCCCGGCGGCGCTCTACGTGGTCTCCAACGAGGTCGGCCAGGGGATCGTGCCGGACAACGCCCTGGCTCGCCGGTTCCGCGACGAGGCCGGCTGGATGAACCAGGCGGTGGCGGCGGCGGCCGACCGCGCGGTGCTGGTCGCCGCGGGCCTGCCGCTGGTGCTCAAGGGCTGACGGATCGTCGGCGGAGCTAGGACTTGCCCGCCTGGCGTGCGTATAAATTTCCGTCGGCCGCGCGCCGGCTCTCTGCATATCCCCACGACAGAGGCGCTCGCATGTCGATGTTCAATCTCGTCGTGACAGCGCTGCTTGTCGCGACCGCGCTGCTGTTCGCCGGCGTCTGGGCGTTCCAGAACTACGGGATCTATCGCTTCGGCGGCGACGACGACGGCCGTCCGGCCGACGACGTGAAGACCGTCAAGTTCCGCTCCAGCGACGGCCAGGTGATCGGGGCTCGGCTGGCCATGCCCCAGCCGGGCAAGCCGGTGATCATGAGCTTCCACGGCAATGGCGCGGGCGTCGACGCGTCGTTCGAGCGGCTGCGGGCGCTGCAGGAGCAGGGCTTCGGGATGGCGATGATGGAGTATCGCGGCTCCGGCGCGACCGGCGGCAAGTCCAGCGAGATGAACTTCGCCCGCGATGCGCTCGCCTTCTACGACCAGCTCGACGACCTGATGGGAGAGGCGGTTCCGGCGAACCGGCGCGTGCTGCACGGCTTCAGCCTCGGGGCCGGGGTGGGCAGCCGCCTGGCGGCGGCGCGGCCGTTCGAGGCGGTGGTGTTGGAAGCTGCGCCCTATCGCACCTGCCAATACTATCAGGACGCTTACAAGGGTTTCCCGTTCTGCCAGGTGATGTGGGCCGAACGCTATGACATCATCGACCACGTCCAGGCGATCGGGGCCCCCAAACTGTTCGTTCACGGCGCGCTGGACGAGTCCCTGCCGGTCGCCCGCGCCCGCCGGCTATACCAGGAGGCTCCCGGTCCGAAGGAGTACCTGGAAATTCCAAACGGCCATCATGCCGACTTGGCCAGGTTGGGGCTGACCGATGCGATGGCGTCCTTCATCTCCAGGGTCGTCGCGCCGCCCTCCTGAGGCGTGATCCGGCTCTCGATCAGGTTCGCCAGCATGCGGACGTTCTGATCCTTGAGCATGCCCATGTGGTCGCCTTCGACCCACGGCGTCTCGACAGTCGAAGGATCGGAGACCGCGGCCCAGCCGAGGGTCGGGTCGAGCTCCAGAGCACGGCGCGCCAGCAGGCGCCGCGGCCGGGTGCGGAACAACGTGACCGGCGCGCTGATCTTGCCGCCTTCGTACTTGCGGGCCGCGGCCATCCAGATGTCCTGCATGACCTGGTAGCGTGAATGCGACAGGCTGGGGTTCTTGATGAAGGTGAGCCGGCGGCCGCGCATGATCCGGCGGCGCACGGCCCTGGCCCGCCGCTCGAAGAACAGCGGCAGCCCCTCGGTCCGCAGCATCTGGAACTCGTCGAGCAGCCACTCGCCCATCCCGAGCTTGACCGGCGGTTGGAACTCCTTGGCGAACCCCGGCGCATAGGTGTCGAGCACGAACAGCCGGTCGACCTGCTCGCCGGCCTCTTCAAGCTGGCGGGCCATTTCGAAGGCGGTCAGCGAGCCGCCCGAATAGCCGGCCAGCAGATAGGGGCCGGTAGGCTGATGCTGGCGCATGTAGCGAATGTTCGCGGCCGCCATCTCCTCGATGGTCTCGTGCGGGGTGTGGCCGAGCACGCCGCGGGTCTGGAAGCCCACCACCGCGCGGTAGAGCCCAAGCTGCGCGCCGAGCTCCATGAGGTTGTTGACGTTGCCGCCGACGCCGCCGGCGATGAACAACGGACGATTGTCGCCCTCCGGCCCGGGATGGATGACCGCGCTGGTGTCCCACTCGGCGTCCGGATTGGCTTCCGTCGGCGGCGCCGGGCTGGAGGCGTCGAGCAGCGCCGCCAGCGCGCGGAGGGTCTGGTTGCTGAACAGGGTCGAAAGCGGCAGGTCGTGCCCGAACTCGCTGCGGACGCGATCGAACAGCCGCACCGCCAGCAGCGAGTGCCCGCCCATCTGGAAGAAGTTGGCGTCGGCCGAGATCACCTTCACGCCCAGAACGGCGGACCAGATCTTGGCCAGGCGGACCTCGGTCTCGCCGCGCAGCGTGGCGTCGGCGTCGTCCTCAGCACCCTGGCTGCGCAGGGCCGGCAGCGCCCGCCGGTCCGGCTTGCCGTTGGCGTTGAGCGGGATCGCGTCCACCGCCACGAAGAACGACGGGATGGCGAACTCCGGCAGGCGCGCGGACAAGAAGCCCCGCAGCTCGGCGGCCGGCGGCGCGGCGCCCTGGGCCACGAAATAGGCTGCCAGCACCTTGTCCGTCTGCCCCTCCGGCACCAGGGCGGCGACGACCGACTGGCGGATGGCCGGATGGGCGTCCAGCGCCTGCTCGATCTCGGTCAGCTCGACCCGGAAGCCGCGGACCTTCACCTGGGTGTCGGCCCGACCGAAGAAGCGCAGCACGCCGTCGCCGGGGTTCAGCACCAGGTCGCCGGACCGATAGAGCTTCAGGGTCGGATCCCAGGGGGCTGTGACGAACTTCTCGGCCGTCAGCTCCGGGCGGTTCCAGTAGCCGAGCGCCAGGCCGCGCCCGGCGATGCAGAGCTCGCCGATGATGCCGTCGGGCACCGGGTTCAGGTTCTCGTCGAGAATGTAAGACTGCGTGCCGGGGATGGCGCGGCCGATAGGCAACGCCATGCCGCGCGACAGATCGGCCTGGGTGACCTTGTGCGCGTTGGTCACGCAGCTTTCCGTCGGCCCGTAGCCGTTGATGACGACGACGTTCGGACACGCGGCCATGACCCGTCCGACGTGGACGGGCGAGACGATGTCGCCGCCGACGATCACCTGCTTCACGCTGGCGAAGGTCTGCGGGCGGACGTCGGCGATGGCGTGGAACAGGCCCGAGGTCAGCCAGAGGGTGTTGACCCCGTGGCTCTGGATGGCGTCGGCGAGCTGCGAGATCGACAGCGTCCCGTCCGGCGGCACCACCAGCGTCCCGCCATGCAGCAGCGAGGCGAACAGGTCGATGATCGAGGTGTCGAAGGCGAAGGCCGAGGAATGCAGCGTGACGGTCTTATCCGACATTTCCAGCCAGTCGGTGTCGCACAGCATGCGGATGATCGAGCGGTGCGGCAGCACGACGCCCTTCGGCGTCCCTGTCGTGCCGGAGGTGAACATCACATAGGCGATGGACTCGCCGGTGACCTCGACGGCCGGCGCCGCGGCGGCCGCTTGCGGGAAGTCACGCCAATGAATGACGCGCACGCCCTCCTGCGCGGCGGCCGGGCAATCGCCGAGCAGCACGGTGATGCCGGTGTCGCGGGCCATGAAGCGCAGCCGGTCCTCAGGCAGGCTGACGTCGAACGGCGCATAGCCGGCGCCGGCCTTCAGGACCCCCAGCACCGCGACCACCAGCGACAGCGAACGATGTGACGAGATCCCCACCAGTTGTCCCGGGCCGACGCCCGCCCCGGCCAGCATCGCGGCCAGCGCGTCGGACCGCTGGTCGAGCTCGGCATAGGTCAGGGTCTGGTCGCCGAAGCGCACGGCGACCTTGCCCGAGTGCGCGGCCGCGACGCCGCGGAAGACCTCGGTCACGGTCTGCGGCCCGGCGGCGCCCGGATCGGCGTGCTCGCCGCTGGCCGGGGCGACCTGGCGGCCGTGCGACAGCAGGGCGGCCATCGGCCGGTCCATCGCATCCGGCGTCTCGGCGATCGCCCGCAGGAGCCGCAGCACGTTGCCGGCATGCAGCTGGATGGTGGCTTCGAGGAAGAGGTCGGTCTTGTAGTTCCAGGTCAGCTCGACCCGGCCGAGCGCGTCGAACTGATTGAAGAACAGATCGAAGAACTCGTGGCCGGTCGAGTTGACCTCGATGCGGACGGGCGCGGCGCCGAGGGCGATCTTCTCCAGATCGGCGAGGCCGTCGATATTGACCACCACCGGCGCCAGCAGGTGGCGCGCGGAACTGCGCGGCGCCTGCAGGTCGCGCACCAGGGCGCCGTGCGTGTAGTTCTGGTGCTCCACCGCCTCGAGCATGTCCCGGCGCGCCTGGCTCAGCAGGTCGCGCAGCGAGGCCCCGCGCTCGATGGTGGCGCGCACCGGCAGGAAGCTGACGCCGTGGGCGACGATGTCGTCCAGGCCGTGGGCGATTTGACCGGCGACCGGGATGCCGACCGTGACGTCGGGAGAACCCACCATCATCGACAGGTAGTAGCGGAAGCTGGCGAAGATCAGATTGCGCAGCGGCGTGTCGGCCCGCTGGGCCACGCCGCGCAGGGCCGCTTCCAGTTCGCCGTCGAGCCGGGTGACGACACGGGCCGCCGCGGTCGTCGTCGTGGCCGGATGCGGCTTGTCGAACGTCAGGTCCATGACCGGCAGCGAGCTGGCGTACTTGTCCAGCCAGAACCGGCGATGCGTCTCGGCCTCGGCCGATCCGCGCCATTGCGCCTCGGCTTCGACGAGGTCGCTGACGCCCTGCGCCGGCGGCAGGGCGGCCGCCCTCCCCTCCAGCGCCGCGGTGTAGAGCGCGGCGAGGTCGCGCATGAGCACGCCGGCCGACCAGCCGTCGCAGACCATGTGGTGCACGATGAGCACCAGCTCCGAGCGCCCCTCCGGCAGCCGCAGCGACAGCACCCGCAGCAGCGGGCCGCCGGCCAGGTCGAACGGCGCGCCAGCCGCGTCGCGCAGCAGCGCATCGCGCTGCGCCTCGGCGAGCTGGCCGCCCAGCCGGGACAGGTCGTTCTCGCTCAGCTCGAAGCCGCCTTGCGGTCCGATGGTGAGGGTCGCGTTTTCGAGATCAAAGGACGCCCGCAGCACCTCATGCCGATCGACCAGCGCGTTGAGCGCCGTGCGCAAGGCGGGCAGATCGATGGCGCCTGCAACGTGCATCGAGAAGGACAGGTTGTAGGCGATGAGCGTCGAGCGCTCGACGAGGATGCTGCCGGCGATCTCGCGTTGGCCCTCGGTCATGGCGACGCGCCGGGGCTCCAGGCTCCGCTGGGCGGCGGGCAGCTCGCTCGGCGCCTGCACG
The DNA here is from genome assembly GCF_026411515.1 of Phenylobacterium sp. 58.2.17. Lineage (NCBI taxonomy): Bacteria > Pseudomonadati > Pseudomonadota > Alphaproteobacteria > Caulobacterales > Caulobacteraceae > Phenylobacterium > Phenylobacterium sp. 58.2.17. The sequence goes on along the minus strand of NZ_JAPMTQ010000007.1, from coordinate 131,596 downwards.
ACCTGTTGGGGCGGGCTCGCGCCGGCCCCGAGCAGGGCGGCGAAGGCTTCCAGCCGCGGCGCCTCGAACAGCTTGCCGAGCGGCAAGGACACGCCGAACTCCTTGCGCACCCGCGCAATCATCCGCACCGCGTTCAACGAGTGGCCGCCGAGCGCGAAGAAGTCGTCCTCCGGCGCGATGCCGGCGACACCCAGGATGTCGCTCCAGATCGCAGCCAGCCGCGCGGTGACCGGATCGGCGATCTCCTGCTGGGCCCGGTTCTGGCGTTGCGGCTTGCCGGCCTCCGGGGCTTCCAGCATCGCCAGTCGGAGCAGGTCGATCGAAACCGGCGACACCACGATCTGACGGGCCGGGTGGTCGAAGACGCGGGCGAACAGCTCGGGCGCCTCCAGGCGCCGGATACCGGTGGACAACACCTGGCTGCTGATGCTCTGGCGCGGCTGCGCGCCCGCCAGCCGGCCGTCGGCGATCGCGCGCAGGGCGAAGTCGTCGAGCTGCACGAGCACCTCGCCGTCCGCGCCGCAGATGGCGACCTTGAACGAGGCGTAGCGCCCCTCCTCGCTGGCGATCAGTTCGGCATGGGCCACGAGGCGGTCCGCCAGCGGCCCGAAGACCTGCATGCGGCCGATCGACATCGGCGCATAGAGGCCGCCGTTGAGGGGGACCAGAGCCAGGCCGACGGTCGCGGCCATGTCGAGCAGGGCCGGGTGCAACGGATGCACCGCCAGGTCGCCATGATACGCGTCGGACAGCGCGAATTCGCCGACGACCCGCTGCTGCGCCATGCGGACATCCCCGACGCAGCTCCAGCGCGGGCCGAAGTCGATCAGCTTGTTCTGCACTGGCTGGCCGCTGACGACGGACACCGGCAGATCGGAGGCGCCGAGCGGCTCCGGGCGGGCCGGCGAAGCCTCCAGCGCGACGATGCGCGCGCGCATGTGCTCGACCGGCTCGGCGCTCATGGCCGCGCGGCTCTCGACGACCAGTTCATATCCGTCCGGCGCCGGATCGAGCCGCAGCACGACGCGGCGCGGCATGCGCTCGAAGGTCATCGCGGTGGCGAACTGCAGCGCGTCGAGCACGAACGGACGCTGGGCCATCACCGCGGTCGCCGCGGCGTAGGCCAGCTCCATATAGGCCGAGCCCGGCAGCACCGAGGCGCCGTTGACGACATGCTCGAGGACGCGCCAATCGGTCTCGGGATCGATCACGCTCTCGAACAGGATCGAGCCGTCGGCGACGTCCTTGCGGACGCCCAGCAGGGGATCGCCGCCCGCCACCGAACCCGCGCCATAGGCGCGTGCGGCCATGCCGGTGTCGCGCCACGCGCCCCAGGCGATCGAGAACCCGTCCTTGCGGCTGGCCGCGATGGCCTCCAACGCGGCGTTCGCGCCCGCATAGGAGGTCTGGCCCGCCCCGCCCAGCAGCACCGAGGTCGACGACACGACTGCAAAGAAGTCGAGGCTGCCGTCGGGATAGAGCCGATCGAGGGTCCGCGCCCCAGTCAGCTTCGGTTCCATGACGGCGAGCGCTGCGGCCAGCGGCTGGAGCGCAAGGGGCGCGTCGTCGAGAACGCCGGCCGCATGGACGACGCCGTTCGGCGCGCCGAAACGCTCGGCCGCGCTCTGCAGCGCGCGCGTGGTGGCCTCGGGATCGGCCAGGTCGGCCGGGACGAACATCACCTCGCCGCCGAGCGCCTCGATTTCGGCGCGGAAGCTCGCGTCCTCCTCGGCGTGGCGCGACAGCACGATCAGCCGCGCCTGCGCCTTCTCCGCCAGCCAGCGGACCATCTCGCGGCCGATGCCCCCCATGCCGCCGGTGATCAGATAGACGCCGTTCTTGCGCAGGCGCTGCGGCAGGTCCCGCGGCTTGACCACCGGAGCGGCCTTGCGCGACCGGACGAAGCGGCCCGCGCGCAGCGCCACATGGTCGGAGTCGCCCGGCGCGGCGGCTTCCGCCAGCAGCGCGTCCAGTCCGGCGCCTTCACCGACATCGACCAGCACCGAGGTCAGGCCCGGGATCTCGCGCGGGGCGACCCGGACCGGGCCGAGCAAGGCGGCGGCCTGCGGATTGGCGAGCGGCTCGCCCGCGACGCTCGCCGCGCCTTGGGCGACGAAGGTCAGATGCGTCGCCTGCTCCAGGTCGGCCTGCTGCAGCAGCCGGGCGAGAAGATAGGCGCCGGAGAACGCCGCGTCGGCGAGGGCCGGATCGAGCCCCCACAGATAGAGGATGCGGGAGGGCGACGAGGGCAGCGCATTGGCCAGCGCCTCGAAGTCGTCCTGCGCCTGCGGGCGCAAGGTGAAGGTTTCGCCAGATCGGCTGAACGCAGCGCCGGCGCGGACCGTGACGAGCCGTGCGCCCGCGGTCCCCAGCCGCTCCAGCACCGCCTCGGACAGCGCATCGCCGCCGGCGAAGACCAGCCAGTCGCCATCCAGCCTGGGCGGCCCGCCGCCCCGCGCCTGCTCGCTCCAGCCGAGCTCCTCGAACCAATCCGGAATGTCTGGCCGACGGACAAGCTCCGGGGCCTCCTCGGCGGCTTCGCGAGCCGCGCCCCGACCCGGCTCGACCCAATGGCGATCCTTGGCGAAGGCGTAGGTCGGCAGCGACACGCGCGCGCCGTCCGCCGGGACGGCCAGCGACCAGTCCACCTCCGCGCCGTTGGCCCAGACCCCGCCGAACGCGGCGAGCGCGACTCCGGTCTCGTCGGTCGCATCGCGCGGACGCGGCGACGAATAGAGCACGGCGCGCGGCGGAACCGGCAGGTCGCAGGCTTCCAGCAGGGGGCCGAGCGTCTGTCCGGGCCCGACCTCGATGACGATGCTCGGCTCGCCCGCCAGAACCGTGCGGGCCGCGTCGGCGAAGCGCACCGTGTTGCGCAGGTGCTGCACCCAGTATTCGGCGCAGCTCAGGTCCTCGTCCTTGGCCCAGCCGCCGCGCATCGACGAGGCCATCGGCACGGTCGGCCGTTCGAAGGCCACGCCGGCGAACCCGGCTCGGAACGGTTCGAGCTGGCCGTCCAGCTGCCGCGAATGGGCCGCGACCTCGATATGAATGCGCCGGGCTTCGACGCCGGCCTTGGCGAGGTCGGCTTCCAGCCGCTCGATGTCGGCGACCTGGCCGGAGACCACCGTCGTTTCGGGGGTGTTGACGGCCGCGATATCCAGCTGGTCGCCGAGATAGGGCTGCACGCGCTCCAGGGACAGCGGCACGGAGGTCATCGCGCCGGCCGGCGCGGCGTCCATCACCTTGCCGCGCAGGGCGACGATCTTCAGCGCGTCGGCGAGCTGCATGGCCCCTGCCGCGACCGCCCCCGCATACTCGCCGACCGAGTGGGCGAGCACGGCGTCCGGTTTGACGCCCCAGGACAGCCAGAGCTGGGTGTAGGCGTATTCGAGAATGAACAGCGCCGGGATCGCGTAGCTGGAGCGTTCGAGCTTCGCCTTGGCTTCGGCGTCGTCGCGATCGCGGCGGAACATGACGTCGTACAGGTCGGCCGGCGCGATCGCCGGCAGGGCGGCGAAACAGGCGCGCACGGCCTCGCCGAACACCGGGAACGCGGCCAGCATTCCGGCGCCGGCGCCCGGATACTGCGCGCCGCCGCCCGGATAGAGGAACACGATGCGCGGGGCGCTGTCCCCGGCGCTGCCCTGCTGGCGATAGGCCGAACTGCGAGCACTGATCGCCGCCTGCAGTTCCTGCACGTTGCGGGCGGCGACCGTGAAGCGCTCGCCGAACGCGCGGCGGCCCTCCCGCAGCGTGAAGGCGACGTCGCGCAGGTCCGGGACCTCGCCGCCCAGCCAGCCGGCCCAGCGCTCGCGGGTGCGGTCGAGATCGGCCCGGGTGCGGGCGCTGAAGGAGAACAGTTTCCAGGCCCCGTCATCGGCCTGGGCGGCGCGGCGCGGCGCCTCCTCCAGGATGACGTGCGCATTGGTGCCGCCGACGCCGAGCGAGTTGACCGCCGCGCGCAGCGGGCCGCCATGCTCCCAGGCGCGGCCCTGGGCGACCACGTGGAACGGGCTGCCGTCGAAATCGAACCGGCTGTTGGGCGTGGAGAAATTCAGGCTGGCCGGCAGGGTGCGGTGGCGCATGGCCTCGACGACCTTGATCAGGCTGGCGGCGCCGGCCGCGGTGTCGAGATGGCCGATGTTGGTCTTGACCGACCCGATGCCGATGGCGGCCTTCGGCGCGGCGCCATAGACCTGCTGCAGGGCGGCCAGCTCGATCGGGTCGCCGATCGGCGTGCCTGTGCCGTGCGTCTCGATGTAGGAAATGTCGCCGGGCGACACGCCCGACAGCGCCAGCGCCTCGGCCGCGGCCTCGGCCTGGCCGTCCACCGAAGGGGCCAGGTAGCTGGCCTTGCCCGATCCGTCGTTGTTGACCGCGCTGGCCAGGATCACGGCCTTGATGTCGTCGCCGTCGGCCACCGCGTCTTCGTAGCGACGCAGCACCACGAGGGCCGCGCCGGACCCGAACACCGTCCCCTTGCTGTCGTCGTCGAAGGCGCGACAGAGGCCGTCCGGAGACAGAATTTCGCCTTCGCTGTAGCGGTAGCCGACACGGTGCGGGAGCTCGATGGTCACCCCGCCGGCGAGGGCCATGTCGCATTCCATGTTGAGCAGCGAGGAAATCGCCGTGTGCACCGCCACCAGCGAGGTGGAGCAGGCCGTCTGCACCGCCACCGACGGACCGGTCAGGTTCAGCAGGTAGGACAGGCGGGTGGTCAGGAAGTCCTTGTCGTTGCCGGTGTGGCGCAGCAGGAACAGGCCGATTTCCTCGACCAAGTCCGGATTGCTGAGCAGGTTGAACGGCAGATAGGCCTGCATGCCCGAACCGGCGAACACGCCGATGCGCCCGTCGAACTTCTCCGGCACGTAGCCGGCGTCCTCGAAAGCCTCCCAGCCGCATTCGAGGAAATGCCGATGCTGCGGATCGAGGATCGAGGCCTCGCGCGGCGAGAACCCGAAGAAGCCGGCGTCGAAGCACTCCATGTCCGGCAGGACGTTGGCCACGCGGACATAGTTCGGGTCGGCGAGCTGCTGGCGGCTGACGCCGCGGGCCAGAAGCTCGGCGTCGGTCAGGCGCTGGGCGGCGTTGCGCGCGTCGCGCAGCATCGCCCAGAACTCTTCGACATTGCGCGCCGCAGGAAACCGCCCCGCCCGTCCGACGATGGCGATCCGATTGCCGGGCGCCGCGCTCGCATCATGTCGATCCACGTCCCCGCCTCCCCGATCCTACCTGCGACCCATTCTGGCCAGCCGTGCGGCGGCGCGGGCCGCGCCGCGATCGGCGGCGGTGTTGGCCGGGCCGGCGTCGCTCGAAAGGTGCGCGGCGATCGCGCGAACCGTCGGGAACCGGAAGATGTCGGTGATGGCGATGTCGCGGGCCAGATGCTGCTTCATGCGCCGCTGCACCTGCACGGCCAGCAGGGAGTGCGCGCCGAGATCGAAGACGTTCTCGGTGACGGAGATCTCCTCAAGGCCAAGCGCGTCGCGCCAGATCGCCGCCACCGCCGCTTCCATATCGCCCGCGGCCGCGACCATCTCGCCGCGCTCGGAGGCGGCCTTGGGAAGCGGCAGGGCCTTACGATCGATCTTGCCGTTCGGCGTCATCGGCATCCGCTCGAGGATGACGATCTGCGAGGGCCGCATGAACTCGGGCAGCTTGTCGGCCAGGCGCGCCCGCAGGTCGCGCTCGCTGGGCGGCGTTTCGCCCGGCGTGACGTAGGCGATGAGCCGCGCGTCGTTCTCGCCGAACTCGGCCATCTTGACCGCCACCTGCCGAACCGTGCCCGACTCGGCGATCACCGCCTCGATCTCGCCGAGCTCGATACGGTGGCCGCGGACCTTCACCTGGTTGTCGGTCCGGCCCAGGAAATCCAGCGCGCCGTCGCGCCGCATCCGCACCAGATCGCCGGTTCGATACCAGCGCTGGCCGTCGCGCTCGACGAAGCGCTCGGCCGTCAGTTCGGGCCGCCGCCAATAGCCGCGCGACACGCCGGCGCCGGCGATCCACAGTTCGCCTTCGACCTGGCGCGGGGCGACCTGGCCGCCGGGCGCGCGCACGCTGAGGTCGGTATTGGCGATCGGCTCGCCGAGCGGCACCCGCTCGCCCACCACGTCAAGCGTGGCGACCGACGACCAGATCGTCGTCTCGGTGGGCCCGTACATGTTGAGCAGCCGCCCGGAGAAGCCGGCCCGCAGCTCGCGGGCGAGGTCCGGCGGCAGCGCCTCGCCGCCAACCATCAGGCACTCAAGCTGCTGCAGCGCCCGCCGGCCCGCCGCGTCGGCGGCGAGATAGGCGGCCATCGACGGCGTGCACTGCAGGTGGGTGACGCCGTTCTGCAGGATGTCTTCGGCCACTGAACTCTTGTGGCCGACGCCCCCGTCCTTTTCGAGCTCGCTCATCAGCGTGCGGATGTGCTTGAGGTTGGCCAGCACGGTCTCGGACTCGATGCCGAAGTCGATCAGGCAGGCGATCTCGTCGACCCCCGCCGCCGTCACCTCGCGCACGATGTCCTTGGCGGTCTCCGGCGTGCCGAACAGGCCGGACTGGCGGTAGTACCGCTCGAAGGCGTGATCCAGCAGCGCATCGAGTTCTTCCGGCGTCAGGTCCTGGCTCTCGAGGATGTCCTGCGGGCTGCCGCCCGAGGCCTCGGCGCGCGAGACGAAGGTCGGGAAGGTCCACGAGGCGCGGCGCACCAGGTCGACGGCGCTGTTCAGGTAGGACTTCATCGGCTGGCGCGCGGTCGCCAGCACGGTTTCCTCGTCTTCGGAGACGAAGGTGTGGAGCATCAGCACGACGTGGCCGGGCCCCTCGAAGCCCGCCTCGGCGCGGGCTTGTCGGTAGCCGGCGATCTTCGTCTTGAGCTCCTCGATCGACTGGCCGAGCAGGTGGGTGAGCACCCCGCACCCGAGGCGACCGGCCTCGGCGAAGGTCTCGATATTGCCTGCCGCGGTGATCCAGACAGGAATTTCCTTCTGCACCGGGCGCGGATGGATGTTCACGGCGACCGGCTTGCCGTCAGGGCCCGGAAACTCCATCGCCTCGCCCGCCCACAGCCGGCGAAGCGTCTCCACGGTTCCGAGCGCGATCGACTTGCGGTCGGCGAAGTTCTCGGGCCGAAGGATGAAGTCGTTCGGCTGCCAGCCCGAGGCGATCGCGATGCCGACCCGACCGCCGGACAGGTTGTCGACCAGGGCCCAGCTCTCGGCGATCGAAACCGGATGATGCAGCGGGGCCACCACCGAGCCGGCCCGCAGCTTGACGTTCTTGGTCATGCCGGCCAGGGCGGCCGAACTGATCGCCGGGCTGGGATAGAGGCCGCCGAACTCGTGGAAGTGGCGTTCCGGCGTCCAGATCGCTTCGAAGCCGTTCTCATCGGCGAAGCGCGCGCCCTCGAACAGGACACGGTAGCTGTCGGCCCCGCCCGACTGGGCGGCGAAATAGAACAGCGAGAAGGCCGGCAGGTCGGCCTGGCCGCCGCCGCCCTGCAGGACAATGGTCGCCCCGCGGGTCAGCGTCCAAAGGAGCTCCAGCACCGAGATGTCGAACGACATCGAGGTGACCGCCAGCAGCCGCGCGCCCCGCTCGAGCGGCACGACGCGATCCATGCCCGCGAAGAAGTTGGTGACGTTGCGATGCTCGATCATCACGCCCTTCGGCCGGCCGGTCGAACCGGACGTGTAGATCAGGTAGGCGAGGTCGCCGGGCGCGCCCTGCATGGCGGGCAGGTCCTGCTCGGCCGCATGCGAAACCACGCGCGCCGGATCGAGGAAGCCGGGCAGGGCCATGCCGGTGTCCGCCACCACCAGCGCGGCGGCGGAATCCTCGAGCATGAAGGCGATGCGGTCGGCCGGATAGGACGGGTCGAGCGGCAGATAGGCCGCGCCGGTCTTGAGAACGGCCAGGATCGAGACCACCAGGTCAGCGCTGCGGCCAAGATAGAGACCGACCACCGAGCCGGCCCGCGCGCCGCGCGCGGCCAGGGCGCCCGCCAGGCGGGTGGCCCGCGCCTCGAGTTCGCCGTAGGTCAGCTTGCGGCCGCCGTCTTCGACGGCGACGGCGTCTGACATTTCGCGCGCCATGGCCGCGATCAGGGCGTGGATCGTGGCCGGATTCTCGCCCGGTCCGGCGGCCGAGGAGGCTGAGACGTCGCCGCCCAGCGGCAGGCCGGCCAATTCGGCCTGCGGGGCGCCGAGGAACGCATTGCAGAAGGCGCTGAAGTCGGCCGCCATCGCGCTGAGGACGTCGGGCGCGTGCAGGCCGGCGCGAACGCTGATGGCCGGCGGATCGACGCTGAGCGTCAGGTCGGCGCCTGGTGCGTTCGGCTGGCCGGCGACCACCACGCCCAAGGCCGCGAGCGCCGCTTGCACGGCTGCCTGGCCCTCCAGCCGCAAGGGCAGGTCGGCGGCCATCGGGGCCTGGGCCTGCGCCAGCGCCAGGGCCTGCGCAAAGGCGGCGAGCGCCGACTGCGCCGTACCGGCGGGGTCGATATCCACGGTGACCGGGAACCGGCGCGACAAGGCCGGGCCGGCCGCTGCGGCCTCCATCGCCAGCGTCACGCGCGCCTGCCCGGTCAGCGCGACCAGCCAGGCGGCCCAGGCCGCGCCGAGGGCCTGCGGCGACACCTGTCCGACAGCGAGCGGGGCCTGCCCCGGCCCCGCGGCATGATCGTGAGGGAACGGCGGAAGCAGCGGGTTGGCGTTTTCGAGGGCGTCTTCCCAGAAGCCTTCCGAGGCGCCGACGCCGCGCAGCATCGAAGCATCGACCGCGGCCGGCGCCGGCAGCACCGCGCCCACGGCCACGCCGAGCATCAGGGGATCGAGCGCCTCGCCGGCCATGCCCGACAGGCCGCTCAGCACGATCGCGCCGTCGCCGGCCATCACGGTGATCGACGTCTCGTCCAGGGCCAGGACCTGACCAGGTTGGCCCCGCCCCTCTCCCGCCCGCTCAAGCTTGCGGACGGCCACGAGCCGCTCGCCCAGCAGCAGCTTTGGCAGGCCGAGCGCGTTGCGGCGGGCGCCGAAATCCAGCGCCCGAACCGTCCGGCCAAGCTCAGCCGCCGGTCGCCTGAAGTCCAGGATTCCGAAATGGGCCGGACGTTTGGCGCGTCCGTACCAGCCGCGCGCGCCGCTCAGCGGCGTGGCCTCCAGCCGCCCGGCGGCGAGATCGGTCAGCAGCTCACGGAAGGATTCCTCGCCCGCCTCGTAGCAGCGGAGGTTGAGGCTGAACGTCGTCTCGTTCGGCGCCATCGCAAAGCGGCGGGACTTGAGCACGCGGCCCGCATCGACCGCCGCAAGCATCTCGTGCCACGTCACGGCGTGCTCGTCCGCGCCTTCGAGGATCGCCCAGGCCGGCGTGTTCAGCCCCCCGCGTTCGGGCAGCGGACCGTCGTGGAAATTGATCGCCATCACCCGCGCGGCCGCCAGGGCTTCGGGGCTCAGCACCGAGAGGTTCGCCACGCTGAAGAGATAGTCGGCTCCGCCGGCCGGCAGTTCCGGCCTGGCCGGCGCCCCCAGAAGGACGTGGCCCTGCTCCTGCGCCCAGGCGATGATCTGCGGCGCCGTGGACACCACCCCCGCCACCTGCCCGCCCGTCTCCAGGAACGCCTCCGCGCAGCGGATGAGAAGCGTGCCATCCCCAACAAAGTAGGCGCTTGGTCTCGACATGTGGAACCGCCCAAGGTTCGGCCGTTCTGGCCGACAAGGATTTCCTGCGACAGGAGAGCTTATCTAGCTACATACTGAAAAGACTAGCTAGTGCGATGCCTAGGAGGCATCGCGAATGTTACGCGTCGTAACAAATTTTTTGCAATTGAATTTCGACAACGAACTAAGAACAGATAGGGGTTAATTAAAGACTTCCGAAGCCCCTGCACGTCTAAATGAATGCTGTAGACGGAGAGGCTGGGCGCGGTCAGCTGACCATGATGGGGGGAGCGGCGACATTCTGGATTTGATCCAAATTGATCTTTCCGGCCCGGCCACGACGGGGCTTGCAGCTTGCCTTTCGCCAGACGAGCTCGCCAGAGCTCAGTCCTTTCACTTCGATCACCTGCGGCGGCGCTATGTCGTGGCGCACGCCGCGCTGCGCAGCGTTCTGGCCGGCTATCTGACCCGTCCCCCTTCCGAGGTGACGTTCATCGTAAACGACTGGGGTAAACTCAGCGTCCCGGGCGGGCCTTATTTCAGCCTGGCGCATTCGGACGATCTAGCGGTGATCGCGGTGGACCCCGAGCGTGAGGTCGGCATCGACCTGGAGACCGGATCGATCGCCCTGACCCGCGATGAGGTGACCCACGTCCTGTCGCCCGACGAGCTGGCGGACCCGCGCGAACGTGACCTCGCGCAAGCCGATCTCCTACGGCTCTGGGTCCGCAAGGAAGCGGTCCTGAAATCGCTCGGCAAGGGCGTCGCGCACGACCCGCAGCGCGTAACGGTGGGGTTCCATTCGGTGGACTTCGACCGCTGGCGGGAAGTCTCGACCGTCGACGACGGCGCGCGGCACGATTTTCACATGCTCGACATCCGCATGGAGGGGGTGACCTGCGCCGTCGCGCGGCGAGACCATCCCCTGACCCGCGGCTCCATCGCCCTGCGGAGCTGGAGCCCGACGTCGCAGGCGTTCTGACCCCGACGCGCGGCGGCCTCCTCGAAGGCCGCCCGGCACGTCTCCATTAGTTGCTACTTAAGGCGCCTTCGCTATCATGGCGTGCAGTAGGGGGCGTCATGAAGAGTTCCGACTTGGTCGAGACCGACCAGCCGTTGCTCGGCTCGGAAGCCGTTGCGGTCAGGCAGCTTGCAAATGACGATAGACAAAATCTCGGCGTCGAAGAGACGCTAGAGAAGCGAGCCCCAACAAAACTGAAGAAGAAAACCATCGCCGTCGCGATCGGTTGCTGGGCAGCAGTTCCGATAAGCATCAGTATCGGCGCCTGGATGGGTCACGATTCCGTAACCACCATTTTTTCTAGTCTCATTCTGGCGGCTCAATCCACCTGGATTGCCCGCTTCTGGGTCGACGACCAATAAACTTCTTCATCACCGCCGCCAAATTCCTGATCTTTCCGGCTGCGATCCTCGTCGCCGCGGTCACCCTTCCGACGCTGATGGCCTGGCACTTCCTCTTCGAGAGGGAGAAGTTCGACGCCGAGTGGGACACCTAGAGCCTGACGTCGACGCGGGCGCGCGACGCAACCCAAGTCCGCCTTCGCCGATCGCTCCTGATCGCCAACCACGTCAGTCAGTCATTGAAAAATTGGAGCGGGCGATGGGATTCGAACCCACGACATTCAGCTTGGGAAGCTGACGCTCTACCCCTGAGCTACGCCCGCGCCGGGCGCGCCGACGAAAGAGCGGACGCACCAAGGCCTTCCATCTAGCGATTCCGCGCCCGCGGCTCAAGCGGCGGCGTCGAGTGGCGGACGATTCCCGGAATGGTGGCGGGATACGCGCGTTGCGCGCGGAATCTTGCCCGCATTCCGCGCGTTCCGCGCGCCTTGGTGCGGACGTTACAATTCTTCATAGTAAATTCTTGCTAACCCTGTTGCGCCGAATGGTCGCAGGCGGCTATGTGCACGCCCCAATAGCGCCAGCGCTCCAGACACAATGGAAGATTGTATCAGGGTCCGGCGCACCAGTAAGCTGGAGTACCCTATGAAGAAGCTGTTTGTCGGGGCCGCGCTCGCCGTCTCGATGTTGGCCGCCGCTCCGGCCGCCAACGCCGCGCAATACATCAACCTGACCGCCCCGGCCGCCGACGGCTCGATCACCGGCGTGTTCGGCGACACCGCCGTCGCCGGCGGCGGCTTCTCGCACGTCTTCGACTTCATCTTCCCGACCAACGGCGCCGGCGGCGCGACCATCAGCTCGATCCTGACCCTGGGCGCCCCCTCGACCAACATCAACTTCACCTCGGTGAAGCTGAACGGCGTCGAACTGGACCTGGTCTCGAACGGCAATGTCGAGTTCCGCTCGCTGTTCAACCTGCCGATCACCGCCGGCGCGCAGAAGCTGGAAGTCTTCGGCTGGAGCGGCGGCAACGGTTCGTACAGCGGCACCCTGACCTTCGGCTCGGCGGTTCCCGAGCCGGCCACCTGGGCGATGATGATCATCGGCTTCACCGGCGCCGGCGTCGCGATCCGCGCCCACCGTCGCAAGGGCGCCCTGGCCATCGCCTGAGCCCCGACGAACCAACCGCATCAGGACCCGCCCGCCCCGCGCCGGCGGGTCCTTTTGTTTTGACGCCTCGCCGCCCTCGCCGCACGATGCGGCGAAACAGGCATTAGGGAGGCGGCGATGGCCGACGGCGAGATCCAGGCGAAGGCCAAGTTCACGGCCATGACCGAGGGCGTCCAGGACGACTGGGCGGCCATCATGAAGGCTGCCGGCCCGTTCAACCGCGCCCTGCCCGACCGGCTGATCAGCCACCTGAAGATGCTGCAGGGCGACGACGGCGGCTATCCGGTCGACCGGCTGGAGCACTCGCTGCAGACCGCCACCCGGGCGTTCAAGGACGGCCGCGACGAGGAATACGTAGTCTGCGCGCTGATGCACGACATCGGCGACATCCTTGGCCCGGCCAACCACGCCGAGATCGGCGCGGTGATCATGAAGCCCTACGTGTCGGAGCGGAACCACTGGATGCTCGACAAGCACGGCATCTTCCAGGGCTACTACTTCTTCCACTACCTCGGCCTGGACCGGGACATGCGCGAACAGTTCCGCGGCCATCCGGACTTCGAGTACACGGCGCAGTTCTGCCACCTGTACGACCAGAACAGCTTCGACCCGGCCTACGAGTCGATGCCGCTGGAGGCGTTCGAGCCGATGCTGCGCCGGGTGATGGAGCGGCCGAAGCGGTCGATCTACAAACGCGAGGAGGCCTAGCGGCGCCCGCCGCCCCGCGCGTGTCATCCCGGATTGCGTAGCAGGACCGGGCCCCATTCGCGCCAGGGTGGCGGAATGGGGCGAGACCTCGCCATGGATTGCCCCATCAGGTGTTCATGGGGCCCGGACAGCCGCCGCGCGGCTTCCGGAATGACATCCTCGGCTACGCGTCCATGTCCAGCGAGTAGCCGGCCGAGCGCACGGTGCGGATCGGGTCGACCATCGCCTCTTCCTTATTGAGCGCCTTGCGCAGCCGCCCGACGTGGACGTCCACGGTGCGCGCCTCGACATAGACGTCAGAGCCCCAGACCGCGTCGAGCAGCTGCTCGCGGCTGAACACCCGGCCCGGGTGCTGCATCAGGTAGTCGAGCAGACGGAACTCGGTGGGGCCGAGGTGAATCTCCTTGCCGGCGCGCTTCACCCGGTGGGCGACGCGATCGATGGTCAGGTCGCCGATGTGGACGCGATCCTCGGCCAGGCCGGGCCGGATGCGGCGCAGCACCGCGCGGATGCGGGCCGACAGCTCGCTCATGGCGAACGGCTTGACGATGTAGTCGTCGGCCCCGGTGTCGAGGCCGCGGATCCGGTCGCTCTCCTCGCCGCGGGCGGTGAGCATGATGATCGGCACGTTACGGCTTTCCGAACGCTGGCGCAGACGACGGCAGACCTCGATGCCGGAGATCTTCGGCAGCATCCAGTCGAGGATGATGATGTCGGGCAGCCGCTCGGAAACCAGGGTCAGAGCCTCCTCGCCGTCGGCGGCCACGACCACGTCGTAGCCTTCCTTGTCGAGGTTGTACTGCAGCAGGGTCGAGAGGGCGTCTTCGTCCTCGACCACCAGAATGAAGGGCGTCAAGTCAGCAGGCTCCTAGGCGCTCAGCGCGTCGGTCTTGGGCCGGTCGGCGGAGATCATCTCCTCGCCGGTGATTTCGTAGTGGATGATCTCGGCGATGTTGGTGGCGTGGTCGCCGATGCGCTCGAGGTTCTTGGCGACGAACAGCAGGTGGGCGCAGGCGGTGATCGTGCGCGGATCGCCCATCATGTAGGTCAGCAGCTCGCGGAACAGGCTGTTGTAGTGCTCGTCGACCTCGTCGTCGCGCGACCAGACAGCCATGGCGCGGTCGAGATCCGAGCCGGTGTAGGCGTCCAGCACGTCCTTCAGACGCCCCAGCACCAGGCGGCCCATGCGCTCGATCGAGCGGGTCAGCGGGCTGATCGGCTCGGCCTCGTTGAGGATCATGGTGCGCTTGGCGATGTTCTTGGCCAGGTCGCCGCAGCGTTCGAGGTTCGAGGCGATCTTCATCGCCGCCACGGTCTTGCGCAGGTCGTTGGCCATCGGCTGGCGCAGGGCGATCAGGCGGATCGCCTTGCGCTCGATGTCGGCCTCCAGCACGTCCAGCCGCTCGTCGCGGCCGACCACCGACTCGGCCAGCGCCTGGTCGCGCTTGACCACGGCGTCGAGGGCGTCGCCGACCTGGGCCTCCGTCAGCCCCCCCATCCGCGCGCAGTCGGCGGTGAGGGTGTTCAGTTCGTCTTCGTAGGATTTGACGATGTGCTCGTTCATGTCCCTGCCCCTAGCCGAAGCGGCCGGTGATGTAGTCCTGGGTGCGGCTGTCGCGCGGGTTGGTGAAGATCTCGCCGGTGGGCCCGGCCTCCACCAGCTTGCCCAGGTGGAAGAAGGCGGTCTTCTGCGACACCCGCGCGGCCTGGGCCATCGAGTGGGTGACGATGACGATGCAGTACTGGTTGCGCAACTCGTCGATCAGTTCCTCGATGCGCGCGGTGGCGATCGGGTCGAGGGCCGAGCACGGCTCGTCCATCAGGATGACTTCCGGCGACACGGCGATGGCGCGGGCGATGACCAGGCGCTGCTGCTGGCCGCCGGACAGGCCGGTGCCCGGCTGGTGCAGGCGGTCGGCGACCTCGGCCCAGAGGCCGGCGCGCTTCAGCGAGGATTCGACGATGGCTTCCAGCTCGGCCTTGCCGGTGGCGATGCCGTGGATGCGCGGGCCGTAGGCGACGTTCTCGAAGATGGTCTTGGGGAACGGGTTCGGCTTCTGGAACACCATGCCGACGCGGGCGCGCAGCACCACCGGGTCGATGGAGCGGTCGTTGACGTCCTCGCCGTCCAGCTCGATGCGGCCGGTGACCTTGGCGCCCGGGATGGTGTCGTTCATCCGGTTGATCGAGCGCAGGAAGGTCGACTTGCCGCAGCCCGACGGGCCGATCAGCGCGGTGACCGAGTTCTCCGGCACGTCGAGGGAGACGTCGAACAGCGCCTGCTTCTCGCCGTAGAAAACGCTGACGTCGCGGGCGCGAATCTTGACCGGCGCGCTTGGCAGGGCCGCATGACCGCGGTCGACGGCGATGTGGATAGGGGCGGCGGCAGTGTCGTGAGCCATGGCGTCATCTCGCTGGCTGGGCATGGGAAACCTCGGGGAACTCAGGCGCATCGTCTCACCATCGCCGCTCGAAGCGGCGTCGCACGAGGATGGCGGCCAGGTTCATGACGATCATGAAGACCAGCAGCACAAGGATGGCGGCGGCGGTGCGTTCATGGAAGCCGCGCTCCGACGCGTTCTCCCAGATGAACACCTGAACGGGCAGGACGGTGGCCGCGCCGGTGAAACCTTCCGGCACGCCGGGCACGAACGAGACCATGCCGATCATCAGCAGCGGGGCAGTCTCGCCCAGGGCGTGGGCCAGGGAGAGGATCGAGCCGGTCATCACGCCGGGCATGGCCAGCGGCAGGACGTGGTGGAACACCGTCTGGGTGCGCGAGGCGCCGACCCCGAGCGCGGCCTCGCGGATCGAGGGCGGCACCGCCTTCAGGGCCGAGCGGGTGGCGATGATCACGGTCGGCAGCGACATCAGCGCCAGCACCAGACCGCCGACCAGCGGCGAAGAGCGCGGCACCGACAGCCAGTTGATGAACACCGCCAGGCCAAGCAGGCCGTAGACGATCGACGGCACGGCGGCCAGGTTGTTGATGTTGACCTCGATGAGGTCGGTCCAGCGGTTCTTCGGCGCAAACTCTTCGAGATAGGTCGCCGCCAGCACCCCGATCGGGATCGCCAGGGTGGCGGTGACCAGCAGCATCATCAGCGAGCCGACGATGGCGCCCAGCACGCCGGCCTGTTCCGGCTCGGTGGAGTCCGAGCGGGTCAGGAAGCCGATGTTGAAGCCGGAGCTGACGGCGCCGGAGGCCTTCAGCTTGTCCATCCAGTCGAGCTGCTGGTCGTCCAGCTTGCGCTCGTCCTCGGGCGTGGCGCGCTTGATCTGACCCTTGAAGTAGAGAGCCGCGTCGGACTTCACCGGACCGGTGACGGTGACCGTCTTGCCGATCAGGTTCGGGTCCTCGCGCACCATCTTCAGCAGCTGGAAGCCGAGGTCGTTGGACATGATCTCCATGACCTTGCCCGACGTGTTTCCGAACTCGTCATCGGTCTCGCCCAGCTTGGCCAGCACCGAGTTGGCGACCAGCATGTCGTAGTTGGCGCCGGTGGGGTCGGCCCGGTCGATCTTGCTGGCGTCCAGGTGCACCGGAACGGTGATCTGGTAGTCGACGAAGGTCGAGTAGCCCTGGGTCACGATCCGGCCGAGCAGGATCGCGAGGAAAGACAGCGCCACCACGATGGCCAGGCGGCCATAGAGGCGGAAGCGCATTTCCTGGGCGTGGCGCTTCTTCAGCCGCGCCTCGACGGTCTGGCGCAGGCTGGTCGCGGGGGGCGTCAGGGCGGCGTCAGTCATACTGTTCCCGGTATTTCTGCACGATGCGCAGGGCGACGATGTTCAGCATCAGCGTCACCGCGAAGAGGGTGAGGCCGAGACCGAAGGCCGACAGGGTCTTGGGGCTGTCGAACTCCTGGTCGCCGGTGAGGAGGGTCACGATCTGGACCGTCACGGTGGTGACGGTGTCCAGCGGATTGAGGGTCATGCGGGCCTGCAGGCCGGCGGCCATGGTGACGATCATGGTCTCGCCGACGGCGCGGGACACGGCCAGCAGCAGAGCGGCCATGATCCCCGGCAGAGCGGCCGGCAGCACCACCTTCTTGACCGTCTCCGAGCGGGTCGCGCCCATGGCCAGGCTGCCGTCGCGCAGCGACTGCGGCACGGCGTTGATGATGTCGTCGCTGAGCGAGGAGACGAAGGGGATCAGCATGATCCCCATCACCGCGCCGGCGACCAGGGCCATCTGGTTCTGCACCTGCATCAGATACTGGGCGAGGCCGTCGAAGCTGCCGCCGGCCAGTTGCGCGCCGATCCAGTTGAAGAACGAGCGGAACAGCGGCCCGACGGTCAGGGCGGCGAAGAAGCCGTAGACCACGGTCGGCACGCCGGCGAGGATCTCCAGCAGCGGCTTGACCACCGAGCGGGTCCAGGAACTGGCGTATTCCGACAGGTAGATCGCCGAGAACAGGCCGATGGGGGCGGCGACCAGCATGGCGATCAGCATGATCAGGAAAGTGCCGACGAACAGCGGCACGGCCCCGAAGGCGCCGGCGCCGGCGAACTGGTCGGCGCGCATGGCGATCTGCGGGTTCCACTCGGTCCCGAACAGGAACTCGTGGATCGGCACGGCCTGAAAGAAGCGCCAGCTTTCCCAGACCAGCGAGGCGATGATCCCGGCGGTGGTCAGGATGGCGGTGACCGAGCAGACGATGAACAGGCCCGCGACCCAGCCCTCGACCTTGTTGCGGGCGCGGAACTGCGGGGAGATGCGCGGATAGGCGATGAACACCCCGGCCAGCGCCAGGATCGCGCCCAGGCCGATGGAGCCGTACTGGATCAGACCGGCGATCTGCTGCGACTTGGCGGCCTTGTCCTCGAGCGCGGTCTTCAGCGCCCCGTCATAGATCGTCTCGCTGGGCGTGCCGCCGTGGGCGATGGCCCGCGCGTCGTCAAAGAAGACGTCCTGCTGCGGGGCGGTCAGTTCCTGCACCGCGGCCGGGGGATCCACGCGCAGCAGGCCCTCCTCCAGTCGCCCGCCGAACATGGCGAACAGCAGGATCAGCAGCGCGGCGGGCACGCCGGCCCACAGGGCGGCATAGCTGCCGTAGTAGCCAGGCAGCGAGTGCAGCTGGGCCGGCTTGCCGGCGGTGGCGGCGACTGCGCGGCGGCGGCCGGCCATGTAGGTGGCCAGCGAGAACAGCAGCAGCGCCGTCAGGGCGATCCAGGTGAGCATCGAAGGTCCATGCCGTTGCGCGAGCCGGGCATCGAGAGGCTGATCGCCCCTCCGCCCGCCCGGGCCGGAAGTTGCCCGCCTTATGCTGTCGGCCTGCGACAGTTAGATGACAGTTTCATTACCATGTGGGGGGCGGCCCTATCACTTCCGTCAGCTAGGCGCGGGCCTGAGAACTGCGCACCCTTCGTCCTGGATGGGCCGCACGCGCACGACAGAGGCGCGGCGCCGGAGGAGGAAGATCATGCCAGGACAATTCAGCCTGCGCGGACTGCTGGCGCTGGGCGTCAGTACGGCCGCGCTGTTTTCGGCCGCGCCTGCCGCGGCGCAATCATCGGGCCAGAGCGCCACCGAGATCGAGGCGGTCGTCGTCACCGCCCAGCGCCGGGAAGAGACCGCCAACGCCGTCGGCATGGGCATCCAGGCCGTCACCGGCGAGACCCTGGAGAAGCTGCATGTCACCAATGTGAAGGACCTGAGCACCTTCGCGCCCAGCTTCAGCGTGTCGCAGAGCTATCAGGGGGTGCCGACCTACACCCTGCGCGGGATCGGCTTCAACACGATCAATATGTCGGCCACCTCGACCGTCGGCACCTATACCGACGAGGTCGCCTACGCCTATCCGATGATGAACACCGGCCCGATCTACGACCTGGAGCGGGTCGAGGTGCTGAAGGGGCCACAGGGCACGCTCTACGGCCGCAACACCACCGCCGGCCTGATCGATTTCGTCACCCGTAAGCCGACCGAGGACTTCCAGGCGGCGATCACCGGCGAGATCGGCAACTACAAGACCCACAACTTCGAGGGCTATGTCAGCGGCCCGATCGCCGACCGCGTCCAGGGCCGCCTGGCGTTCCGCACCGAGGACAGCGACGAGGGCTGGCAGATCAGCAACACGCGCGGCGAGCGCCAGGGCGAGGTCCATCGCTATGGCGCGCGCGCCTCGCTGGCGCTGCAACCCGCCGACACACTATCGATCGACGTCTCGCTGACCGCCTGGCGTAACAAGTCCGACACCGTGGCCGCGCAGGGGATCGGCTTCACCCCGGCCACCACCGGCAGCCCATTCAACGCCCCGGGCCTGGCCGGCTACATCGCCGCCAACGCCCCGACCAAGGCAGACCAGGCCGACTGGGCGCCGCTGTCCGTGCGCGCGGCCGACATCGGCGTCGGGATCGGCATCGGCGGGCCGCTGCGCGAGAACAACGACTTCTACGCCGGCAAGGTGAAGATCGACTGGGACCTGGGCGGCCACATGCAGCTGGTCTCGCTGACCAGCTACAACAAGCTCGAGCGCAACGCCAAGTTCGACTGGAGCGGCGCGCCCTACGAGATCCTGATCCAGCACGCCCAGGGCGACATCGAGTCGATCGCCCAGGAAATCCACCTGGAAGGGTCGGGCGAGAACGTCTTCTGGCTGGTCGGCGGCTATATCGCCCGCGACCGCATCCTTGATTCCAACCGCACCCTGCTGGGCCAGAACGCCAACGTCACCCTAATCCGGACGGTCGGCCAACCGCTGCTGGCCACGCCGTTCAATTCCGGCGGCTACACCTCGACCCAGCTGAACCAGTCGTTCCGGACCTATCAGGATATCGGCCGCATCGAGACCGATACCTGGAGCCTGTTCGCTAACGGCGACTACCGCTTCAACGAGCAGTTCAAGCTGACCGCCGGCATCCGCTACACTCAGGACAAGCAGGACTATGCCGGCTGCTCGCGCGACGTGAACGGCAGCATGCTGCCCAACGTCAATGTCGTGAACCGGGCGCTGTTCTTCCCGGCCTACGGGATGGTGGCGCCGATCGGGCCCAACGACTGCAACACCTTCGATCCGGCCAAGCGCGCGTTCGGCCTGGTCACCTCGACCCTGGACGAGGACAACGTCGCCTGGCGGGTGGCGCTGGACTGGACCCCGGCCGAGGGCGTGCTGGTGTTCGGCTCGATCTCGCGCGGGGCCAAGGCCGGCGCGACGCCGATCAACGCGGCCAACATCTCGACCCAGAACGCGCCGGCGACCCAGGAACTGCTGACCGCCTACGAGGTGGGTGTGAAGGCCGCGCTGTTCGAGCGGCGCGTGCAGGCCAATGTCAGCGCCTTCTACTACGACTACGAGGACAAGCAGCTCAGCGTCTATTTCGCCGACCCGATCTACACCGCCCTCTCCCGGCTCGCCAACGTGCCGGAGTCCGAGGCCTACGGCGTCGACGGCGAAGTGACCTGGCGCGCAACGCCGGAGCTGACCCTGATCGGTTCAGCGACCTTCCTGCACACCGAGGTCAAGAACTACATCGGCATCAACGCCGCCGGCCTGCCGATGGACTTCGACGGCAAGCCGTTCCTTTACAGCCCGAAATTCCAGGGCGGTCTGACGGCGCTCTACAGCCGCGACCTGAGCGAAAACCTCGGCCTGCAGGCCGCGATCGCCGGCCGCTACCAGTCCAAATCGCACGCCGACCTGGAGGGCGACCCGCGCTTCGTGATCGAGGACTACGGCGTGCTGAACGCCAGCCTGGGCCTGCACGCGCTGGACGACCGCTGGGAGCTGTCGCTCTGGGGCCGCAACCTGACCGACGAGTATTACTGGAGCGCGGTCAGCAGCAACGCCAACGTCGTGGTCCGCTTCCCGGGACAGACTCGGACCTACGGGGCCTCGCTGACGTTCAAATTCTAGAGCTGGCAAGTTCTGGAGCCGGCGCGTTGTAGCCGGATTTCCCCGCCGACTGATCCCCGGGCGCCGTCCCGGGGATTTTTGTATCCGTCAGGACGCCGCTTCGGCCTTCACCATCGGGAAGTAGGCGGTGAAGGTCGCGCCCTCGCCCTGGACGCTCTCGACCGCCAGTCCGCCGCGGTGGCGATTGACGATGTGCTTGACGATGGCCAGGCCGAGACCCGTGCCCGAGCGCTCGCCGCTCTTCTGGCCCTCGACGCGATAGAAACGCTCGGTCAACCGCGGCAGGTGCTCGCGCGCCAGGCCGACGCCGGCGTCCGACACCCGCAGCGCCGCATAGAGGTCCGAGGCGCGGTCTGGCGTCAGCAGCGAGAAGCGCGCCGCGCGCGGATCGCCGACCGCCGCCGCCGCGCCGGCCGACACTCCGCTGCGCAGCGAGATCCGCACCGCCTTGCCGTTCGGCGTGTACTTGATGGCGTTGTCGACGAGATTCTGGATGACCTGGATGATCTGGTCGCGGTCGCCGGCGATCATCACCTCGCCGCGCGCCGGCAGGTCGACAGGCTCCAGCCGCACCCCGCGGCCGCGCGCCAGCGGCCCCAGCGAGTCCAGCACGTCCATCACCGCCATGATCAGGTCGACCTCGCCGTGCGGGGCGATGTGCTCGTTGAGCTCGATGCGGCTCAGCGACAGCAGGTCGTCGATCAGCCGCGACATCCGCTCGGCCTGGGCCTGCATGATCGACAGGAACTTCTCGCGCGCGCCGGCGTCGTCCTTGGCGTGGCCGCGCAGGGTTTCGATGAAGCCCGACAGCGAGGCCAGCGGCGTCCGCAGCTCGTGGCTGGCGTTGGCCAGGAAATCGGCGCGCGTGCGCTCGGCCCGGCGGATGTCGGTCTCGTCGCGCAGCACCAGCAAGGCCAGCGGCGCGCCGTCAGCTGCCTGTCCGACAGGCTTGGCGATGGCCCGCATGACGCGTTCCTGGGCGCCGCCCATCTCATAGACGGCCTCGGCCTCGACCTGCCCGAACAGCGCCTTGTCGACGGCTTCGAGCACGTCCGGGTCGCGGATCACTGTCACCAGCATCCCTGCGTCATATTGTACCCGGAGGGTTTCCCGGGCGGCGGCGTTAACCAGCACGAAACGCCGCCCTGTGAGGTCATCTGGCTCATGGGCGGCGATCACCAATACTGGGTCCGGCAGGGCGTCGATCAGGCTCGCATAGGGCGGCGCGTCCTCATGCGTGGCGCGTTCGAAAGCGCTGGCGCTGGGCGTCGGCATGCCCACGCGCTCGGCCACGTGCCAGGCCGCCAGTCCGGTGACGCCGCTGACCACCAGCAACATCCATGACACCGCCTGCGCACTGGCGCCGACCAGCAGGGCGAAGCCGAGAATGGCCACCACTCCCGCGGCCCCAGCCGTCAGAACAGGTCCGACCGAGCCGAGCCAGGCCGGGAGAGCTGACCGCGAAGACGACGGCGGAAGCGCCAAGGCGAATCGATCCTGCAACACGACGAACAACGAAGCCCGACCCTTATGTCACCGGGATGACAGCGACCCAAGCGCGGGGCTGCGATCGATGCGCGCTGTCAGGAAATCTACGACCGCTTCAAGTCAAACTCGATTTTTCCGATGGGAATTATCGCGTCTACATGCGGTCGAGTTTGAACGAACTCCAACAATAACGAGGGGCAAGAACCACATGACGTGGAAAACCAAACTCATCACCGGCGCGGCAGCCATCGCCTTCGCCTGGCCTGGACTGGCGGCCGCCGACGAGGCGACCGATGCGCGCATCAAGGCGCTTGAGGAGCAACTGACGGCGCTGCAGTCGCAGCTCGCCGACCTCAAGCAGTCGACAGCCAACAACATCGCCGACGTCCGTAAGGAAGCGACCGCCACGACGGTGTCGCTGGCCAACGGCCGTCCGACCATCTCCACCGCCGACGGCGCCTTCACCGCCTCGTTCCGCGGCGTGTTCCAGCTCGACGCCGCCCATTACGACCAGGACGCCGCCGGCCCGCTGGCCACCGACTTCCGCCGCGGCTCGTTCGGCGACGCCAACGAGAACGACCACGCCCGCGACCTGTCGGACGGCGCCAACTTCCGCCGCGCCCGGATCGGCATCGAGGGCAAGGCCTTCGGCGCCTTCGACTACAACTTCCTCTACGATTTCGGCGGGTCCGGCACGGAAGAAGCCGGCAAGATCAGCGCCGCCTGGGTGCAGTACGGCTTCCCGGTCGCGAACCTGAAACTGCGGATCGGCGCCTTCTCACCGCCCTCGGGCCTGGAAGAAGCGGTGTCCACCAACGGTTCGCTGTTCGTCGAGCGCGCCTCGCCGGCCGAAACCGTTCGCGCCATCGCGGCCGGCGATGGCCGTACCGCCGTCGCCCTGCTGGCCGGCGGCGACAACTGGACCGGCACGGCGGCGATCACCGGCAACATCATCGGCACCTCCAGCTTCGACGAGCAGACCGCCTTTGTCGGCCGCCTGACCTATGTGCCGTTCCGCCGCGACGACAGCCTGATCCACGTCGGGGTCAACACCTCGATCGTGTTCAATCCGGCCGCAGGCGGTCCCGACGTCACCGGCGCCCCGGCGACCACCAACATCCGCCTGCGCGACCGTCCGGAAATCCGCGTCGACGGCACGCGCCTGATCGACACCGGCAACATCGACGCCGACGGCCTGACCGCCATCGGGGCCGAGTTCGGCGCTCAGTGGAAGAACCTCTACGTCCAGACTGAGTACTTCGACATCGACGTCGACCGTAAGGGGGCGCTGAGCGATCCGGACTTCTCCGGCTGGTACGCGCAGGCCGGCTGGACCCTCACCGGCGAGCCGCGCCGCTACAGCGCCGGCACCTTCGACGCCCCCCGTCCGGCCAAGCCCTTCGACCTCAAGAAGGGGACCTGGGGAGCCTGGGAGCTGGGCCTGCGTTATTCGGTGCTGGACCTGAATTATCTCGCCGGCTCGCCGGGCACGGCGCCGGTCGCCTCGGCGATCCGTGGCGGCGAACAGGAGATCTTCACCCTGGGCCTGAACTGGTACGTCAATAACGTGCTGCGGTTCCAGGCGGCCTTCCAGGACGTCTCCGTGGACCGTCTGTCCCCCGGCGGCACGGCCTTCGGGACCGGCGCGGCGACCCCGCCCGCCGGCGCCCAGGTCGGCCAGGACTTCAACATCTACTCCCTGCGCACGCAGTACGCGTTCTAACCCCAACGGCACGGGCGGCGCGGCTACGGCCGGTCGCGTCGCCCCAGCCACGAGCCCCAAAGGACCTCGTCCCATGAGCCAGAACCGACAAGACCTGTCCCGCCGCGGCCTGCTCGCCGCCGGGACCGCCGGCGCCGCGGCCGTTGCCGCGCCGGCCCTGCTGGCCGGCCCCGCCGCCGCCCAGGGCAAGAAGGCGATCACGTTGCTGAACGTCAGCTACGATCCCACGCGTGAGCTCTACAAGGACATCAACGCCGCCTACGCCAAGTACTGGAAGGACAAGGTCGGCCAGGATCTGACGATCCAGCAGAGCCATGGCGGCTCGGGCAAGCAGGCCCGCTCGGTGATCGACGGCCTGCAGGCCGACGTCGTCACCCTGGCCCTGGCCAGCGACATCGACGAAATCGCCGCCAAGGCCAAGCTGCTGCCGGCGAACTGGCAGTCGCGCCTGCCCAACAATTCGACGCCCTACACCTCGACGATCGTGTTCCTGGTCCGCAAGGGCAATCCCTGGAAGATCAAGGACTGGGGCGACCTGGTGAAGCCCGGGATCGACGTCATCACCCCCAACCCGAAGACCTCGGGCGGCGCGCGCTGGAACTACCTGGCCGCCTGGGCCTGGGCCCAGAAGAACGGCCGCAATCCGCAGGCCTTCGTCGAGGAACTGTTCAAGCACGTGCCGGTGCTCGACACGGGGGCGCGTGGTTCGACCACCACCTTCGTCCAGCGCGGCATCGGCGACGTGCTGCTGTCGTGGGAAAACGAGGCCTACCTCGCCATCGAGGAGCTGGGCCCCGGCAAGGTGGACATCGTCTATCCGTCGATGTCGATCCTGGCTGAACCGCCGGTGGCGCTGGTCGACAAGGTCGTCGACCGCAAGAAGACCCGCACCATCGCCGAGGGCTATCTCAACTTCCTCTACAGCCCGCTGGCCCAGGACCTGATCGGCAAGAACCACTACCGCCCGCGCGACCCCGCGGCGGCGGCCAAGTGGGCCAAGAAGTTCCCGAAGATCCCATTGGTGACCATCGACGACGCCTTCGGCGGCTGGAAGAAGGCCCAGGCGACCCACTTCGGCGACGGCGGCGTCTTCGACAGAATCTACAAGCCGCGCTGATCCCTCTTCCGCGGACGTGGACGAACCCGGGCGCGGGGCGAGAGCTCCCGCGCCCTACTTCGTGAGCGCAACCTGCGCCACGGCAGGCCGTTCTGCGGCCATGACTCTCAATCTCGCCGACATGGTCGGAACCGCAGCGGCGCTCTGCTCGATGGCCAGCTTCACGCCACAGATCGTCAAGATCTGGCGTGAAAGGGACGCCTCGTCGATCAGCCTGCGGATGTACGTGGTGACGGTCAGCGGCTTTGCGCTGTGGATCGCCTATGGCGCATTGACCGGCAGCTGGCCGGTCATCGCGGCCAACAGCGTCTGTCTTCTGCTCTCGGCCGTGATCCTCGCGCTGAAGTGGCGCTTCCGCGACGGATAAGCGCGCCATAGTTGGCGCCGCGGTCGGCCCTCACTAGATTGCGCGCGCGCTGCACCTTCCGCGCATTTTCAGATACGCGCCGCCGCATCGGCGGGCCGACGGCGCGGCATGGGACCCTTGTATGTCGACTGAGAGATTCGCTCCCGCGGAGGCCGCCCTCAAGGCCGGTCGCGTCGAAGAAGGTGTGGCGCTGATCGAGGCCAGTCTCCGGGAAGATCCCCAGGCGCCGCTTCACATCTATCGCAACTTCACGGCCCTGCTGATCCGTCACAAACAGTACGAGCGCGCCGAAACCTGGACGACCCAAGCGGTCGATCGCCATCCCAAGGACATCGATCTCTGGAACATCCGCGGCGTCGCGCTGCGCCGACTGCACCGCTATGACGAGGCGCTGTCGGCCCTGGGCCGCGCCGCGAAGCTGGATCCCAAGAACAAGTCGGTCCTGAACAACCTCGGCAACGTCTACAACGACCTGCGCAATCCGCAGGCCATCGACGTGTTCACCAAGCTCGTGCGCCAGACACCCAGCGACGCCGACCTGCAGCGGGCCCTGGGCCGTGCATACTGGTTCGCCGGCGACCTGGAGAAGGCCGAGACCCGCCTCAACCTGGCGACCAAGCTGAAGCCCGGCGGGGCCGACGCCTGGCTGGACCTGATCGGGGTGACTCAGGAGCTGCGCACGCCCGAAGCGGCTGATGACGTTCTCACGCGCGCGGCGGCGGCCAGCCCTGACGACCTGCGGCTCGTCGAAGCCCGCGGCGTCTCGATACGCCGCGGCGGCGAGGCGCGCCGAGCCGAGCAGTTTCTGCTCGATGCGATCGAGCAGCATCCCAAGGCCGCAAACCTCTACTTTCAGCTCGGGACCACGATCACCGACTACGACCGCCCGCGCGCGAACACCTACCTCGAGAAAGCCGTCGAGCTCGCCCCCGACGACGTCAAGTATCACATCATGCTCGCCGAAAGCCTCGGGCGCTCGCGACACGGCGACGAGGCCGCGAACCTGGAGCGCGGCTATCGGATCATGATGGACGTGCTGCCGCGCATGCCGATGGAAGCGTCCAATCTCAAGATCGCCTACGAGCTGATGACCCGTGTCGCCGACTACGACAGCATGGCCCAGCTGGGGACCTTCGCGCAGATCGGCCGCACCTGGGCCGAGGCCGGCCGTCATACCGCGCTCTTCGCCCACCTGGCGCGCGCCGACGCGCCCGAGGATCGGCTGGAACTGATCGAACAGCACCGCATCTGGGGCCGCAAGGTCGAAGAGGCCGTCGCCCGGCGGCCGATCGCCCATCCCGCGCCGCGGGTTCCGAACGGCAAGATCCGCGTCGGCTTCATGTCCTCGGACCTGCGCGGCCACCCGGTCGCCTACTTCGCCCTGCCGCTGTTCGAGCACTACGACCGCGATCGCTTCGAGGTCTATTGCTACTCGTACTACCAGGGCCAGGAAGACCAGACGCAGAAGGCGATCACCGGCATGGTGGACCAGTTCCGCTGGGTCCCGGAGATCACCGACCGCAACGCCGCGCAGATGATCGCCGACGACCAGCTCGACATGCTGATCGAACTGGGCGGCTCGACCCACATGAACAAGATCGGGGTGATGGCCTACAAGCCCGCCCCGCTGTCGGCGAGCTGGGTGGGTTATCCGCACTCGGCCGGCCTGAAGGAAATCGACTACCTGGTGCTCGACCCCTACATGACGCCGGAAGATCGGGCGCTCGTGATCGAGAAGCCTCTGGTGCTGCCCCGGGCTTGGTACACCATGGGCCCCAATGCCTTCCGCGAAGACCCGCAGGCCGTGGCGCAGGCTCCGGTCGAGCGCAACGGCTACGTCACCTTCGGCACCGCCAACAATCCGTACAAGTACAACCGCCAGGTCATCGAGACCTGGGCCAGGATCGTCGCGGCGACGCCGAACTCGCGGTTCCTGTTCGTCCGTCCGGAAGGCGGCTCGGCGATCTTCCAGAGCAATCTGCGAGCGATCTTCGCGGCGCACGGCGTCGGCGCCGAACGGATCGTCTTCGAGGTCGTCCGCGGCCGTCACCTGCCGTACTACAACGACATGGACATTTCGCTGGACGCCTTCCCGCAGACCGGCGGGACCACGACCTGCGAAGCGCTGTGGATGGGCGTTCCCGTCGTCGCCAAGCGTGGCCCGGCGGTGTTCGAGCGCCTCAGCTACTCGGTGCTGATGAACGCCGGCCTGGGCGATCTCTGCGCCGAGACGACCGAGGAGTATGTCGACATCGCTCTGAAGCTGGCCGCCGACCCCGCGCGGATCGGCGAACTGCGGCGCGGCATGCGCGCCCGCCTGAGGGCCAGCCCGCTGGGCGACACCAAGCAGTTCGCCGCCGACTATTTCGCGATGATCGAGAAGGCCGTGAACGGCGAGGTCTGACCTCGCCTCAGGCCGGCGCGCTTAACAAGCCGCCGGCCGCGATGCGCCGATAGTAGTCCGCATAGGCGTCCCAAAAGCCGCCCTCATCCCAGCCGGCCCCAAGGCACGGCTCGTCATTGGTCCGCACCAGCGGTTCGCTCAGCTCCGGCTGCGCCAAGACGTCGACTTCGCAGGCGAGCCCCAGGCGCGGCCCCATCTCAGCGGCCAGCCGTCGCGCGAACGCTTCCTGCGTACCGACGAAACCTGACGGACGGGCGATCCTCTCCTCCGGCCCCGCCGCGGCGAGCAGCGTCTCCGCCAGCCCGACATAGGCCTGCGCAAGCAGCGGCACGGGTATGTTGTCGCGAACATAGCGGGGCGTGCGCACCACCCCCGCCTGCCCCTCGAACCAGCGCTGCATGAGGGACCAGACCATTCGCCCCTCCTCCCACGGTCCGAACGGACCGGCGACGACGAACTTCCCGAACCGCAGGCCGCGCCACCGGGCCATGTGCCGGAGCGCCTCGTTAGTCAGGGATTTCGAGAGGCCATACGGACTGATGGCCAGGCCGCCCCCCTCGGGGCCGCCCTCACCGGCCTCGAAGGCGGTGCCGGTGGCCACGACCGCGCGGCCGCCAGACGCCGCGAACGCCGTCAGAACCGGCTCGAAGCCGGCGATGTTGCGCACGAAGCCGTCGACAGGATCGTAGCTGGCCGATCGATAGTTGGGGATATCGGCGGCGTGGTGGGCCAGCAGGTCGTGGCCGCCCTTGGCCAGCTCCAGGAACGCCGGCGAGGCGATCGGCGCTTCGAAGACCACCTGCGCGCAGGACTCCAGACGCCCGACCCGCTCGGCGCGCAGCCCCTGATAGGCCGCCTTCGGCCGGGTGACCGTGGCAGTGACCTGGTGACCGGCGCCTGCCAGGGCCTGCGCGATCCAAAGCCCGCTGAAGGAGCTGCCTCCCGTGAGCAGGATCTTCGCCATGTCAGGCTCCGAAGTCCGGATAGGTCGCGTCACGCTCCGAGATCACGACAGGGCTGAGCGGCCAGACGATCGCGAAGGCCGGATCATTCCAACGCACGCCCCGCCCATGCCCCGGCTCGAATATCCTGTCGATCTGGTAGAGGACGTCGCTGTCGTCCTCGAGGGTGACGAAGCCGTGGGCCATGCCCTTGCCGATCAGCAGGGCGCGGCCGTTGGCCGCCGACAGTTCGGTCCCGATCCAGCGGCGATAGGTCGGGCTGTCGGGGCGCAGGTCGACGGCGACGTCAAAGATCCGCCCACGGACGACCCGCACCAGCTTGGCTTCCTCACGCGGCGCGGCTTCGTAGTGCATGCCGCGTAGCGTGCCGGCCTTGGCGTTGCGCGACAGACTGGTCTGCTGTGGGACGAACGAATGCCCGGCCGCGGCGAACTCGTCGGGGCAGTGCAGGCGTGCGAACGCGCCGCGCTCGTCGCTCATCAGGTCCAGGTCGACGATTACGACGCCGTCGATCTCGGTCGCCGTGAACCGCATCAGCCGACGACCTTGGTGTCCGGCGCGGCGGTCACGAACTGTCCGCCCCAGTCGCGGATATAGGCCAGCTGACCCATGATCTCGTCCTTGAGGTTCCAGGGCAGGATGACCACGTAGTCGGGCTTGAACTCCGCGATCATCGCCGGGGCGTGGACCGGAATGTGCGTCCCCGGCAGGAAGCGATCCTGCTTGTGCGGATTGGCGTCGAACACCGCGACGATGTCGGCGGGGGTCACGCCGGCATAGTTCAGGAAGGTGTTGCCCTTGGCCGCTGCGCCATAGGCCGCGACGCGCTTGCCCTCGGCCTTGGCGGTCGCGAGGAAATCGAGGAACCCGCGACGAACCTCTTCCACCCGGGCGGCGAAGCCCTCGTAGCCGGCCGGCTGGTCGAGACGAGCGGCGTGCTCGCGGGCGCGCAGATCCTTCAGCGCCTGGGTCTCCACGTGGCTCGACGCCTCGTGCGCGCAGAACAGCCGCAGCGAGCCGCCGTGGGTCGGCAGCAGCTCGACGTCGAACGGGCGCAGGCCGTTGGCGCGCAGCACCTTCTCGACCGCCAGCAGCGACAGGTACGAGTAGTGCTCGTGATAGATGGTGTCGAACTGCACCTTCTCGATCAGGTTCAGCAGGTGCGGGAACTCGAAGGTCAGCACGCCTTGCGGCTTCAGCACATGCTGGAAGCCGGCCACGAAGTCGCCGATGTCGGGAACGTGGGCCAGGACGTTGTTGCCGGCCATCAGGTCGGCGGCGACGCCGCGCGCTTTCAGGTCCCGGCCGGTGGCGTCATTGAAGAACGCGACCTCGGTCGGCACGCCGCGTTCCTTGACTGCGACCTCGGCGGTGTTGGCGGTCGGCTCGATGCCCAGCACCGGCACGCCCATGGCCTTGAAGTGCTGCAGCAGATAGCCGTCGTTGGACGCCACCTCGACCACCAGCGACTGCGACCCCAGGCAGAACCGCGCGGCCATGGCCTCCGCGTAGCGCTTAGCGTGCGCGACCCAGCTCTCCGAATAGGCGGAGAAGTAGGCGTAGCCCTCGTCGAAGATCGCGTCGGCCGCGACCGGGTCGTCGGCCTGGACCAGGAAGCAGGTCCCGCAGACGCGGGTGTGCAGCGGGTAGAAGCCCTCCTTGCCCGACGCCAGCTGAGCCTTGGTCAGGTAGGAATTGGCCAGCGGCTGGTCGCCCAGATCGAGAAAAGTCTGGGTCAGCGGCGCGCGGCAGAAACGGCAGGCGGGAACAGTCATCAAAGGCTTTCGTAACGCGAGATCTGGTCACGGACGAGGCTGAGGGCGTCCCCGCCGTCGGCCTGGGCGCGATACCAGTCCATGGTCCATTCGACAGCGGTCGGCGCATCCAGACGGCTTTCGAAGCCCAGCACCTGGCGGGCCAGACTGGCGTCGATGCCGAGGGACTTGGCCTCCAGCGACTGGGGATCGGGTTCATGACGCCAGGGCTTGGCGCCCAGGGCCTGGGTGGCGCGGGTGGCGAGTTCGCCGACGGTCACCTCAGGGCCGCCCGGACGCGGACCGAAGTTGAGCGCGCGCGGTGCGGCCGGATCGCTGGCCAGCCGTTCAAGATAGACCAGGTAGCCAGCGACGCAGTCGAGGACATGCTGCCAGGGGCGGGTCGCTTCCGGATGGCGCAGCACCGTCACCCCTTGCGCTTGACCGGCGCGGACGATGTCGGCCACCAGTCGATCGCGCGAGAAGTCGCCGCCGCCGATGACGTTGCCGCCGCGGGCGGTGGCCAGCGGCACGCCGGCCTTTTCATAGTAGCTGCGCGCGAAGCTCTGGGTGACGATCTCGGCCGCGGCCTTGGACGCGGAGTACGGATCCTTGCCGCCCAGGGCGTCGGTCTCCTGGAAGGCCCGGCCCTGTTCGTTGTTGGCGTAGACCTTGTCCGAGGTGATCACCAGCACGGCGGCCAGGGCCGGCTGTGCACGCAGCGCCTGCAACAGGTGGGCCGTGCCCATGATGTTGGCGGCGAAGGTCGCCACCGGATCCTCGATCGAGGTGCGCACGATCGGCTGGGCCGCCATGTGCAGCACCAGGTCGAAATTCCGCGCCGTGACCAGCGCCTCGACGGCGGCCTGGTCGCGCAGGTCGACGACATGCGACTCGATGAGAGCGGCGATCCCGGCCTGATCGAACAGCGCCGGCGTCTGGTCTGGCGCCAGCGCCAGGCCGGTCACCTGCGCGCCCATCTGCGCCAGCCACACCGCCGCCCATGAGCCTTTGAAGCCGGTATGGCCGGTCAGCAGGACACGCTTGTCGGCCCAGAAGGCGGGGTTGGGCCGCGTCACTTCCAGAGCCGCCACGGCGCCTTGCCCGAAGCCCAGAGCGCTTCCAGGTGGTTCTTGTCGCGCAAGGTGTCCATGGCCGCCCAGAAGCCGTCGTGCGGGCGCGCCATCAGTTGACCGTCGCGCGCCAGGCTTTCCAGCGGCTCGGCCTCAAAGACCGTGGCGTCGCCGGCGATGCGGCCGACCACTTCCGGCTGCAGGACGAAGAAGCCGCCGTTGATCAGGCCGTTGTCGCCGGGCGGCTTCTCGATGAAGCGTTGGACCGCTCCCTCGACAATCTCCAAGGCGCCAAACCGGCCGGGCGGCGACACCGCGCTGACTGTCGCCTCCTTGCCATGCGCCTGGTGGAAGGCGAGCAATGCGCCGATGTCGATGTCGGCGACGCCGTCGCCATAGGTCAGGAAGAACGGCTCGTCTGGGTTCAGGTACTGGGCGACCCGCTTCAGTCGCCCGCCGGTCATCGTCTCCGCCCCGGTGTCGACCAGGGTGACGCGCCAAGGTTCGTGGTTGGTGGCGTGGTACTCGAGCGCCCCCTTGGCCAGATCGACGGTCAGGTCGGCGTTATGCAGCACGTAGTTGGCGAAGTACTCCTTCACCACGTAGCCCTTGTAGCCAAGGCAGACGATGAAGTCGTTGAAGCCGTAGTGCGAGAACAGCTTCATGATGTGCCAGAGGATCGGCCGGCCGCCGATCTCGATCATCGGCTTGGGCTTGAGGTGGCTTTCCTCGGAGATGCGGGTGCCGAGTCCGCCCGCCAACAGGACGACCTTCATGCCAGGTCGCCTTCGCGGCCCGCGCCTCGGCGCAGCGCAACAGAGTTCGTCTTCAAAACAGTTCCGCCTTCAGTCCATTCGCCCGAGCCCGGGGCGCACCTCTCTTATCGTGTGTCGAACGCCCGATGAAGTCGTGTATGCCGGTCGCAGGCGACGCAGCATGATCGCCACGTCTTCCTGGAGGCCCGATTGCGTCCGTCGCTGGTGAATTTCGTCGTCGTGGGCGTGCAGAAGGCCGGAACGACCGCTCTGTTCGACTACCTGCAGGACGATCCCGCCTATGGCTTGCCCGACATCAAGGAAGTGCACTTCTTCGACGACGAAACGATCGATTGGAGCGCGCCGGACTATGGCCCCTATCACGCGCGATTCGACTGGAGCGACCCCACGCTGATCCGCGGAGAGGCGACGCCGATCTACATCTACTGGCCGCGCAGCCTGGAGCGGCTGGCCGCCTACAACCCCGCCGCCAAGATCGTCCTCATGCTGCGCGATCCGGTCGAGCGCGCCTGGTCGCATTGGCGCATGGAAACCTCGCGCGGCGTCGAGACGCAGCCGTTCTCATGGTGCATTCGGCATGGCCGCGCGCGGCTGTTCGATGCGCAGCCCTGGGGCGTGCACCGGGAGTTCTCGTACGTCGAGCGCGGGTTCTACGGCGAACAGATCGAGCGGCTGCTGGGGCTGTTTCCGCGTGAGCAGGTCCTGTTCCTGACGGCCGACGAACTGCGTGCCGAACCAAGCGCCACGCTCGCCCGTGTAAACGCGTTCCTGGGCGCGCCGCCCCCCGCCCCGGTCGAACACCGCGAGGTACACGTCGGCCAAGAGGTCGGCGGCGACCTTGATCCCGCCGACGTGAGCTTTCTTCGGGAGCTCTACGCAGCCGACCATGAGCAGTTCGAAGCCCTGACCGGCATCCGTTTTCCCTGAGGCATGTTTCGGGCTGCAGGAGCCCCGGAGAAGCGCTCCTCGCTGGTCCTCGGGGGCCCGGCTGACGTCTGCCGCGCCTTGCCGGCTGGGCGCTACAGTGAAGGTCACAAAACCGTTAGCGCGCTCTCTCGGCGCCTGGGACGCTTTGACCGCACGGGCCGCTGAGCTATAGTTGAGCGTCAGCCCTGCTCTCCATGGCTGTGTCGCTTCGGCCGGACAAAGAAACCACTGGTTTCTTTGTCCGGCCTTTCGATTCCAGGCGTCATCCTGATTGGGACGACCGCCCCCTTCTTCACCACTGCAACCGTCGACAACATCCCAGCGCGCGCCTGGCCGTTCAGGCCAGCGGTGTGCTTGGACGCGTCAATCGACGATGGGGCCGCCGTTGGGGGTGAGATCGATCACCTGGAACTTAGCCATCCAGAGCAGGCCGCGCTCGACGAAATTCCGGCGATGGGCGGGGAAGTACTCCAAGATGGAGCCGACGGTCGCGCCGCTCTCCGTGAGGTGGTCGAACGCTTCGTGCATTTCCGCAAGCGGCGGACGCGGCCAGTCGCCGATGGTCGCCAGGCCGCTGCTCAGCCGGGCCTCGGCGATCTCCCATGTCATTCCCGGGGAGGCGGCGACGCGGGTCCGGGCGGTCAACGCCTCGGTCGGATAGCTCTCGAACAAGGTGAAGGGGTCCATGCGATAGGGGTTCACCCCGGACGTGGCCTGCCCGGCGGCCGCCTGACGACGCTCGGCGAGGTCACCCCAGAAAGCCTGATACTGGGGAATGATCCGCGACCAGTCGAACACCTGGCGCGCCTGCTCGGCGGCGGCGGCGCCCATGCGGGCGCGAAGATCAGGATTTTCGATCAGATCGACCAGCGCGTCGGTGGCGGCGACGTGGTCGATCGAGGTCATCTGGGCGGCCGAGACAAGATAGCGCTCGTAAGCCAGCCAACCGTTGGCATGGTAGTAGGCTAGGTCACCGCCGAGACCCGGACGCGGCGCGAAGGTCCGGATCCGGAAGCCGTCGAGGCCGTGACGCACCGTGTCGCGGTAGCCGTCCCAGTCCGTGACGACGCTCGGCAGACCGGCCGCCATCGCCTCGACCGGCGTCAGCCCGAAGGTTTCCTGAATGTTGTCGGAGAAGGAGATGAAGATGTCGGCGACCGACCAGATCGAAAACCGGGTGTCGGCGGGCCGGCCGTCGACCGGTCGGTAGTGCACCGACGGGCATAGCTCCGTCGTCCAACGATGGTGGGTTTCGGTATAGGCGTCGGTGTGGCCCCAGCCGGAAACGACCCAGTAGATCGGCTTGCCCGTGCGCTTTGCGGCGGCCTCAAGGGCCATGGCCATCAGGGCCGGGTTCATCTTGGCGGCCATGTGCAGTCGGCCGACATAGAGGACGACGATGGCGTCCTGCGGGATGTCGAGCCGCTCGCGCCACGCGCGCCGGTTCTCGTCGGTCCGCGCGAAATCCTGGACGTTTACGCCCAATGGGATGGTTGCGATCTGGGGGCTGGGAAAGCGGGCGGCGCCCAGCCGCGATCCCAGGTAGTCGCGCATCGCCTGGATCTGGGTCTCGACGCTGGTGCGGACCGCACGAGAGGTCGTGATCAGGCCATCCCAAGGCTGGACCGGGGCGACGGCCATGTTGGCCAGGATGTCCATGGTCCCGGCGCTGGCAGTGGTGTGGGTCACGCCGCAGAGGCTGTAGCTGGCGTCCCCGAGCGGCTGGCGCCGCCACGCCTGGGCCGGGATGTCCGCAGCCGGATAGTAGAGGCAGCCGGGCTGCGCGAGCTGCCGAAGGCTGCGCTCGCCGATCCACCGGCGGACCTGGCGCGGGGGCTCGACGCCCTTGAGCATAGCCTCGCCCTTGGCGGCCCCGACGTTCAGGGCGTCATACAGCCATAGCTCGTCGACCTGCGCATGCCGCAGGAAGCCGCGGAGGAAGCTCTCGCCGGCCGAGTGACGCCCCATCAGCCGCTCGCGCGAGGTGTCGAAACTATCGGCGTGAAAATAGATCGCGGCATTGGACATGCCACCTGCGGTACCCGAGCGCCCCGAGTCCGCCAAGCCCGAGCCAAAGAAAAAGGGCCGCCCCGGAGGGCGGCCCTTCGTAGTTCTAGACTGTCGCCGACTTAGATGAAGTCGCCAGCGTCAATGTCGGCCAGCGTCGCGCCGGTCAACTTGATCGCGTTACCGACCGAGTTGTTGTTGGCGCTGTCAGCGAAGATGAAGGTGTCGCTACCCGCAACTTCGATCACGACGATGTCGCGAGCGCCGGCGGCGATCAGGGCCGTCGCGTCCGACAGGGCCGCGGCGTAGCTAGCCGCAGTCTGCGCGACGTAGTTGGTCGCGGTCGCCAGGACGCCGACCGAGATTTCGTCAACGCCGGTTTCGAAATCGGCGATCGAGTCCACCGAGGTCGCCGAAGCCGACGAGCTGTCGCCCACGCCGAACACGAAGCGGTCAGCACCGGCGCCGCCGGTGAGTGCGTCGGTGCCGAGACCACCGATGATGGTGTCCGCGCCGTCGCCGCCGTTGATGACGTCGTTGCCTTCGCCGCCGGTGATGCTGTCGTTGCCGAGACCGCCGAGGATCCCGTCGTCGCCAGTGCCGCCACGGATGACGTCGTTGCCGTCGCCACCATCAATGACGTCGTTGCCGTCGCCACCCGCGAGGGTGTCGGCGCCAGCGCCGCCTTGGATGTTGTCGACGCCAGCATCGCCGGTGATCGAGTCGTCGCCAGCGCCACCGGTCAGGATGTCGTTGCCGTCGCCACCGGTGATGACGTCGTTGCCGCCGCCGCCAGTGATATTGTCAATGCCGGCACCGCCATCGAGCGTGTTAGCGCCAGTGGTACCCGCGGCGTAGTTGATCACGTCGTCGCCGTCGCCGCCGACAACCTTGTCGCTCGACGCATCCGCCGAACCGGTGATGACGTCGTTGCCAGCGCCACCGTCGACGTTGTCGTTGCCGTCGCCACCGATCAGGCTGTCCTTGCCTTCGCCGCCCAGCAGGGTGTCAGCGCCAGCGTCACCGACAAGGCTATCATCGCCCAGATCGCCGGAAACGTAGTCAGCCCCAGCAGCGGCAACGATGGTGTCGTTGTCTTGGCCGCCGAGCAGGGTGTCGGCATCGGCGCCGCCGGTGATGCTGTCCGCGCCCATGTTGCCGTGGGCGTAGTTGGCACCGGCATTAGTCGTGATCTGGTCGTTGTCTTGACCGCCGAGCAGCGTGTCGTTGCCCGCGCCGCCGGTGATGGTGTCCATGCCCTTGTTGCCGTGGGCGTAGTTGTTGCCACCCAGGGTCACGATGGTGTCATTGCCGTCGCCGCCAAGCAGGCTGTCGTTATCAGCCGCGCTGCCGGTCAGGCTGTCATCACCCGTGCCGCCGTCGATGGAATCGGCACCACCGTCGACGTCATTGGTAATGGTGTCGTTGCCTTGACCACCCAGGACCGTGTCCGCGCCCTTACCGGTGAGCACGGTGTCAGCGTCGTCGCCGCCGTCGATCGAGTCGTTGTCGTCGCCGCCAACGATCGAGTCAGCGCCTTGACCGCCCAGCAGGGTGTCAGCGCCGGCCGCGCCAGCCAGCGTATCGGCGTCCACGTCGCCGGAGATGTAGTCAGCGCCGAGGTCGCCGCTGATGCTATCGCCGTCCTTGCCGCCGAGGATGGTGTCAGCACCTTGACCGCCGACGATGGTGTCAGCGCCCGCGTTGCCGTGGGCGTAGTTGGCGCCGTCGCCGGTCTTGATGTTGTCGGCGCCTTGGCCGCCAAGCACGGTGTCGTTGCCCACGCCGCCTTCGAGGCTGTCTGCGCCCTTGTTGCCTTGCAGGAAGTCGTTGCCGTCACCGCCAACGAGAGTGTCGTCGCCGTCAAAGCCGTACAGGGCGTCAGCCTTGCCGGTGCCGGTCACGAGCGGGTTCACGATGCCGTCGCCGACGTAGAGCTTCGAACCGTCGGTGAAGACGATCTCACCAACGTTGTTGCCTTGATTGTAGATGCCGGTGCCGAAGGTCACCGAGCGGGCGCCCAGGGTGAGGACGACAGTCGCGGTGCTCGGGAAGGCGCCCGCCGCGACAAACGAAACCGAGACCTGAGCGGCGTTCACGCCGGCAGCGAAGGTCAGGGTGTCTTTGCCCGCCTCATACGCCAACGCCTCAGCGGCGGTGATCGTATCGAAGTTGTAGTTAGCCATGCTTCTCTCCAGTCTGTGTCACATGGACCCCCGAAACGCCTGGCCACCATTTTCCAATGGAGCGGTCCCAGCGGTCCTAATCCTTGCGTCACAACAAGGTCGTGGCGAAGGTTAAACGAGCCCGAGGAATGCGTATCGGAACCTCGGTTGATGCGCAACACCAAAAACGGGTGCAAACCCCCTTCATGGCTGCGTTTGCCGCACACCAAATCTTAACGGATCAGTCCTCGCGCAGGGCGTCCCGGATGGTGTCGGTGAGCGGGCTGACCACGTAGGACAGGATCGACCTGTTACCTGTAACAATCATGGTTTCAGCCGGCATGCCGGGGCTTAGCTTGTCGCCCTTGGGCAGCTTCACGAGCTCCTGCGGCGGGATCTTCAGGTCGACGCGGAAGTAGCCCTCGCCCGTCTTTTCGTCGACCAGCTGGTCGGCAGAAACGGTCATGACGGTGGCGTCGACCGGCGGCGTGCGGCGTGAATTGAAGGCCGAGAGTCGGACCCGGGCCTTCATGCCCGGCTTCACGACGTCGACGTCCTGGGGCTTGATTCGGCCGGTGACGATCAGCGGCGCGTTGGCCGGAACCACGCTCATCAGCCGCTCGCCGGGAGCGACGACGCCGCCGATGGTGAACTGGGTGAGGTCGAGCACGTAACCGTCGGCCGGCGAGCGCACGGTCGCGGCGTTGAGCATCTGGCGGGCCGCCGCCAGCTTCGGTGTCGCCTCGGCCAGGCCGGTCTGCATCTGGCGCAGGCCTTCGGCCGCCTGGGTGATCCGCTGTTCCTTCAGGGTGGTGATCTGCAGGCGCGTCTCGCCGATCTGCTCGCGCAGGCGGGTGATCTCGGCGATCAGCTGGCCCTTGCGGCCGGCCAGGTCCGCCAGTGAGCGCTGGTAGCGCAGGATCAACGTCTTCGGCGCGTAGCCCTTCTCGTAGAGCGTCTGGTAGCCGGCCAGTTCCTCGCGGGTCAGGCGGTCCGACTCGCGGACCGCGTCGACCTGCGCCTGCACGCCGCTGATCTGGGTCTCGAGCTGTTGCAGCTTCTGGGCGAGCACCGCGCCCTGGGTCTCGAAGAACTGCAGGCGCGAGGTGAACAGGAATTCCTGGTCGCGGATGATGCCCGCGACCCGCGGATCGCTGGCCGCGCGGGCCGTCAGCTCGGCCGGAATCACCAGCGTCTTCTGATCCGTCGCCTCGGCCTGGAACCGCGCCAGCTGCGCGGTCAGGGTGTCGTACTGGTTCTGCAGCACATCGGTGCTGGCGCGCGGCTGCACCTCGTCGAAGGTCAGCAGCACCTGATTCTGCCGGACGTGCTGGCCTTCCTTGACGTTGATCGTCTTGATCGTGCCGCCCTCGCGGTGGCGGATGGTCTTGCGGTTGTCTTCGACGCGCACGATGCCGGGCGCGACCACGGCGCTGTCGACCTTGGCGACCGCAGCGAACAGGGTCAGGCCGACCACGAACACCCCGACCACCGCCGCCCCGGCCACGATCGGCCGGCGCATGCGCTGGGCCAGGACCGGATCGAGCGGAACGAGGTCCTTATCGTCGAACTGCGGCGTGACGTAAGGCTTCGGCGCGTTGAAATCCATTTTCATCGGCCGGCCTCGATCGCACGGGGAGCCGCGGGCTGCACGACCCGCGCCATGACCTGTTCACGCGGCCCGAACATCTCCATCCGGCCGTCACGCAGCATCAGCATCTTGTCGGCCGAGCGGAACACGCTCGGCTTGTGGGAGACGATGACGATCGTCGAGCCGCCGGCTTTCAGGGCGTCCAGCGCCTTGACCAGCGCCTCTTCGCCCTCAGCGTCCAGGGCGGCGTTGGGCTCATCGAGCACGATCAGCCGCGGATTGCCCAGCAGCGCGCGCGCCAGGCCCACGCGCTGGCGCTGGCCCGCCGACAGCACGTGGCCGGATTCGCCCAGGTCGGTGTCGTAGCCGCTCGGCAGCCGCAGGATCAGCTGGTGAACCCCCGCCACCTGTGCGGCGCGGACCACCTGCTCGTCGTCCACATCGGCGCGGAAGCGGGCGATGTTGTCGCGAATGCTGCCGGAGAACAGCTCTGTATCCTGCGGCAGATAGCCGACGTGGCGGCCGAAATCGCTGCGGTCCCAGCTGTAGACGTCGGCGCCGTCGAGCCGGACGTTGCCGCTGTTCGGCTGCCAGATGCCGACCATCAGGCGGGCGAGCGACGATTTGCCGGCGCCGGACGGGCCGATGACGCCGAGCATCTCGCCCGGTTCGATCTTGAAATTGACGCCCTGCAGCACGAAGCGCGTCGCCCCCTGCGGCGCGAAGTTGACGCCTTCGACGGACAGCTGGCCCAGCGGCTTGGGCAGGGTGGTCGAGGCCTTGGTCGGCCGGTAGTCGGCGAACAGCGAGTTGAGCCGCTGGTAAGAGCGGTAGCCGTTGGTCAGCGCATCCCACGACCCGACCAGTCGCTCGATCGGCTGCAGCGCGCGGGCGGCCAGGATCATGTTTGCGAACAGCAGGCCCGAGTGGATCTTGCCCTTGACCACCAGGTAGGCGCCGATGGCGATGATCAGCACCTGGATCGCCTGCCGCACGAACTTGCTGATGTTGCTGATGACGCTGGCGCGCTCGCTGGCGCTGGCGCTGCGCTCCATGGTGACCGAGCGGAAGGTCGCCCAGCGCGAGCCGAGCGGCTCGACCATACCCATGGCCCGCACGACCTCGCCGTTGCGGAGCGCCGCATCGGTGAAGGCATAGCTGCGCAGAGCCGCTTCGTTGGCCTCCTTCAGCGCCGGCCGCGTCGCCCGGTCCTGGAACAGGGTGATCAGGAACAGCAGCACGGCCCCGCCGATTGTCACCAGACCGATGATCGGGTCGATGATCAGCAGCACGATCATGAACACCGGCATCCACGGCAGGTCGAACATCGTGCCGAACGCTGGTCCGGTCAGCATCTGACGGAAGCTGTCGAGGTCGCGCAGCGCCTGCGAGCGCGCCGACGGATTGCCGCGGATCACTGTGTCGAACAACGCCGAGAACACCCGGCCCGACACCCGCTGGTCCATGATCACGCCGTAGTTGATCAGCACCTTGGCCCGGAAATCGTCGATCAGGCCCGAAATCAGGAAGGCCAGCATGACCATGAAGGTCAGGACTAGCAGCGTCGGCACGCTGTAGCTGGACAGCACCCTTCCGTAGATTTGGAAGGTGAAGATCGGCAAGGCCAAGTACAGCAGGTTCGAGACCAGACTGAACCCGCCGGCGTAGGCGAGCGGCTTGTAGCCCTCTTTAATCGCCCGGGTGAGCGGGTTGTCGGGCATATCCGCGAACGGATTAAAGATCTTCATGCGCGCCGCGCCGTTCCGTGGATGGTCGCCGCCGATGGCCGCGATGACGATGGCCGAAATAGGTGCTCGAAGTCCAAGGCGGATTGCGCCAAAAACGCGCGACACATGATCGGGCCTCTTAAGGATGTCAATGGCGCTCGCGACGGCGAAAATTCGCGCCGCACGTGTCGAAGTTCTAATCGCCGTCGCCCGAGGCGCGAGGAGTAGGGATTGCCCAGGGTCGCCATAATCGGGAGCTGCATTACCCGCGATGTGTGGCCGATCGTGGGCGAAGCGCCGCCGCAGGACCTGCTCTATATTTCACGGACGAGTCTGGCGAGCCTGTTCGCCCCGCCGCTCAACGGCGTGGTCGTCAGTGAAGACCCGCCGGCGTCTCTCGGCGTCTCCACACATCGCGCCATGGTCGCCGATATACGCAAGACGGCGCTCGCCCAGTTGGTCGCCTATCGCCCGACCCATCTCATCTTCGACTTCATCGACGAGCGTTTCGATCTGCTGGCGGCGCAGGGCACGCTGGTCACA
The DNA here is from genome assembly GCF_026411515.1 of Phenylobacterium sp. 58.2.17. Taxonomy (NCBI): domain Bacteria; kingdom Pseudomonadati; phylum Pseudomonadota; class Alphaproteobacteria; order Caulobacterales; family Caulobacteraceae; genus Phenylobacterium; species Phenylobacterium sp. 58.2.17. Next base: position 90,226 of record NZ_JAPMTQ010000007.1, on the reverse strand, counting down.
CACAGCTGGGAGCTGGATGTCAGCGGATACCATCGCCAAGCGCCTTTCAATGACGCGCACGCGATCAGCCGCACCAGCGCGGCCTGCGACCTCCTCTGGCGGCAGGCGCTCCGCCAGATGGTGGACATCTTGGACATGACGCCGCTTGGCGAGGCTCGGCTCATTCTCCATGAGACTCAGTGGGCCTCGCACTATCTGGACGAGGCCGGTGGGCGCCAAGCCTTTGGCGACGTCGAGATCTTCGGCGGCAAGCTAGCCGCCATCGCCGACTACAATGCGATCCTCAGCCAGCAACAGGACGCCTTCTCTGCGGCCTTGCCACGGGCAAGGCGCGTCTGCGCTCCGGGGCCGCTCCAGCTTGCCGACGTGCGCCATCGCTGGGGCCTGAGCCCCTTCCACTACATCGAGGACTATTACCGCGCTGTCTGGCGCGAGTTTCAGGCGCTTGGGATCTAGCCCCTACCCTTGCGAGCCCACAGCTCAAGCGGAGTCAGGGCGCAGCTCGCGTAGTCCGCAGCGAGGTCAAGAAAGCCTGGCTCTGGACGCCCCAGCCACGGTTCGCTGATGCGCCAGGCGCCCCCCTCAAGGTAGTCGACCAACGGATTGCGCCCTGGTTCAAGCCCATCGACGCGCAGGGCGACATATCGCTGCGTGTCGAACCAGGGCCCCGGACTGCGCCCCTCAAGGCCGCCGACCAGCAGGAAATGGACGAGCGGCTCGGCCGGGGCGAGTTCGGGATATGTCTCGCGATACCAGGTCGGATCGAACAGCGGATGGGGCCGCAGGCCGGCGTCGGAGCCGCTTTTGAGATAGTGGATCAGCGAAGGCGCGCCCGCCTGGCCGACCTGTTCGGCGTAGTAGTCGGCTGCGAACAGCCGGTGAGGACTAAGGCCGCGCGCTGCGCCCTCGCGTTCGTAGTGGGTGATCGGGTTCTCGCCGCTGGCGATCAGGTCAGGCGCCTGGCGCAGATAGTAAGCGATATCGAACAAAGGGTGCGGATCACGCCCCTCGCCCGCCCCCACGCGCACGAAGTGTTCGAGCGGCGTCAGGCCGGTCTCGCCCAACGCCGCCGCGTTCCGCGCCCGATAGAAATCGGTGTCGAACAGCGGATGCGGATCCAGGTCCTCGGCGGCGCCATGCAGCAGGTAGTGCGGCAGCGGACTGGTGCGCGTGCCGACGAGATCCGGCCGCGCCCTCAGATACCAGGCCTGATCGAACAGGGCGGACGGCTGGGCCGATGCGTCGCCCCCACGCCGGGCATAGGCAGCCATCGCGCTCAGCCCGCCCTGCCCGCCGGTGCGCCACAGGCCCGATCGGGCGATGATTGCTGCGCGCCCGAAGGCGCCAAGACGCTCGAGCGCCGAATCGATACGCCGCGCGATCCGGTTGTAGCGCCGCGGCCGCGCGGACGGCCGAGCAACCGCGCTGTACCCCGTGAGCGCGAGTTCGCGGGCTTGCGCCTCAAGCTCCCAGCGGGCGAGCATCGCCTCGGCCAGGGCCGCGCCCAGGCGCGTTCGACTAAGGCCGCTCTCGGCCGAGACACGCTGACTGGCGCCTTGCAGTGCCGCACATCGGCGCAACAGAGCTTCGATCTTGTCGATCAGCGCGCCTGCATGGGCGCTTTCGAGCGCCGCTGGGGCCCCATTGTCGGCCGCCATGATGGCCCGACCCTCCTTCTATCTCGCCATTCGTGTCAGACTTGGGCGTCCGCCTGTCAAGCGGCGGGAAGCCCCGCGAGGCCCTGCGCGCGCAGCCAGTCCAGGAACCCGCCCTTCGAAGCATCGAACGGGTCGGGAAACGTCATCCGCAGATCGGCGCGCTCGCGCCAGAGCAGCCTATGGGCTCTCTCGATTTCGGTCCCGTCACCGTACTGCTCATAGGCCCAGTAGCGATCGGGAATGATCGGATCGCGCGCCGCGTCGACCCGTTCCTTGTACCAGCGCCAGATCTCATAGACCGCGTGGCTGTCGCCCGCATAGCGCCTGGTCATGACGTCGCCGGTAGGCCCGAGCTTGGTGAAGTGCCAAAATCTCAAGGGCGCGCCGTTCACCCTGATCGCTCCGTCCTGGCCGATCGCGACCTTGCGCTGGCTGAGATTCCAACTCGCGACGTTGTAGCCGGGGTCGCGCACGATCCCGACCCGATCGAAGAATACCGGCACGTGATCGCACCACTTCTGATCTACGAACAACCCTGCGGGGATGTCGTCGTAGCAGTACTCAAGCAAGCGGTCGTTCCACCACTGCGCAAAGCGAGCTCCCTCTCCGCTCGCCTTCACCGCCACAAAGCCGAGATTGAAGATGCCCGTGCGCAAGGTCGCCAGGTCGTTGTCGAAGATCGCCTGATGATCCTCGTTCGGAACTAGCAAATGCGGCGTGAGCAGGATGTCATCCCGCTCAAGCTGCTCGATCAGCGGCGTGAGGTCCGAGAAGAGCGCTGTATCCGGATCAAGATAGATGACCACGTCCGCGCCCGAGCCGCAGGCGTCGAGCAGGAATGGTCCCTTCACTGCGGTGCAGACCTCGACCACATCGTGCTTGAAGAGCCAGGACTTGAAGTCAGGGATCAGGGTGTCCGGATGAACCACCCGATCGAACGGCTCGTCCTGCAGACGTAGCTGAAAGCCCGGCGGCGGCAGGTCGGTGATGAGCGCGACCAGCTCCCAATCGGGATGAAAACGCCGCAGGCTGGCGAACAGCACGCGCGCACGGTCAAGATAGGCGTAGGTGAAGCTGGAGAAGCAGAGAACCTTCATGCCGGCGCAAGCTCCGCCGCAAGCCTGCTGAACTTCAAGTCAAAGAGGCCGGGCCGGCGCACAGAGCGCGACAACTGAAGGATTTCGCCGCTCTCGAACAAGGCTTCGAGGGCCTGTTCGTCTCGCAGCACCAAGCCATGCCCGCTATCGGCGGCGAAGGCCGCGACGTTTCCGCTTTCCGGACTCGTGACGACCGCAGCGCCAGCAGCAGCAGCCTCATAGGCCACGAAACAGAAGGTCTCCAGCCACAACGACCAGACCAGGGCGACGTCGATGGAAAGATCGATCATGGCCTGGCGCATGGCCAGCGGCTGGTCGACCGTCACCGCAACATGATGGTGGCGTGCCGTGGTCCCTGTCGCGGGTTTGCTCGCCAGATGGAAGAACTCATAGCGGGGATCGGCCGCAAAGCGGTTGGCCAGATGATTGAAGACCGGCCAGCCCTTGTGGATCGACGGCGTACCAGGAAAGGCGATGCGAAGAGGTCCGTCCCTCATGGGCGGCGGCTCGTCGGACGGAACAAGGGTCGCGTGCGGCAAGACCAACGCTTCGCGCGCGCCGAAATCACTACCTTCACGCCACGTGTCGAGAGCCACCTGCGAGGGCGCAATCACCGTGAGGTCCAGACGCGAGAACAGCAACTCGTGCTCCCGTAGCTGCCCGCTGCGCGCAGCGCCGTAGATGCAGACGCCGCATGCCGCGCTTTGCGGGGGAGGCGCGCCACAGCTCTCAACGTCATTGCGCATGAGATGAACCCCCGCGCACAGCGAGCCCATGTCATGCAGCCAGAAATAGCCGGCGTTCATGCCCGCTGCGCGTACGATGTCGACGACATCGCGACTTGAGTGCCCAAGCATCTGATGGATCGCGAAGCTGCGCGGTCCTTCCGCGTGATAGCTCTTCAACGCCCTGGTGATGTCGTGGGGAACAAAGGACCCGACGGTCTCGCCGTTCAGCAGGACCCCCATAGGCGTACGGGTCGCGCCGCTCCGCACCGTCGGCCATCCGTTGGCGGGGAACACATGCAGATGGTTGACGCCCAGCCGCGCGAACTCGGCCGCCTCGCGCTGCACGCAAAGCTGGGATCCGCCGACCGAGCGGCTGTAGTCGTCATGGCTGAATGTCAGGTGCAGTCCGCGCGCAGGCGCGTTCGCCAACGCCTCCGCCAGGACCCCCAGTTGCGTAAGTTCGATGGGCCGGGCCCAACGCCGAGCGTCGGCAAGGCGGCCCTCGAAGCTCTGCAAGCGGCCGAGCGCCGCCTGCCGGAACGTCAAATCCAGCTTCAGCGGTCTGCGCTCGTGCCGGCCGGTCATCACGTAGTGCACAAAGGGATGCACTCCGCTGGCCGAGACGTCCGGATTGAGTTCCAGATAGTCCGCCACCGAGAACTCGAAACTCGGATCGCGACCCTCGCGCCAGCCGTGGCGCAGGAAGTGATCGAGAGGATCGATGCCGACCTTCGCCAGGTCCGGGTTCATCGTCTGATAGAACCGCGCGTCGAAGTGCTCGGCCGCGGCGCTCCGCTCGGCCGCAGTGATCGGCACATCGCCGTTCGCCAGAGCTGCGTAGTAGGCATCAGCGAATTGCGACCGTGAGATCGCTCTGCCCTCGCGATAGCCGCTCCGAAGGTAGTGCACGAACGGATTGACCCCGGCCTGGGCCACGTCAGGGTTCTGCTCGAGATAGGCGTCGGTCGAGAACCACGGCGCGGGATCGCGGCCCTCGCGCCAGCCGGCCGCGCCGTAGTGCCCGGCTGGGTCGATATCGGCATAGGTCAGGTCCGAATGGGCCTGACGGTAGAAGTCGAAATCCATCGCCACCACCAGCAGACGGTGGGCGCGATCTGGTGAGGCCGCGGCGGCCATGTGCGAACTTTCCGTGCGACTCCAAGCCTGGGTTTGCATCAGTTGCGTCCGTCGATCAACCGCGTCAGCCTTGCAGCGGGGCGCAAGCGGCCATACAGCGGAGCGCCTGAGCCTGGCGGTTCCGGTTTGAAATCGCGGCGAGAACGCCGGTTCGGCAATCGGCCCAGGACCGACGAGGACGTCCGAAGCGAGACAAAGGCGACATGCAGCAGACCTTCCAGCGGACCGCCTATCTGGTCCTCGGCATGCACCGCTCCGGCACCTCGGCGACCGCCCAGCTGCTGGCCCTGGCCGGGGCCGAACTGCCCGACAACGTGATGCCGGGCGACGAACACAACGCCAAGGGCTACTTCGAGCCCTGGAAGATCTCGGTGTTCAACGACCAGCGCCTGCGCGCGGCCGGCAGCGCCTGGGACGATCCCTTCAACCTGCCCTACGCGCCCCTGGCGCCGGACGCCGAGGCCGATTGGACGACGCGTGCGTTGGACCTCTTCAAGGCCGAGTTCGGCGAGGCCATTCATCCGCTGCTCAAGGATCCCCGGGTCTCGGTGCTGCTGCCGATGTGGCGCACGGTGCTGGAGCGCGCCGGCATAGCCGTCCGGGTGGTCATCCCTGTTCGCCACCCCCTCGCCGTGGCCGGCTCGCTGGCCCGCCGCGACGCCTTCCCGGTCGAAAAGTCGGTGCTGATCTGGACGCTGTATATGCTGGCCGCCGAGGCCGGCAGCCGCGACCTGCCGCGGGCCTTCGTGTCCTACGATGGTCTGCTGGCCGACTGGCGGGCCGAGGTCGCCAGGATGGAGCAGGCGCTGGGCGCCCCGCTTCCCCGCCTGACCGATCACGCCGCCACGGCCATCGACGGCTTCCTGACCAAGGACCTGCGCCACAACGACGGCATGGGCGCGCTGGCCGACGTGCCGATGGTCGGGGCCATGGCTCAGGAAGTGCTAGACTGGTTCACGGCCTCAGCGGCGGGCGAGACGCCCGACCGCGCCCCGCTGGAGCGCGCCGCGGCCCAGATCGCCCAAATGAAGTCGCAGATGGGCGTATTGGTCACGCCTGTGACCAATACGCTCGATTCGACCCGCGCCGAACTGCTCTACCAACGCCAGCTGGGCGAGGTGCGTGAGCAGCAAATCAAGGCGTTGGAGCGAGACCTGGCGCTCCTGCGGCAGGAGCGCGCGAAGATCGAGGCCATGGTCGACACCGCCCTGGCCGGCCGCTAAGCACCGCGCCCGAGAATACCGACCGTGGCCAACGACACCCAACACCCCGTTCCCGACAACACGGCCGAGGCCTTGCTCGCCAAGCGCCGCGACCTGCATCGCGCCCGGCGCGTGGTCGCCGAGGATCGCTGGAACCGCTTCCGCAAGGCCGCCGCCCGCCGGGTCGGCCTGGCCGACAAGGGCCCGACCGAACAGCGCATCGACATGATGTTGGCACGCGCCAAGTGGCCGGGCCGCGCAGCGCTGATCGCCCGCTCGGGGGTCTGGGACTTCAAGCTGCGGATCGGCCTGGGGCGCGACGGCGGCCAGGCGCGCGACCTGATCGGTTATGTCCGCGCCGGCCCGGACGGCGGCGTCAATCCCAAGGCCCTGTTCGACCAGGCCTGGTACCTGGAAAACAACGACGACCTGCGCGGCTCGCGCTGGGCGCCGCTGGCTCACTACCTGGTCGCCGGCGACCAGGAGGGACGCGCCCCTCACCCGCTGTTCGACCTGAAGGACTATCGCGGCCGCCACGCCGTCAAAGTCGCCGCTACGGGCCTGACCGCCCTGCAGCACTACCTGCACAGGGGGGTGACCGAAGGCTACGACCCGCACCCGCTGTTCGACGTGCGCCACTATGTCGGACAGGCCGAGGAGGTCGCCGACAGCGGCGAGAACCCGCTGGTCCACTACCTGCGCGAAGGCTGGCGCAAGGGCTACGAGCCGCACCCGCTGTTCAGCGGCGCCTGGTACCTGGCGATGAACCCCGACGTGGCCGAGGCCGACGTCGCGCCGCTGCTGCACTACGCGACCAGCGGCGCCAGCGAGATGCGCAGCCCCCACCCGCTGTTCGAGCCGGGCTGGTACATGGACCGCTATCGCGACGCCGCCCCGATGGGCTCCAGCGCGCTGGCCCACTTCCTGGCGCACGGGTTCGAGGAACGCCGCGACCCCAGCATTCACTTCGACACCGCCTTCTACCTCGACCAGCAGGCTGAAATGCCGGCCGCCATGCATCCGGTCGTCCATTACCTGACCGAGGGCGCCTTCGAGGGCGTCTCACCGGCGGCCGACTTCAACGAGATCGCCTACCTGCTGGAGAACCCGCAGGCGGCCGAACAGCCGGTCTCGTCGCTGGAGCACTGGGCCCTGAGCCGCACGCCCAAGCCCGAGCCGGGCGCCACCGTGGCGCGGCCGCAGGGCGAGGCGGGACTGTTCGAACAGCTGCGCGCCGCTGGCCGGGCCCGCGACGCCGGGGCCTATGACAATCAAGCCTATCGCGACCTGAAGGCGGCCCGCAAACGCATCCGCGAGCGGGCGATCGGCGACGTGCGCGTCAAGCCCTTCGACCTGATCAAGGTCGAGGCCCGCGACATCGACAAGGCCGCCGCCGGCCTGACCTTCGCCGCGCCGCAGGCGCCGCAGGTCTCGATCGTCATCCCGGCCTACAACAACCTGACCTTCACCCTCGAATGCCTGGCGGCGCTGCAGGCCTGCGGCGACCTGGACGAGGCTGAAGTCATCGTCATCGACGACGCCTCGAGCGACGACACCGCCAGGGTGCTGGCCAAGGTCGCCGGCCTGAAGCTGATCTCGAACCCGGAGAACCTCGGCTTCATCCGCACCTGTAACCGCGCCGCCGGCGAGGCCCGCGGCGAGTTCGTGGTGTTCCTGAACAACGATGTCCAGGTGCGCCCCGGCTGGCTGCCGGCGCTGCTCGCGCCGTTCGCCGAAGAGGCCGACGTCGGCGCCGTCGCCCCGAAGATGCTGTTCCCCGACGGCCGCCTGCAGGAGGCCGGCGCCCGCATCGGCATCGACGGCGCTGCGGAGATGATCGGCCTGTTCGAGGATCCCGAGCTGCCGCGCTGGAACGTGCGGCGCGAGGTCGACTACGCCTCGGGCGCCTGCCTGATGGTCCGGCGGGCGGTGTTCGGCGAGCTGGGCGGCTTCGACCTGACCTTCGCCCCGGCCTACTGCGAGGACGCCGATCTCTGCTTCCGCCTCCGCGAGCGCGGCCTGCGGGTGATCTACGAGCCGACCTCGGCCATCGTCCACCACCTGAGCGTCACCGCCAACTCGATCGACAGCGGCTACAAGCACCGCCTCGCGGTGCGCAATCAGCAGAAGTTCGTGGAGCGCTGGGGCGAGCGGCTGGAAGCCCTCAACCGCGTGCGGACGATCGCCTTTCACCTGCCGCAGTTCCATACGGTGGCCGAGAACGACCGCTGGTGGGGCCCCGGCTTCACCGAATGGACCAATGTCAGCCGCGCGCTGCCGAACTATCGCGGCCACTACCAGCCGCACGTGCCGGCCGACCTCGGTTTCTACGACCTGTCGAACCCCGAGGCGATGCGCCGCCAGGCCGAGCTCGCCAGCCGCTACGGGATCGGCGGCTTCTGCCACTATTTCTACTGGTTCACCGGCGGGCGCCGCATTCTTGAGACGCCGCTGGAGCCGCTGCTGGACGGCGGCGCGGACGATTTCCCGTTCTGCCTCTGCTGGGCCAACGAGAACTGGACCCGCACCTGGGACGGCCAGGAGCGCGACGTGCTGCTGGCCCAGACCTATGCGAGCGGCGACGCCGAGGCCTCGATCGCCGAGATGGAGCCGTTCCTGCAGCGGCCGAACTACATCCGGGTCAACGGCAAGCCGCTGGTGCTCATCTATCGCCCCGGCCTGCTGCCCGACGCCAGGGCCTGGGCCGACGCCTGGCGCGACCATTGCCGCCAGGCCGGGATCGGCGAGATCTACCTGGCCTTCGTCGAGAGCTTCGAGAAGGCCGGCGGCAAGACCGATCCGGCCAGCATCGGCTTCGACGCCTCGGTGGAGTTCCCGCCGGCCGGCAACGGCGCGCTGATCCATCCGCCAGGCCCGCTCTACAACGCCCGCTTCGAGGGCCGCGTGAACGACTATCGCCAGATGGTCCGCAACTATCTCGGGACCGAGCCGCTGGGCCACAAGCGCTTCCGCGGGGTGATGCCGTCCTGGGACAACACCCCCCGCCGCCAGGACAGCGGCTGGAACTACCAGCACGCGACCCCCGGCGCCTTCCAGGCCTGGACCGAGGCGATGTTCGAGGAGACCCGCCGCCAGAACTTCGGCGACGAGCGGATCGTGTTCATCAACGCCTGGAACGAATGGGGCGAAGGCGCCCACCTGGAGCCCGACCAGCGCTTCGGCCATGCCTGGCTCGAGGCGATCAAGAACGCCGCCGACGCCGACCTGCTGGACAAGTCATGACGCCTGAAGACCTCGTCCTCGTCGGCCATCCGTTCTCGGCCATCGGCATGGCCGAGCATGTGCGCTCGGCCTTCCGCGCCTTCCGCGCCGCCGGCGCCACGCCCGGCGTCATCGACATCTACGGCATGGACCGGAACAAGGACCCCGACTTCGAACGCGAGTTCGCCGGCCACATCGTTCCGAAGCTGAGCCCCAAGGCCAACCTCTTCTGCATCAACGCCGACGAGGTCGAGCAGGCGATGGGCGTGCTCGAGCATCTGGGTTCGGGCCCGGCCTTCGAAAGCGCCTACAACATCATCTATCCGGCCTGGGAGCTGGCCAAGTACCCCGCGCCGTGGGCCAAGATCCTCGACCGTTTCGACGAGGTCTGGGCGCCGTCGCAGTTCATCCAGGACGCGGTCGCCGCCGCGACCACCCGGCCGATCACGCACATGCCGCTGTCGGTCGAGCTGACCATGTCGTCATTCCTCGGCCGCCGGCATTTCGGCATTCCCGAGAACGCCTTCGTCTGCCTGTTCTTCTTCGACTTCTCGTCCTACGCCGAACGCAAGAACCCGTTCGCGATGCTGGAGGCGTTCGAGAAGCTGGTCGCCCAGCGCCCGCATGCGCCCCTGCATGCGGTCGTGAAGTACAAGGGCGGCGACGACGGCAATCTCGCCCGCAAGGAGCTGGAACGGCGGATCCGCGCGATGGGCGGCCAGATCCAGGCGATCACCCGCCAGCTCAGCGACAACGAGATCAAGAACCTGGTCCGCTGCTGCGACGCCTTCGTGTCGCTGCACCGCTCCGAAGGCTTCGGCCGCGGGCCGGCCGAGGCGATGGTCATGGGCCGCGCGGCGGTGGCGACCAACTATTCGGGCAATCTCGACTTCATGACGCCCGACACCAGCCTGCTGGTCGACTGTAAGCTGATCCCCGTCGCCCCGGACGCCTACCTGTTCGGCGAGGGGCAGGTCTGGGCCGATCCGTCGGTGGATCACGCCGTGGAGCTGATCGGCGGCCTGCTAGACGATCCGGCCTGGACTCGGGCGCTCGGCGAGCGCGCCCGTCGCCACATCCGCACGAACTTCAGCGCCCGGGCGATCGGCCTGCGCTACGTGGCGCGGATGGAGGAGCTGGCCGCCGCCAAGGCGGCCTGAGCCGCCCTGGACCGGAGCCACACGACCTAGCGCTGAGCGATGGTGGTCGGCCCGACGGGGGCCTGGGCCAGCGCGGTCACCCCCGGATTCTCGGTCACCGCGACCTGATGCACGACGAAGCCGCCGCCGGCGGCGTCGTCAGTGTCGACCCGGATCTGATCGATCAGCGAGTTCGTCCAGTCGTCGCCGCCCATCTTCAGCTTGGCCATGTCGTAGACCAGCACGACGGTCTCGTTGACCGCAGGGTCGGCGCCGTCGCGCGGCTTGGCCTGATACTCGCCCGCCTCGCCGTGCTCGGCGGTGGAATAGAAGATCGAACCGTCCCAGTCGGCGCCGGCGCGGGTGCGGGTCAGGCGCACGAGCACCAGCGAGTAGCGGCTGCCATCGAGCGCCAGCCCCTTGGGCGAGCGCAGCATGGAGTCCGCCGCGCCGTTGCGCAGGTCGATGCCGACGGGACTGGCCGGCAGCACTTCGCCGCCGCCGGCGACGAAGCCCTCGGTCGAGCCGTCGAAGGTCCAGAGCCGGCCGGCCTTCAGCGGCGCGCCGTTGATCTCGAAACGTTGGGCGGCGTCGTTCCAGGCCACGGCCTGGGCCCGCAGGTTCTCAACGCCCCGGACCGGTTCAGGCGCGGTAGCCGCGCGCGCCCACGGCGCCGGCTGGTCGCAGGCCGAAAGGGTCAGGGCGATAGCCGCCGCACCCGCAATGTTGAGGATGGATTTCATACGATACTTCCGAGCGCCCCCGGGGGGGAGGATTGGGCGGCCCACAGCCCAGATAGATAGCCGCCCCGGCTCTCGCCAGGGTCGCAACGAAGATACTGCATCGAGTCGCCAGACCGTCGTCTGGCGCCGATGACGGTTGCCAAGCTGGCCGGCGGCGACTACCCCGCCCTCATCGCAGTCAGTCAGGTCGGGATCAGATCGCCCCTCATGCGTCATGAACTGGTGCGCGCCCGCGCCCCCCTTCGTCTCGGTTTCGGCGGCGGCAGCACGGACGTCTCGCCCTATTGCGACGAGCACGGCGGGGTGGTGCTGAACGCGGCCATCGACCTCTTCGCCCACGTCACCGTCCAGGCCCGCGACGACGGCCAGGTCCGCCTGGTCGCAGCCGACCGCGACCAGACCTGGCAGGCGAACGCGGTCGCGCCGCTGCCGACCGACGAGCCGCTGCGCCTGCTGAAGGGCGTCTACAACCGCTTCATGGCCGATCATGCCGGGGGGCGCGCCTTGCCGCTCACCCTGGTCTCCTACGCCGATTGCCCGCCCGGCTCGGGTCTGGGCTCATCGTCCGCACTCGTCGTCGCGATGGTGGAGGCCATGCGCAGGTTCATGGGACTGTCGATGGACGCCCATGCGGTCGCCAGGCTGGCGTTCGACATCGAACGGCGCGAGCTGGGCCTGGCCGGCGGCGCGCAGGACCAGTACGCCGCGGCCTATGGCGGCCTCAACCTCATGCGGTTCTTCGACGCCGCGCGGGTCGAGGTCGAGAGCGTCGCGGTGCCGGACAAGGTGATGAAGGAACTGGAGGCCAGCCTGGTGCTCTACTTCACCGGGGTCAGCCGCGAATCCGCCGCGATCATCGACGAGCAGACCGCCAACATGCGCAGTCACGCCCCCAAGTCGATCGAAAGCCTCCACGCCATCAAGGCCAGCGCCTTCGAAATGCGCGACGCCCTGATGGCCGGCGACCTGCCGCGCTTCGGCGCTCTGCTCGACTCCGGCTGGAGCCTGAAGAAGCAGACCGCCCACAACATGTCCTCGCCGATGATCGACTCCGTCTACGAGGCGGCCAAGAACTTCGGGGTGTTCGGCGGCAAGGTGTCGGGGGCCGGCGGCGGCGGGTTCATGATGTTCCTCGTCGACCCGACGCGGCGCGAGGGGCTCAAGCGCCTGCTGGGCGGCTTCGGCGGCGTAGCCCAGGCCGCCCGCTTCACCTCGACCGGGGCCGAATCCTGGGACGTACGATAGGATCAAGACCTTGAAAGAACTTTCGAAATCCATCGTCCGCCGGATGGCCGACCCGAACTTCACCCGTCGCTGGTTCGTCGGCGAGGGGCTGGACATCGGCGGCAAGCCCGACCCGCTGTCGCTCTACGTTCCGTTCTTCCCGGGCCTGAAATCCGTGCGGGTCTGGGACTGGGAGGACGGCGACGCCCAGTTCCTCGCGGGCCTGGCCCCCGAGAGCCTCGACTTCGTCCACTCCAGCCACTGCCTGGAGCACCTGGTCGATCCGCGCCAGGGACTGAAGGCCTGGTTCGGCGCGATCAAGCCGGGCGGCTTCCTGGTCGTCACCGTGCCGGACGAGGACCTCTACGAACAGGGCGTGTTCCCCTCGACCCACAACCGCGACCACAAGTGGACCTTCACCATGCTGAAGGCCAAGTCCTGGTCGGACCGTTCGATCAACGTGCTGGAGATCCTGTCTGACCTCGGGCCGGCCGCCGACGTCGAGAAGGTGGCGCTGCTGAACTCGACCTTCCGCTACGACCTGCCGCGCTTCGACCAGACCCTGACGCCGATCGGCGAGTGCGGGATCGAGTTCGTGGTCCGCAAGCGCTCGGCCGCCGAGCTGGCGGCTGGCGGCCTGGTGCGCGACGTCGCCCAGCCCTCGCCCGCCGACCGCCGCCACTTCAACCAGTACCGGGCCGACCACGCCCACATGAAGACCAGCGCTCCGCCCTTCGAGGACGAAAGCGAGCTGTAACCGCCAGCTGGCGGCGCCGGAGCGGATTTTCCTTTGGATTCCACGCCCGGCGCCATGCTTGCGCCGTAAAATGCGACCTGTTACCCACCGGCGAGCGCCACAGATGGCCGGTGCGTCGGCGCGCTCTTGGTCGGGAGACTGAATGCAATCCGCACAACACATGGTTCGCACCGGACGGCGCGGTCCCATGCACGAGTTCAGCATGGCGTTCGCCGACCTGCGCGCCTCGCTCGACCGCATCGGCCTGGCCTGGTCGCTGGCCAAGCACGACGTCGTCTCGCGCTATCGCGGATCGATCCTCGGCCCGTTCTGGATCACCCTGTCCATGGGCCTCATGGTGGCCGGGATCGGGTTCCTCTACGCCAACCTGTTCAAGGTCCCGGTCAACGAGTTCATCCCCTATGTGGCGCTCGGCATCGTCGTCTGGGGCCTGATCGCCAACGTCATCCTCGAGGGCTGCCAGACCTTCGTGCAGGCGGCGGGCATCCTGAGCCAGAGCTCGCTGCCGATGTTCACCTTCGTGTGGCGCACGGTGATGCGCAACGTGATCAACCTGGCCCACCACCTGATCATCATCGTCGGCGTGCTGGTCTATTACGACCACTGGCGCCAGACCGACGTGCTGATGGGCGCGGTCGGCGTGCTGCTGCTGCTGGTCAACATCGCCTGGATCAGCCTGGCGGCCGGCATCGCCTCGGCCCGCTTCCGCGACATCCCGCAGATCGTCGGCTCGGTCGTGCAGTTCGCGATGTTCATGACCCCGGTGTTCTGGCTGCCCGGCGGTCGGCTGCTGGATCACGCGGTGCTGGTGCTCAACCCATTCTATCACCTGCTCGAGCTCGTCCGCGCGCCGCTGCTCGGCAATGTCGTGGACCCGCGCACCTACATCTTCATGGTGGTCCTGGCCGTGCTCGGCTGGGCCGGAACCTTCACCACCTTCGCCCTCACCCGTCGACGGATCGTGCACTACCTATGAAGGGCCCCGAGGTCTCCATCCGGGTCACCGACCTGACCCTGCGCTTCCCGGTCTACGGGGTCGATTCCAAGTCGCTGAAGAAGCACCTGGCGCGCATCACCGTGGGCGGCAAGCTGGGCCGCACGGGCATGGGAGCGCCCGAGGTCACGGCGCTGTCGAACATAAATCTCGAACTGAAGTCGGGCGACCGCCTGGGGCTGATCGGCCACAACGGCTCGGGCAAGACCACGCTGCTGCGCGCCCTGGCCGGCGCCTACGAGCCCGACGAGGGCACCATCGACGTGCACGGCCAGATCGCCGCCATGCTCGACCTGAACCTCGGCATCGACCCGTCGGCGACCGGGCTCGACAACATCCGCCTGCGCGGCCGCATCGCCGGCCTCTCCGCCAAGGAGATCGAACAGCGCATGCAGGAGATCGGCGAATTCACTGGCCTCGGCCCGTTCCTGGCCATGCCGCTGAAAACCTACTCGGCCGGCATGCAGGCGCGCCTCGCCTTCGCCGTGGCCACCGCCGTCCATGCCGACGTCATCCTGATGGACGAGTGGATCGCCGTCGGCGACGCCGACTTCCAGAAGCTCGCCCACAAGCGGATCCTGGAATTGATGGAGCGCGCCGGCATCCTGGTGCTGGCCTCGCACGACCTCGAACTGATCCGCCTCTACTGCAACAAGGTCATGCGGATCGAGAGCGGCGTCGCCTCCAAGATCATGGACGTCAAGAAGCTGGACGAACTGCTGGCCGCCGCCTGACGCCCCGGGGAGCGACCTTGGACTTCATCTTCACCATCGTCTCGCGCAACTACGCCGCCCAGGCCGCCAGCCTGATGGAGAGCCTGGGCGCCATCGAGCCGGGCATCCGCCGCGTGGTCGTCACCACCGACGGCCCGATCGCCTTCAAGGACCCGGGCATCCGCACCCTCGACGCCGCCAGCGTCGTGCCGGACTTCGCGGCCATGTGCGCCTATTACGACGCGCTGGAGCTCAACACCGCGGTCAAGCCGCTGTGCTTCAAGGCGCTGCTGTCGGGAGAGGGCGTCACCTCCGGCGCCTATTTCGATCCCGACATCTGGGTCTATCGCCCGCTCGACGCCGTGCGCGAGGGACTGGCCAAGGCCCCCCTGGCCCTGACCCCGCACACCACCCGTCCGCTACGCGGCGAGGCCAGCCCCAACGACCACGTCATCCTGCAGTCTGGCTCCTTCAATCTCGGCTTTGCAGCCATGCGGGCCGAACCGGAGATCTTCGACCTGCTCGACTGGTGGGCCGAAAAGCTGCGCTTCGACTGCCGCGTCGACTTCGCCGCCGGCCTGTTCACCGACCAGAAGTGGATGGACCTGGCGCCGGGCCTGGTCAGCGACCTGGCCATCCTGCGCACCCCGACCCTGAACCTCGCCTACTGGAACCTCGAGGGCCGCCAGGTCGCCCGTACGGCGGACGGCTGGAGCGTCGACGGCCAGCCGCTGGCCTTCTTCCACTTCTCCGGCTTCGACCCGACCCGGCCGGACCTGCTCTCCAAGCACCAGGACCGCATCAAGGTCACGCCGCGCTCGGACCTCGCCGCCCTGCTCGCCGACTACGCCCAGGCGCTGCTGCGCAACGGCCATGTCGAGGCCTCGGCCATTCCCTACGCCCACCGCGCCTTCCCCTCGGGCGAACTCGTCCCGCGCGAGACCCGCCGCCGCATGCTGGCCGCGGCCCGCGCCGGCGAGGACTTCGGCGGCGGCCTGACCTCGGCGGCCGAGGCCTGGGCCGCGGTGAGGCCTGGCGAGGTGCTCCGCGAGCCGCTGGGCGGTCTCCTGGACGGACCCTGGCTGACGGGCTCAGCCGAACTGACCAGCTGGCTGACCAGCGCGCCGGAGGCGCCGGCGGTCGGCGCCCTGACCCATGCGCGCCGCGACCTGCGCGACCGCTTCGCCACTGACGAAGCGGGCTTGAAGGCCTGGCTGCTGGGCCCGGAATCGATCGACGGCCGCTTCTCGGCCCGGCTGGCTCCGCCCGAGGCCTTCGCCGAGCCGGACCTGGCCCTGCGCGCCGCCCGCCAGGTGGCCGGCGACCTCTCGGAGGCCAAGCTCCGCTTCGCCGCCTACGGTCTGGCCCATCGCGCCGCCTGGCCGCAATGGGTGGGCACGGCGCTGCGCTCGGGCTTCAACGCCCCGGTGCGCGAACTGGCCCGCGGCATGCCGTTCCCGCGCCTGTTCCTGTCGATCTGGGAAAGCCGCGGCGACCTGCAGCGGTTGTTTCCGCTGACCACCTTCAAGGGCCGTTTCGGCTTCCTGCGCTGGCTGATCGGCGGCGGGCTGGCCGAGTACGGCGTCGACGTCGCCGCCCTGCCGCAGACGGTCGACAGCCATCCGGTGTTCGAGCTCGCCCGCCTGTCGGTGCGCCGCGAACCGGTCGAGGCCGGCCGCGCCCCGGCCGCCGGCGCCATCAACACACTGCTGGCGGTCGAGCGCTGGACGCCCGACGCCGCCGGCGGCGAGGCGCTGGTGTTCGACGCCGGCGCCGGCCGCTTCCGCACGCCGCAGGGCGCGCCCGCCGATCCCCCCGCCCGGGTCGGCAAGCTGGTGTTCCGCACCGCGCCCGGGCTGATCGCCGCCGACGCCGTGGCCCTGCTGGCCCAGGGCGTCGCCTGGGAGTCCGCCAGCGCATGAGCCTGCTGTCCTCCGCCCGCGGCGCCTGGCGCGCGCTGACTCCCGAGCCTGTCCGCCGCCTGGCCCAGCCGATCCTGGGACCGGCGCTCGAGGCTTATGTCCGCCATCAGGCCCGCGCCCCGCATGACGCGCAGACGACGAGCGGCCCGATTCGGGTGGTCGGCGACTTCGGCGGTTCCTACGGCATCGCCGCCTCGGCCAAGCTGGCCGTCCGCGCCTTCGAGGCGCTGGGCGCGCCGGTCGAACAGGTCGACATCGCCGGGGCGAAGCTGGACTGGA
Source organism: Phenylobacterium sp. 58.2.17 (assembly GCF_026411515.1). Lineage (NCBI taxonomy): Bacteria > Pseudomonadati > Pseudomonadota > Alphaproteobacteria > Caulobacterales > Caulobacteraceae > Phenylobacterium > Phenylobacterium sp. 58.2.17. The sequence goes on along the minus strand of NZ_JAPMTQ010000007.1, from coordinate 73,411 downwards.
TCGGCGCCTCCGAGGCCGCCCGCACGCCGGGCCCGTGGATCTTCCACGTCAACGCCCCCGAGCTGCTGGCCGCGCTGGCCTTCCTGGGCCCCAAGAACGTCCGCGGCCCGCGTTACGGCTATTGGGCCTGGGAGTTGCCCCGCGCGCCCAAGGCCTGGCTGAAGGACGCCGCCTTCCTGGAGGAGGTCTGGGTTCCCAGCGCCTTCACCGGCGCGGCCCTGACCGGCGCCAAGGCCCCGGTCCGGGTGGTGCCGCACCCGCTGTTCATGGAGGACTATCGCGGCGTCGCGCCGGCCCCGCGCGACGAGCGGTTCACCGCCGTGACCCTGTTCGACTTCAAGTCCTCGGCCGCGCGAAAGAACCCCGAGGCGATGATCGCCGCCTTCGCCCGGGCCTTCCCGGACGACCCGACCGCCCGGCTGGTGATCAAGACCCAGAACGGGGCGGCCTTCCCTGACTTCCTGGCCCGTCTGCGCGCCCAGGCTCCGGCCAATGTCGAGGTGCTGGACGTGGTCTGGCCCTACGCTCAGGTGAAGAGCCTGATCGCCTCGGCCGACGTGCTCATCTCGCTGCACCGGGCCGAGGGCTTCGGCCTGACCATGGCCGAGGCCATGGCGCTCGGTACGCCGGTCATCGGCACCGGCTGGTCGGGCAATGTCGACTTCATGGACGAGACCTGCGCCCTGGTGATCCCCTCGCAGCCCATCGCCGTGGACGACCCGCAGGGCATCTATCGCGGCCAGACCTGGGCCGACCCCGACGTCGAAGCCGCCGCCCAGGCCCTGCGGCGGCTGCGGGCCGACCGCGACCTGGCCGCCCGGCTGTCGCAGGCGGGCAAGCAGCGGGTGGCCGAGCAGCTTTCTCCCCAGGCCTGGTTCGCCACCCTGCCGGACGGCGTGCAGCGCGCCGCCCTGGCCGCGGCCGGCGCCTCGCGACGGGCTCAGGCCTCGCGGTAGGGCTTGGCGTAGGTGGTCAGCACGAACACCGCCGCCATGGTCACCACCGCCGCCGGCGCCAGCGCGTTCAGCACGTCGCCCGGACCGTAGCCGACCGCCCGCAGCTGGCCGGCGATCAACGGCCCGACGATCGATCCGAGCCGCCCGGCCGCGACCGAGGCCCCGGCCCCCGCCGCGCGGAACTGCGGCGGGTAATAGACCGGCGCCAGGGCGTAGAGCACGTAGAGCCCGCCGATGACCGTGAAGCCGGCGGCGGCGGACGCCGCCAGGATCATCGGCAGGCCGGTCGCCGCGGCCAGGGCGTAGAGCGCGCCGGCCAGACCCGCGAACACCGCGACCAACAGCCAACGGTAGCCGACCTTGTCCGCCGCCCAGCCCAGCACCAGCGAGCCGACCACCGCCGCGAGATTCATCGCGAAGGCTGCGGCCGCGCCCTCAGCCGCCGTGAAGCCCTTGGCCACGACCAGCAGCGGCAGCCAGTTCAGCAACAGGTAGGTGACCAGCAGGTCGAGCGCGAACACCGCCCAGATCAGCACCGTGGCCAGGCCCCGGCCGTCCGCGAACAGTCCCGCCAGCAGCTGCGGCGGCGGGCCGTCGCCCGCCCGCGCAGGGCGGGTTTCGGGCAGCAGGAAGTAGACCACCGGCACCAGCATCAAGGGCAGGGCGCCGCCGATCATGAACAGCATCCGCCAGTCCACGCCGCCGGCCTCGCCGAGCTGGGCCGCCAGGGCCACGAGCGCCCCGCCGACCGGAAGGCCGCAGAACATGCTGGTGGTGGTCAGCGCCCGGCGGTGCGGCGGACTGATCTCGCTGGCGATGGCGATCAGGTTGGGCATCGCCCCGCCGAAGCCGAGCCCGGTCGCCAGCCGCGCCAGGGTCAGGGTCTCGAAATTTGTGGCCAAGGCCGTGGCCAGCGAGAACATCCCGAACAGCGCCACCGAGCCCATCAGCACCGGCCGGCGGCCGTAACGGTCGGCCGCCCAGCCGCCGAACAGCGCCCCGATCACCAGCCCGATCATCGCCGCGCTGCCCGCCCAGCCGAGCCGCGCGGGCCCCAGGCCGAGTTCCGGCGCCATATGGGGTGCGGCCACTCCGAACGCCTGGATGTCATAGCCTTCCAGTGCGGCGATGCCGAAGCAGATGGCGACGATCAGGCCCGGATTCGCCGCACGCGTGCTCGCTCCTGTCATGGCCTATCCCTCCCCGGCGCACTGGATCTGCAGGCTGCCCGCCTTCGCTATACAATTCGTGTTCGCGAGCGTTCAGTAAACAGGAAGCGCTTGGATCGCCGCGTCAATGCCCCCAAGGGACTTGCCGCCGCCGCGCCGGGCTAGCCGTCAAGGCGATCCGGCGTGAAGCTGATCACGCCCTGGCGTTCCAGCTCGGTCAGGATCTGATCGATCTGGCTGCGCAGCTCCAGCATGCAGTTCGGGGTCAGGATCAGATAGCCGGACTTGACCTTGTGCTCCTCGCCCGCCTCGTCGGCGACGTTGGCTGCAAAGGCGAGCCGCGCCACCCCGGACTGGAAGCCGAGCCCCGCCATGGCGTCGCCGAAGATCATCGGCAGGTCGAACTCAGGCAATCCGGGCGGGCTGGGCATGGGGCCTGATCGCATGATTCCCAGTCCTGCGGCCAAGGCGCACACGACGGCTTGAATTTGCGCAAAACTACACAACGTCTATTCTTCGTTTCTTCGCGGAGGATCCTCCCCATGACCACCCTCGTCTTCGTCGCCCTCGCCCGCACCGCCCCGGCCGGCGGCTACAGCGCCAGTTTCCCCGACCTGCCCGGCCTCGCCGTCGAGGGCGCCGACATCGCCGCCCTGGTCGTCGCCGCCCGCGAGGCGGTGCTGAAGGAACTGCAGCGCCTGGCCGACGACGGTCACGACTGGCCCAAGCCCACCGCGCTCGAAGCCGTCGCGGCCGAGGCCGGGGTGATTCCGTTCCTGGTCGACGTCGCGGTCGAGGACACGCCGGTGCGGGTGAACATCTCGATCGGCGAGCGGCTGCTGAAACGTATCGACCAGGCCGCCGAGACCCGCGGCATGAGTCGCTCGGGCTTCATCGCCTCGGCTGCGCGCACCGCCCTCGGCGAAAAGATCGGCGCCGGGACGGGCGCGGACTTCGACGCCATCGCCCGCAAGCTGCAGGACGAGTGGTCGGTGCTCGGCCGCAAGATCACCGACAGCCTCGGCCCGGACTCGACGTTCAACCGCAGCGTCAACGATTTCGACGCCAAGCTGACCGACACCATCCGCAAGACCGCCGACAACATTTCGGCGGCCATGGCGCGCCGCAAGGAGGCCGAAGCCCGCAAGGACGAGGCCCCCAGGGATGAGGCGAGCCAACGCGCCGACGCGGCGATCTAGTCCGACATGGCGGCAGGTACGATCGCGACGACCGCGTCGCCAGACGCACAGAAGCTGCGCGACCTGAAGCGCATGCAAGCCATCGCCACCGGGCTCCTGGTGGCGATGGCGATCGTCTTCGTCGCCGCCAGCCGAGGCGACGACTACTGGCCGTGGCTCGCCTATGTCCGCGCCTTCGCCGAGGCCGCAATGGTCGGGGCCTGCGCCGACTGGTTCGCGGTGACCGCGATCTTCCGCCGCCCCCTGGGCCTGCCGATCCCCCACACCGGCATCATTCCGCGCAACAAGGACCGCATCGGCCAGGCGCTGGGCGGCTTCATCGCCGACAACTTCCTGACCGTCGACGTGCTCGACAGCCGTTTGAAGCAGATCGAGGTCGCGCGCTGGGGCGGCGAGTGGCTGCGCCAGCCGCGCCACGCGCGGCGACTGGCCAAACGGCTGTCCGGCCTCGTTCCCACCATCCTGAAGGTGCTGCCGCGCGACATGCTGCGCGAGACCGCCGGCTCGGCGGCGAGCGCCGCGATCCGCGCCGTGCCGGCCGCCCCGACCGCCTCCAAGCTGCTGGCCGCCTTCTGGAACGAAGGCCGCTCCCAGGCCGCCTTCGATTGGTGCCTCGACAAGCTGGCCGCCTACCTCGAAGCCAACGAAGCGACCATCCAGGAAAAGGTCGAGGCCAAGTCCTGGAAGTGGATGCCCAGGTTCATCGACAAGATGATCGCCCAGAAGGTCACCACGGGCCTCGGCGAACTGCTGGTCGAGATGCGCGCGCCCGACCATCCCTGGCGCCAGGAGCTCAAGGCCTGGATCGAGAGCTTCATCGACCGCCTGGCCCATGATCCCGAGTTGATCGCCAAGGGTGAAGACCTGAAGGCCAAGCTGCTGGCCGATCCGGCCCTGCGCGAGCAGGCGGCCGGCGTCTGGCGCGACATCGAACAGCGGCTGGTCGACGGCGACGGCGCGGGCCTGACCGAGCGGCTCGAGCAGATGCTGCTGGCCCTGGGCGAGTGGCTGCACACCGAGCAGACCGCCCAGGCGCGGCTCAACGAATGGGCCCGGATCCTGGCCCGCCAGGTCATCGCCCCGCGCCGCCACGAGATCGGCGGCTTCGTCGCCCAGGTGGTGGCCAGTTGGGACACCAAGGGCGTGGTCGACAAGCTCGAGCTGCAGGTCGGCAAGGACCTGCAGTTCATCCGCGTCAACGGCACGCTTGTAGGCGGGCTGGTGGGCCTGGCGATCTTTTCTGCGAGCCGCGCCTTCGGACTCCAGTAGCGCCGTTCTCCCGCCCGCGCTTAGATGCGCCACCACGCGGAGAACTCGACATGGCCCAGTTCAAGGTGACCCCTCTGACCCCGACCATCGGGGCGCTGATCGAAGGCGTCGACCTCGCCCAGCCGGTCAGCGACGACCTGCTGCAGGCGATCCGCCAGGCGTTCCTCAAGCACCAGGTGGTGTTCTTCGAGGATCAGCACATCACCCCGGTCCAGCACCGCGACTTCGCCGCCCGCTTCGGCGCGCTGCACACCCACCCGCTCTATCCGGGGGTGCCCGAGGCGCCAGAGCTGTTCATCCTGGACAATCACAAGGACAACCCGACCGACAACGACAGCTGGCACACCGACGTCACCTTCATCGAGACCCCGCCGATGGCCTCGATCCTCTACGCCAGGCGCCTGCCGCCGTCGGGGGGCGACACCATCTGGTCGAACATGAAGGCGGCCTACGAGGCGCTGTCGCCGGCCTTCCGCGAGTTCCTGGCCAGCCTCGACGCCGTGCACGACTTCGCCCGCGGCTTCCCCACCCGCGGGATCGTCGCCAACGCCGCGGGCGAGGACAAGCACGCCAAGGCCGCCGCCGAGCACCCGCCGGTGCTGCATCCGGTGATCCGCACCCATCCGGAGACCGGCGAGGACGGCCTGTTCGTCAACTTCGGCTTCACCGAGCGGATCAAGGGCCTGCGCCGCAAGGAGAGCGACGCGATCCTGAACATGCTGTTCGAGCACATCCAGAAGCCGGAGTTCCTGGTCCGCTGGCGCTGGAGCCCCAACGCCATCGCCTTCTGGGACAACCGCGTGACCCAGCACTATGCGGTCAACGACTACCTGCCCCACCGGCGGATCATGAACCGGGCCACCGTGCTGGGCGACCGGCCCTATCACCGCTCGCGGCTGCCGGCCGGGGTCAAGGCCGCGGCCGAATAGGCCCTAGCGCCAGTCGAGCAGCCCGAGCTTGCACATCCAGACGATGGACATGCCGAGCAGCTGCTGACGGTTCTGCGGGAACGGCGCGACCAGCTCGCGGACGCTCAGTTCGCCCTCTGCGATCAGCCGCGTCAGCATGGCCACGCTCTCATCATGCGACGCCCTGGCCCCGGACGCGTAGTCGTCCAGCCGAATGGTCTTGGTGCGTTCGAGGTCGGCCAGGGTGATCCCGGGCCGGGCGACGACACGGGTTCCGGCGCCCAGCACCGAGGTCGCGAACCTCGCGAACGCGCCATAGGGCTCGGTCTTGGTCGGATTGCGCGTGTACTTCAGCTCTTCGGGCTGCGCGGCGAGCCGGATGGCCTCGAGCTCAGTGAGAAGTTCCTGCAAGCCCGCGACGACAACCTTCCAGTCGAAGGTTTCGCGAATGCGACGACGGCCGGCCTCGCGCATCTTGGCGCGCAGCTCCGGTGAGGCGATCAGATCGGCGATCCGCGCCGCCGCATCGCCCACATTGATCGCCGTGTGCTGGGCCACCGAGCCGACATAGGCCTGATAGGTCAGGCCCATGTGGAGATGGCGGTTCAGCAATCCCTGCCCCGCGCCGCGCGGCCCGCCCAGCGAGCGGACCAGGAACCCGTCGATCCCGTCGCGGATCGTGAAGCGATAGCCATCCCAGTCGCTGGCCACCACCGGCATGCCGGCAGCCATCGCCTCCAGCGGCGTGATCCCGAAGGTCTCCTGGATGTTGTCCACCAGCGACAGGAATATGTCGCCCGCCGCCCACATCCTGCCGACCAGGTCGCTATCGTTGCCGTTCAGGTAGTGGACGCTGACCGACGGTGCATAGGCCTGGACCGTCTCCTGGTACATCTCGCGGTGGAGCGCGGGGTCCGGGAACCAGCCGACCAGCGCGAAGTGCACCTTGACGCCGCTCGCCCGCGCCGCCTCTTCCGCCGCCCGGAACATCGGCTGCGGAAAGGCCTTTTCGAAGAAGGACAGCCGCCCGACCCACATCACCACGATGTCGTCGGGTCCGACGCCCATTTCCTCACGGGTCGCGGCGCGAACGTCGGGGCGGTCGGCCAGGGCGGCGAAGGCCGAGCCCTCCACGCCCAGCGGCAGCAACGGCAGGTGCGGGCGGATCTGCTTGGTTCCGCCGTAGCGGTCGGCCAGGTAGCCGGTCCACTCGTCGAACATCTCGACCAGCGACTCCTGCACCACCGGCGAGGTGCAGATCAGCGCGTCCCAGGGCTGCATCGGCGCCACCGCCGCCTTGGCGATCATCTCGCGCATCGCCGGCGGCGCCAGGGTGTGGACCATGCCCACCAGGCTGTAGGCGTTCTCGAGCCCGACCTGCCGGCGCAGCCAGGCCATGTCGGTCAACTCCGGCACCCCGCGCACGAGCGCGCCGGCGTCCTTGGCCGGGCCCAGGTCCAGCAAGTGGGTGGTCGTGACCTGCGGCCGTGCGACCTCGCCCGGGGTCAGGCCCATGACCAGGTCCGCCGGCGACACCTGCGCCCCCGTCAGGAAGTCGACCCGGTCGACGTCGGCATAGCGCAACACCGCCTTGAACAGCTCGACATTGGCGACGTCCTTGCCGAACGGGTTGTGCTTCGGCCGCACGCCGGCGGACGGATGGTAAAGCGCGATACTGCGTGCCAAGGCGGAGATCCGTGTCGTCTGAAGAGCTTCGCGTCAGGCCAGCTTGAAGCCGTAGCGGGTCAGGTAGGGGAAGTCGGCGATCGAGGTCGGGCGCGGCTCCCCCGGAACCACGCGCCGCATCTCCCACTCCGGTTGGGCCATTTCGCGCGGAACGGCAAGAATGTTCACATCGCCGCGCAGCTTCGCCGGCGAGGCGCCCCGATGGGGGTGGATGGTCACAAAGGGCGCAAAAAACCAGTAGATCTCGTAGTTCGCCTGGCGGAACACGTCGATCACCGACCAGGTTTCAGGCGTGTCGTCGCCGCTCTCCACCAGCCAGACCGGCCGCACCTCCCGCAGTACGCGTCCGGCCCCCATCAGCACGGACGGCTCGTAGCCCTCCACGTCAATCTTGATGACCGTCGTCGTCGGCGGGGTGATGGCGTCGAGAGTCGTCATCCGGACGACTTCCTCAGCGAACTTACCGGCCAGATGAAAGCCAGAGACGCCGAGGTTGCCAGGCTGACCCAACGGGATCATCGGAAAGCGGGCCAGCCGCTCGGTCTCGCCGATGGCCGCGTGCACGGTGGAGACATTGTAGAGGCCGTTGTTTAGCGCGTTGGCCGCCAGGACATTGGCGAACCCGCGATTGGCCTCGACCGCGATCACCAGCTTTGCGGCCTTGGCCAGCGGCAGGGCGATCGACCCTATATTCGCGCCGACGTCGATATAGACGCCGCCGTCCACCAGCGATTGGATCAGCTCGACCTCGACCCGCGCAAACTCGCCATTGTCACGCAGGCACTGGCTCACGCCGCTATCATTGGCCGGGACCAGCAGCTTCAAGCCGTACGCTTCCGTCTGCACCAACATGGCGAGCGCTTCCCAGAACCGCGATGGAAAGTCTGTCGCACGAGCAAGTGCGGCCGCCAAGCGGCCTTCGCTTCACCGGTCGCTGCGCCGGAACGTCACCACCAGGACGTCGCGATAGGCCGGGCGCGTCGGATCGACCGGCTCGATCGCCGTCACGCCGTGAAACACCCTGTGGTCGTCGATGAACACCGCGTCCAGCGGCTCCAGCAGGGTGAAGCTGCCCAGGGCGCCGCCGGACGGATCGAAGATGTCGGTGACGCCGGCCGCGACGTTCTCGCGGGCCGCCAGCATGACCAGCACCCAGTCCACGCCATCGCGGTGCGCGCCCTCCGGCGTCGGGCGCCCCGCCTCGCCGGCCCGCGCCTCGATACGGAACTGGTGCATCTCGGTTCGCCACGGAAACCCCGCTTCCGGCCCGGCCACGGCCCCGAACACGTCCAGCGAGGCGTCGAGGATGGCGCGGGTCAGCGGCAGGTCGCAGACCTGCGGCGTGATCGGCTCGAACCAGCGCTCGACCCCGCCGTTCAGCCGGTTGTAATCCAGGCTCTGGAAGTGCGGCTGATGGGCCAGGCGCTCGATACGGCCGGGCCGCGCCTCCAGCGTCGCATACCGCCGCCGCCGATAGCGGCCGCCGTCGGCCATGTACTCGTCCACGGCCAGGTCGTTCCAGCTCGCCGCATACCCGGCCCAGTCGGCCAACGGCGCCTCGCCCAACAGGCGGCGCATCTGCGACCCGCGCACCCGCGCGAACCCGTCCCTGGCCACCTGCAGTCTGATCTCGTCGAGCAATGGCGCGCTCCTTCGGCGCACCGCAGCTATGCCGTTCCGGGCGACATTCAAGTCCGATCGCGTATCACGCGGGGCGTTTATTCACTGGGCCTGTTCGAAGGTCTGGGCGTTGAGCTGCAGGGTGCACGCCGCGCCCGCCCAGACGCCCGCGAACGCCGCCCAGCCCAACACCGCCCGTCCGACCTTCCGCCATCACCGCCTCGCCGATCTGTTCGTCGAGCCTGCTAGCCAGCACCCGGCGCGCGCGCCTCCGCCATTCGAAGGAAACAGCGTGATCGGCCCCGAGGTCAGCGCCGACCGCAGGACGCCTGCGGCTACCCGCCCGGATGCAGACCCGGCGCTTCCTGGCCCGTGCGGGCGACATACTCCGCATAGCCGCCGCCGTACTGATGGACGCCCTGAGGCGTCAGTTCCAGCACGCGGTTCGACAGCGCCGCCAGAAAGTGGCGGTCGTGCGAGACGAACAGCATGGTGCCCTCGAAGTCCGCGAGGGCCGCGACCAGCATCTCCTTGGTCGCCATGTCGAGGTGGTTGGTCGGCTCGTCGAGCACCAGCAGGTTCGGCGGATCGAACAGCATCTTGGCCATGACCAGACGCGCCTTCTCGCCGCCGGACAGAACGCGGCACGGCTTGTCGACATCGTCGCCGGAGAAGCCGAAGCATCCCGCCAGGGTGCGCAGCGCGCCCTGGCCGGCTTGCGGAAAGGAACCGTCCAGCGACTCGAAGATCGTCTCCTCGCCGTCCAACAGGTCCATGGAGTGCTGCGCGAAGTAGCCCATCTTGACGCTGGCCCCGATGCTCACCGTGCCCTGATCGGGCGCGGCGGCGCCGGCCACCAGTTTGAGCAGTGTCGACTTGCCGGCGCCGTTGGCGCCCAGAACGCACCAGCGTTCCTTGCGCCGCACCAGGAAATCGAGTCCCTCATAGATCGGCTGGGCGCCGTAGCCCTTGTGGATGTTGCGCAGCGCGACCACGTCGTCGCCCGACCGCGGCGGGCTCTGGAATTCGAACTGGACCGACTGGCGGCGGCGCGGAGCCTCGACGCGTTCGATCTTGTCGAGCTTCTTGACCCGGCTCTGCACCTGGGCGGCGTGCGAGGCGCGCGCCTTGAACTTCTCGATGAACTTGATTTCCTTGGCCAGCATGGCCTGCTGGCGCTCGTACTGCGCCTGGCGCTGCTGCTCGCCCAGGGCGCGCTGCTGTTCATAGAAGTCGAGATCGCCCGAATAGGTGGTCAGAGAGCCGGCGTCGATCTCCACCACCTTGCCGATGATGCGGTTCATGAAGGCGCGGTCGTGCGAGGTCATCAGCAGCGCGCCGTCATAGTTCTTGAGGAAGGCCTCAAGCCAGATCAGGCTTTCCAGGTCGAGGTGGTTGCTGGGTTCGTCCAGCAGCATGCCGTCCGGCCGCATCAGCAGGATGCGAGCCAGCGCGACGCGCATCTTCCAGCCGCCGGACAGCAGGCCGACGTCGCTGTCCATGCGCTCCTGGCTGAAGCTCAAGCCCGCCAGCACCTCGCGCGCCCGCGCGTCCAGCGCATAGCCGTCCAGTTCCTCGAAACGCTCCTGCACCTCGCCATAGCGTTCGATGATGGCGTCCATCTTGTCGGCCTGGTCCGGATCGACCATGGCGGCCTCGAGCTGGGCCATTTCCGCGGCCAGCGCGCTGACCGGACCGACGCCGTCCATCACCGCGGCGACGGCGCTCTGGCCCGACATCTCGCCGACGTCCTGGCTGAAATAGCCGATGGTCATTCCCGGATCGATCGCCACCAGCCCGTCGTCGGGTTGCTCCTGACCGGTGATCATGCGGAACAGCGTCGTCTTGCCGGCGCCGTTCGGGCCGACCAGCCCGACCTTCTCGCCCTTCTGGATGCCCATCGACGCTTCGATGAACAGGATCTGGTGGCCGTTCTGCTTGGAGATGTTGTCGAGGCGGATCATGGGGCGGCCTGCTAACGCGGCCGAGGCGAGAACGCCAGTCCTCTGGCCGCCGCACCCCCGGGCGAGGCCCCACGCAGCCTCAAACTCAACACTGAGTGTTCGCCGCATGCGCTAGCGACGCCGCCCAGCCGGAAGCAGGCGGGCGCGGCGCCGCGGGGACCAGGGGAATTTCCGCCGGGCCACCCCTCACGGGTAGGATTTTGATTTCATTGGGAAGAAATGGCGCGCCCGGAACGATCTTGCCGAGGGGTAGTCTGGTAGCTCGGGCTATCGGGCTCGTCGGAGGGCATGAGGCGACCGCTGGATGATGGTTTCGGCCATCATCTGACGAGTCGTTGGGATCAGGCGGTGACGGTCTCCTGACGGTCTTCCTTCATCGTCTCCATGGACCGTTTCACACGTTGGACGGTGGCTGTGGAGACGCCAGTAGCGGCGGCGACGGCACGGATCGAGTGACCGTCCTTCAAGGCTCGTTCGACCTTCTCGACACGGCTGACGGCCATGGGCGGGCGACCGATGCGGACGCCTTTCACACGACAGCGGTCATGGGCGGCCTTGATCCTCGACGTGATGATGGCGCGTTCAAACTCGGCGAAGACGCCGAGCATCTGGAAGAGCATGCGGCCAGACGGGGTCGAGGTGTCGATGGCCTGCTGGTGCGCAACAACAAGGGGGCGTATGGCCTCCTTGTTTCATTGGGAGGGCCTCATGGCTTCGTTTGAAGAGTTTAAGGCGTCCAAGACGGGAGAGGGTGTCGGCGCGATCCTTTTCGACCACAACTGGCAGGTCGAGATGGTGTGTCTGGCCAAGCACGGCCTGCCGCCTGCTCAGGCTGTCGGCGCAGAGATCGCGGCCAAGGTTGGTGCGCTCGATGATACGGAGAAGCAGCACGTTGGCCGCTGGATCAGGGACATTCTCGCTGAGAAGGGTTGGAAACCAGTGACCAAGGGCGCCCGCGTGGCGCCGGGCAATCTGTTCTCGCGCGCGGCCCTTTATGGTCGGATCGAAGGGGAGGTGCGCTAATGGCGAAGTCGTGGACGCTCGACGAATTGAAGGCGATGACCGTTCACCAGCGGGCCGAGCTTTACAAGAACGCCTGTCGGCTCGCGCACACGCCGCAAGGGGCAACCCTGAAGGCTCTCATCGAAGAGGCCGGGTTGCCGTTCTCCAATGATGCTGCGCTCACCTTGGACGATCCTCTGACGCTGCGGATGTATGAAGTGATCAACTCCAAGCCCGGTCGCGAGGCGGCGGTGACGGCGACCAAAGCGGGCCTTCCGGCCATGGCGGGCATAGACCCACTGTTGCAGGCCGAACTCGGGGTGGACTACGGCCCGCACAATCAGGGCACAAACACCGCTGGGTATCTGGTCGGCGGCCAGAAGCCCCTTCCCGATCACTGCGTCGCCAAGACCGCAGCCATGTGGGCGTAGGGCCACTCCATGGACGCCAGCCAGACCAGAACCATCGTCGCCCGCGACCTGCTTGCCGCCGTGGGCGAGGTGATGTTGCGCTGGGGATATCTTGAGAGCGCGATGCTGAAGGCACTGGACGGATCAACACGCACGCCCGTCGTCCAGCGGTGGTTGGCGGTGGCCGAGCCTGACGCGGAGCTTGTCGATGGGATCAAGGACGCCGCCGCCATTCGGCATCTGCTTGCTCATGGGCTCTGCGAGATTCAAGCTCGGCCTCGGCGTGGCGGCGAAGCTGAAGTCGTCTGCCGCGATCCTGCCGACGCTCTGGTGCGGATCACATTCGGACGGCTTCGAGAGGTCGCCCTGAACCTCGACCGGCTGAGGCTGCACATCGATGCCGCTAACCGCGCCTAAGGCCCATTCACCGATGCCAAGCCGGGATCGGTTCGCAGGCTATGCCATCATGGTCAGCGTCATGGTCGTCCCAGTAGCCCGGCTCTCCGCGACGGGCGGGAGTGGCTCCGACCAGTCGGGCGGCTGAGCAGTTCGGAGCGGCGAGCAGATGGCGGACGCGATCCTTGATCGACATGTCCACCATGGCCGGATCGGCCAGATGGTTCTGGGGCAGCATCAGCACGAAGCCGATTGCGCCGATCACCATGATGCTGACCAGCACTGCCGAGACAGACGGTCGCCATCGGCGCCGGTAGCGTCGGGGCGTGACGGCTTTGAAGCGGGCATTGATCTGCTTCAGCCGAAGTTCTTTGGCGGTCGGCGGCATCGGCTTCAGCCTATGGGCCGACGATGAACCGCCCGTTGATTCCCGGCCTGACCGCACGCTGAGTCAAGTGTTCGCCAAGATGAGGTTGTCCACGATCTTCATGGCAGAGGTGTCGAACAATCCCTGCCGCTCCATGAAGCGGCGCGTGCGCTCATCGGTCGGAGCGACGTGGAAGAACCGCTCATGAAGCTCTCGATATAGACGCCATTCGTAATCGGGTTGGGTCTTTCGACGATACTCGTGAATGGTCTTCACGCCGAAGAACGACAGCGTGTATTCGCGGTCGATGGGCGCGCAAAGACACGGCAGCAAGTGCAGCAGGACCTTTGAGCGCGATACGATCTGGCTACCGTCTTGTGTCGCGCGGGCTTGGATGGCCCGGAAGGCCCGCTCAAGCTGTTGCCACTGGTCGCCGGTGAGCGGGAGGCCAGCCCTCCATAGTCCCTTCAAGTCAGGCCAAGCTGATTGCAGACTCGCGGCAAAGGTCTGGAAGTCGGGCATGCGCGTAGCGCTCGCGCCCATACGGTGCATTCCCCAAGCCGGGAGAACAGCGAAGATGGCCTTGAACAAGCTCTCTGGCGGGTCCTCGGGGGGCGAAACAAGCGATTGCCGAGCCTCTACTGCCCAGCGATGGAGATCGACGCTGGGACCGCTGAATAATCCGGTCGCTTGATCAATCATCTCCTGTGTCGTCCCGCCCAACAGGGTGAGCTTCTCCGCGTAGACATCGGGCGAGATGATCATGACCTCGTTTAATCCTCCCGTCACATGGCCGGAGGCAAGTGTTCATACCGTAGTCGGGGCTCCAAATGGCCCTATCGGCACCAATGACAGACGGGGGATGTAGTTTGGAAATCGAAGTGCTCACAGGGCCGCCGGGATGCGGAAAGAGCACGGCCATGCGGCTCGATGCGATCCAAACACCGGGCCTCTATTTCTTCGCACTCCCCACCATCGCTCTGATCCGCGAGCAGGCAAACGCGCTTCGGGTCGATGCCCAGAGGCTAAACATCCCGCTTGAGGTGATCGAGGCTGACTCGAAGGCTCGTGGTTCAGGATCAGTCCAGAAGCGCCTCGATGACGCCGCCGCGAGGATAGCTGCGGACAACGTTCGGCACGCCGTCGTGCTTACGACACACGAGTCCATGATGGGGTGTGACCTTTCGGCCTTTGCGGGCTGGCACGCGCGCATCGACGAGGCGCCGAACGCGGTCCAGAGCGGCACGGTCAAGGTGCCTGCCTCGGTCACCCTACTGGAAAAGGCCTTCTCGCTTCAGCCCGTTGGCGAAACCGGGTGGGCCGAAGTCCAACTGACAATGCCGTTTTCAGGCTGGCGAGCGCTTGGTGACGATGACCTGTTGAAGCCGCTCGCTGAATTCATGAAGCAAGCGCAGCGATCCCATGGGGTGTTTGTAGACACGCTCGAATGGTCGAAGTCATTCGGTTGGTGCTCAGTTTGGCTACCAACGTCGCTCATCCTTCGGTGAGCATGCTGACCGACACGACGCAGCGAACCTGCTCGCCGAGCCTGCCTTTTTTCCCCACGGTGTTCATGACCTCCCGAAGGAGGGTGGAGTCGTCGATGTTCTCCCCGGCGCGGATGTCGCCGGTGCGCTGGACCATCTCCTGACGGAACCGCTCGATCTCGTCGGCGGCCATTTCCTTGAAGTCCTTGTCGAGGGCGTCGCCGCTTTCAAGCTGCTCACTGTCGATCAGGATCGTGTTTGGGCGCGGCAGCCGATTGCCGAACTCGTCGTAGTTCCGGAACAGCGCTAAGCGCCCGTTCTCCAGCGTGGTCGTGCCGTCATCATTCTCACGATGGAAGCCGGAAATGTATTGGTAGACGAGTTGACTGGTCGCGGTGTTGTTGCACACCACGATGAACACCGGCGGGACGCCAACGCCCTCTGCATCCCAAAGCTCGTAGGTCTTGGCGTAGTGACCGTAGAGCGCCTCCAGCGCCGTGCAGAGTTCCGGCGGTAGGCGTAGCGGATCGAGTTTCTTGGAGCCCGAGCCGCGCCCCTTCTTCGGCATGTCCTTGCCGATGTGTTCCCAGAGATTGCGGAACTTCGGCGTGTCGCCGCCGGGCACATTGTCGGCGACCGGCACGCGGGGCAGTTTCACGATCCCGCATTCGATGGCGTCCATCAGCGAGAAGTCGCACATGGTCCACGGGAAGAGCGTGCCCTCGATGTAGCCGGAGCCACGCAGGAAGAACGGCGTCGCAGAGAGGTCGTAAACCATCGAGACGCCCAGCTTCTTCTTCACCGTCTCAAGGCCAGTGATCCACATACGCGCGGCTTCGTTCGCCTGCTTGGCTTCGTCCTTTTCGTCGCCTGTGAGATCGGCTTCGGTTTCGCCGGAGGCGTCCTTGATGCGCTCGCGGTAGCAGTGGTGGGCTTCGTCGTTCAGCACGACGATGTTCTTCATGCCCATGAGGTCAGGCATGACGCGCTGGAGCATCTGGCCCTCGGTTTCGAGGGTCTCCAGCTTCTCCTTGCGCCAGCCTTCCAGCGCTGTCCGCGTTCCCGCCGCGACCTTGGCGCGCTCGCGCAGCTTGAAGGCGTGGTAGTTGGTGATGACGATCTTGGCCCGGTCGATGTCGGCCAGCATGTCGGGTGGAACGATCTCGCGACTGCGGTAGTAGCTCTCCTGATCGTTCGGCAGCAGCACGCGCAGGCGGTCGCGGATCGTGATGCCGGGCGCCACGATCAGGAAGCCGCGCGAGAAGGTCTTGCTGTTCGGATGGCGGACGGCGTTCACGGTCTGCCACGCGATCAGCATGGCCATGACGGTCGTCTTTCCGGCGCCTGTCGCGAGCTTCAGCGCAAGGCGCATCAGGTTTGGATTGGCCTGCGCGTTGGCGCCTTTGATGTGGTCCCAGAACTTGGCGCCTCGCGCCCCCAGCTTCGGCGCGACCTCGGTCAACCAGATGACGGTTTCGACGGCTTCGACCTGACAGAAGAAAGGGCGAACGCCCTGAAAGTCATGATGACGCCAGTGCTTGAGCAGGCGCTCCGTCTCAGGCGTGACGAGCCACTGCTCCGGGTTCGGCAGCTTCCGCCACTGGTCCACATAGGTGCGGACCTCGTTGATAATCGGGGTCGGATTGTATTCCTGCTCGACCGACGACAGGTCGTCGCCCGCGTCGAACGTCATCTCCATCTGCGCAGCCGACTTCCGCTTCCGCTTCTTCGGCTTGGGAACCGGAGTGATCAGGTCCGAGCGGCGACGGCTCTCGACGAGCACGCCGGTCGGCTGCCCATCGTCATCCAACTCCCAATGGCAGGCAGGCTGCTCATATGGCGAGTTCAGAATCGGACGCTCAAAGAACTGCTGCGCCACCGCGCATCCCCCCACATTACGTGTCCCCAGAGACTTTCTATCACGGAGGTTGCAGTGGGGAACCGCCGATTGGGCGCGCGTGAGGGTGTGCGACCGGTTCTGACGTAGCGTCCCTATGTTCGATGGCTGGTCTCAGGTCGCGCGGGTGGATCGCGCCGCTGCGCCGATATGAAATGTGAACCCCTCGGAGCCCAAAGTTGTGCCCCAGAAAGTGAGACCGGCCCGCGATGAAGTCACCCAAGTCCGTAGCGAAGCTGGAAGACCTCGGGCGGGTGCGGCTCTCCCCCAACTTCTTTATGCGCGATTTCCTCTACAGCGAGATCGCGAACCTGAACGGGTTGCCCAACATCCCCGACGATCCCGATCTCGCCATCGCAGCGGGCACACGCCTCTGCGAAGAATTGCTTGAGCCACTGAACGCCACATTCGGACGGATCGCGATCCGTTCTGCCTACCGCTCTTCCTTGGTGAATGGGTTTGGAAATGCGAACGGGCATCCTTGCGCGAGCAACGAGGCCAACTACGCCAGCCACATTTGGGATCGCCGTGACGCGGACGGTCGCATGGGGGCGACGGCGTGCGTCGTCGTTCCGTGGTTCGCGGACCGCTACGAGTCTGACCGAGATTGGCGACCGATGGCGTGGTGGGTTCACGACCACCTTCCCTATTCGCGCATGGAGTTCTATCCGATCCGCGCCGCCTTCAACCTGACATGGCGTGAAGAGCCCGAGAGACGGATCGATAGCTACGCCAGCCCGCGAGGCTGCCTGACGAAACCCAGCATGGACAATCATGCGGGCGATCATTCCGTATCCTATCCCGGCTTCCCGGCTCAGAAGCGTAGCTGGGCGCCAACATGACCGTCGTCGTGAACTGGAACTTCGAGCGGCGGGGGCCGAACAGCCGTCAGGCCGCAACGATGATGGATCGCATCGCCACAGAGCGCCCCGATGTCGTTTGCCTCACGGAAGCCCATGAGGGCTCGACGACTGTCTTGGGCGGCCACGAGATAGCGGCCCGAGGCGCAACATGGTCGTTCAATCGTCGCGAAAGCGAGCGACTGGTGGTGCTCTGGAGTTCGCAGCCATGGCGCGATGTGGATGTGGCAGGCAACGACGGCACCGCCACCGGCGGATATATCTCAGGCGTGGCTGATACCACGAATGGGCCGATCCGGGTGGTCGGAATCTGCGCACCGCACCACGCGGCATCACAGGTCGGGGTCGCCGAAAAGGCGCGCATGTGGAGTGAACAGATCGCGTTCTGGGACGGGCTCGCCACGCTGCTCAGCGCCCGAGATCGACGGACGCCGACCATCATGCTCGGCGACTTCAACCAGTATGTGCCCCGCATCTGGGGCTCAAAGGCGGCCCATGCTGCGTTGGTGTCCGCCTTGGGTGACCTACGCGTCGCTACAGATGGACCGATCTGCGAAATCGATGAGCCGACTATCGATCACGTCGTCCATTCCGCCGATCTGGCGCCACAGGTCCTACATGGCCTCAGCCGGTTTGATGATGATGGCCGCGCACTCAGCGATCACTTCGGCGTTGTGATGCGCCTCACCCCCACTGGCTGACCGATCTGCATAAATACCGACATGACGAACGTCGGTATCGATTTCTACCCCATCCTCGCCCGGCGTGGTCTGACCACAAGCCTGCGCGACTATTCCAGCTACTACCTCGGAATGGCGGCAAATTACGCTTGTTTGCGGGGCGACCGTCCTCCGTCAGAGCGCGCCCTCATCCATCTCTTCCGCCGCCTATGTGAAGAGCGACGCTACATTCTCGCGCTGCGGGTGGCGTGCGTGATCCTGTGGGGCGACCGCTCGGACAGCAGCGGGTAGGGCGCCTCGCTCAGGGCGCATATGTCTCGTAAGACTTTAGACGGCAGATCGGCGGCGGTTCGGAATAGTTGCCGTAGACCCGCTCCCGCGCAGACGTGTGAGGCTCGTAGGTCAGGTCGAGAAGGAGCTCATACCTCCCGACCGTGGATGAGGTGCATTCGAACCGAACATCCTCCACACGAACGTCGAGGTCATTCGCGAAGTCCACGATCTGAACGCCCTCGCCGTCTGGCGCGGACACACGGTAGTCCAGCCCGCTGACTGGGCCATCGACCTTCACGATGCTGAGCGGCGGCGGGGTCGCGGGACCTGTGAACGCGCCCCAAGCCAGCACGAGAACGACGAGGGTCATCGCGCCCTCAATCGAGCGTGTGATGAACCCTTTCGGCAGCAGCACCGCGAGGACCGTCGCCTTCGCGAGCGTGCGCAGGAAGGCATAGTCCCGTTCGATAGATGAGCATTGGCCCGCCATGTTAGGTGCGACTATACCGCATCGGGTTACCTTCGCGGTCAGATGGCTGCTGACGAAGCAGTCTGGAGCGGCGTCATGGGCGCACCACGAGGTTCAGAGGTTCTCCAGCGCAACCCTTGTGGATTTCGCAGGCGCGGACCGGAATGATCCGGCCATTGCGCAGGCGCCGTTCGTGGCCAACCCGTTCGTGAGGACGTTTCGGGCTGCCGAGGCCAGTGGCCTGCGCGACGAACCCGAGGCGGCGAATGCGGGTCAACTGTAGGACCCGCGTTGGCGGAACAAGCGCCGCTCCCGAGAGGCGGCGGCGCTTGTTTGCATGCGAGACTGTTGCTCGGTCCGGAGTTGCCTCGACGACAAGCGGATTGGCGAGCAAGTAGGTGGCGTCGAACACGAGCGCCTCCCACTGTCCGCGCTCGCGATCCATGCTGAGCCACGGGGTCTCAGGAGCCTTCGCGTAGAACCAAACCCGATCTGACCCGGATTCCAATAGGTATGTCAGTTCGTCGAGGTCGATGCTGTCGGCCTCGCTGCCCTTGAGCCCCATTGTGCGGTTGATGATGACCCTCCGGCCCCATGCATCGGGCGAGGCATCTCGGAGGCAGCTTGGCATCTGCATGCTCTTCCGAGGGCGCATCTCACCCGGCGCAAGTGGCAATTCCGGTTCGTAGATCGAGATCGCGTCGTTTCGAGCGAGGTAGCTCCGGCCATAGTTGAATACCAGCCGACCATCCGGCTGTCGCGCGATACGGCCCGCGACGACAGGCTCTACTTTGCCGGGCAGCCAGAACCAGACGTAGGCCTCGTCGTGGTGAGGTTCAGAAGTCATCCTTCACCGCCGTGCGCGCCTTATGGATGGCCTTTGGCAGGAGGCGCAGCTTCGCTTCCTGCTCAGCTATGCGCAGAGTCAACTTGTCGCGGTCCTCCTCAAACAGAGTCACGCCGACGATTGAAGCCGCTTCAAAGGCCGCACCTATGGTGCAGCGTGGATCGCCAGACTCGATCCGCCTCAACATGTCTCTTGAGACGCCAACGCGTTCCGCCAAATCGGCGACGCTCAATTGGCGCTCCAACCGATTGATGCGAATTTGCTGCCCAAGCACGCTAACAGCTTCTCTCCCGTAGCGGGAGTATGTGCGGGCGATCCTTGCCATGGTAGCCGGGCCTCTGAACGATCCACGTGACTTACATATAAGCCATAATCAGAAATATGGCTTAGAGATAAGTTAGCTCTACGCAATCCATGGCCACGACCAAGGTGGCAGCTAACGAGCGCCGCCATGACAACCCCACCACCCGCACGACCTACCGCAAGAGGTAGCGCGTCCTATTCGACACTGTCGAAGTTGTGCAGATGGGAGAGGTCGAGTTGAGGATACCGCACACGACTGATTGCCTCGAAGAGCGTCGCGACCCTGTAGCCACTCCCGTAGGCGTCAGAGACAGAGGCCGACGATCCGCCTCCACCCGGAGCCGACCAGCCACCCAGCGCGAGCGCAATGTCCCTTTCGACCCGAGCTTCTCGGAGCGCATCACGGAAGTTGTGCCGAAAGCTGTGAAAGCAGGTCTTACTCGACCGCGCTTTGACCTTCCCTGTGAACCGCGTGAACCAAGCGGAGAAGGTCGTCGAGCGGTAGCCGGTCGCGCCGAGTCCGACCTCCCCAAAGAGCTTGGCCTCGCCTGCACGCCTTCGTCGCGCAGCGAAATCCACGAACTTGAGGGCGACAAGCTCGGGATGGATGGGCACCACTCGTTCGCTCGATGCGGTCTTGAGCCGCTTGTCAGTCTCGCGCGCCTCTGAAGCCTCCGTAACCACGAAGCACGGCACTTCCTCGATCAGCCTCACATCGCCGACATCCAGTTGGCACGCCTCGTTCAGACGTAGCCCGTTGAAGAGTGAGATCAGAGGTATCCAAAAGCGCGCATTGCGTGGACGGCAGTCACCGGGAACGGCGTAGCCGTGTCCGTCATCCCGACACCCGGTGTAGAGCGGCGCGGCGAAAATGGACCGAAGCTGAGTGTCGGAGAACGGTAGACGCTTATCCCGCCTCAGAGTGGCGTCGGGCACCTTCAGACCCTTGGCTGGGTTGCGGTCCATCATCTCCTCCTTGACCGCCCAGTTGAACACACCGCCCACCTTGTTGAGGTAGGTGTTGATGTTGCTCGGGCTCACGAGGTCGGTGCGCTCGGCCTCCTTCGCGCGCGCCGCGATCTCGACGGGGTTTAGGCGCGGATAGCGCGTCAGCGCATTGCGCGGCAGCCAGCGCAGAGTCTCGATCAGGGTTCGGCAATGAGCCCGGCTGATCGACCGAACAGGCGTGTTCTCTCCCATGATCGCCAGAACCAGCTTTCGAGTGGTCTCGTAGGAGAGCCGAGTTCGAGGCGACCAGTCCCGCGTCGGGTCAGACATGTAGAGGTCGTAGAGTTCTCGAAGCGAGAGGTCGGGCGCCATTTCCGCGAGCGGGATCGGCACAAGCCCCCGGCGGTCGTTCTCGCTCCCAACGGAAGGAGCCTGAACAAGCCCTGCAAGAATCCTCTGGTCGGCGCTCAGACCGGCGCGCACGCGAGCCGCTTCGAACTCACGCTCAATCGTCGCGGCTACACTGTGGGACCGTCGCAGGGCGACCGTTGGGCTGTCCGTGCCCAGCGATTTCCAGATTTCGCGCCTCCCGACGACCGCCTGAAGAGCCTCTGGAACGCGGCGCCGGTAGTAGATGCGACCGCCCCGGCGAACGAGATGGCGTCGAACAATGTGTAGACTGTTTGTGTAACAGCCAACTGACCGTTTTCCTGAGCCTTTCCCGATGGTTGGGGCGATTTCAGGCGCCTGATTGTGTAGCAGGTTTGTGTAGCAATCGTCCGCGCACGGTTCCCTCAACGGTGAAACCGCAGTGTTTTCAACGATGGTGGGGAAAATGGCGCGCCCGGAACGATTCGAACGTCCGACCCTCAGATTCGTAGTCTGATGCTCTATCCAGCTGAGCTACGGGCGCGCAGTGCCTTTCGGCGAAGGCGCGGAACCTAGTCGGGGAGGCTCCGGTTGGCAAGCCGGGGCGAGAGGAAAATTTCGCCCCGGCCGATTTTCTTTTTCAGAGCCCCGGCAGACGGCCGCCGAGCCCCTTCAAGATCGCTCCGCCGACCCCAGGCACGCCGAAGGGCGACTTGCCCTGCTGGCCGCCCTGGCCGCCGCGCGCGACGCCGGCGTCGTCGTCGTCGCCCATGCCCGGCATCTCCATGCCCAGCATCGCGCCGGTCTGGGACTTGTAGCGGACCTTGACCGTCCAATCGATGTTCCAGGCCACCTTCGGATCGGCCGGTCGCGGCGGATAGGAGATGTTGGTCTCGCCGCCATAGGCGGCCAGTTGCACCATCGCCTGGGGCGCGGCCTTGGTGAACTCGACCGGGATCGTGCAGCTGGTCGTGCCGGGCGCCATCAGCGCCCGCGAAGCGACCAGCCGCTTGAGGTCGGCCGACGACAGGTAGTCCGGCAGGGCGAAAGCCGAGGCCTGCACCTCGCTCGAGGACCACATCACGATGGTCTCGTCGCCCGACGCGCCGATGGCGGTCGCCAGATAGCCCTCGGCGTTGTTCACCGCGTTCCAGGCCAGCTGGCCCGAGCCGCTGGGGTTCATCAGGTTCTTGGTCAGGTTCAGCGGCCCGAGGAAATCCTGCTGGGCGGCGAGGGCGAACTTGATCTCGGGCGTGTAGCTGCCGCGGATCAAGTGGTCGCCGACCAGAGAACCGCCCCCCGGCACCGCGGTGCGGGTCTTCTCGTTCGGCCATTCGCCATAGGTGGTGTTGCGGCTGGGCGACGGCGGCTGCATCGGCGAGCCGAGCTGCGCGGCCAGGGCCTGCATGCCGGGCGGAACCTGGCCGGCGGCGACCTTGGCGAAGTCGATGACGATCGGCTGGCCGGCCTTGGCGTGTTCGCCGCAGCCCCAGTAGATCAGCATCTTGCCCTTGGGCTTGTAGTTCTCGGGCATGCGGCCGTCTTCGCGCGGCGGGGCCACGGCGGTCTTCGGCGTCAGCAGCGGCAGGCTCTGGCCCGCCTGCAGGGCCGCCGGCGGCAGGTGCTCGGCGGCCGGTTCGCCGGTCGGCTTGCGCGAGGACCCGAGCTGCAGGGTCAGGGTCTTGGAGACGTTGCCGCCGCCGCCGCCCATCATCGCACCCATCATGGCGCCCATGGACGGCCGTCCGCCGCCCCCGCCGCCCATCGCCCCGAACCCGGTCTGGGTCTGGGCGCTCATCCAGTAGGTGGCGACCGGGCCGGTCACCTGCTGCTTGGTTTGCGCGTCGGCCGCACCGGCCATCAGGCCGGCGCCAGCGACCAGCGCCGTCGTTCTCACCCACTGCATGGGCAGGTCTCCATTCAGAACTCTAAGAACGCGGGTCTCTAAACTGTATGCGCAGCTGCAGCGTTCTCCAAATCGCCGAACAGTCCCAGGCGAGCGACGAAAGCGCCGAACCCGTCAGACGGGCAGATCGCGCCAGCCGCGCACGCCCGACCAGGGGGCGGCGGCATAGACCCCGCGGGCCGTCGCGCGGGCCAGGACGTCGGCCGCCAGCGCCCCGATCCGGGCCACCGCAAAGTCGGCGCCCTCGGCCGGCAGCGGCCGGCGCGCGGTCGACAGCGCGAACACCACGTCGCCGTCGAACGGCGCGTGCACCGGGCGGATGGCGCGGGCCAGCCCGTCCTGGGCCATGATCGCCACCCGCCGCGCCTGGGCCGGGGTCAGGGCGACATCGGTGGCCACGCAGGCGATGGTGGTGTTCATCCGCGCCTTGGGGTCGGATTTGGCCAGGCCCCAGTCGTCGGGCCCGGCCGCCAGGCCCGCGGCCCCCAGGCCGCCGAACTCGCCGGCCAGTTCATAGGGCGCGGCCCAGAACGACCTGCCGCCCGGCGCGACGACCGACCCGAACGAGTTGACGCAGACCAGCGCCCCGACCGTGATCCCGTCGGCGCTGACGATCGAGGCCGATCCGGTCCCGCCCTTCAGCGCCCCGGCCATCGCGCCATAGCCCGCGCCGGCGGTGCCGAGGTCGACGTCGAGAGCCGCGGCGAGCACCGCCTCGCGGCCGAGCCGGCGATAGGGCGGCTCCTCGCCCCAGGCCTTGTCGCCGCCGTTGCTCAGGTCGTAGAGGATCGCGCCGGGCACCACCGGCGAGCGCGGCACGCCGCTCGAGCTGACCAGCCCGTAGCCGCGCCCCTGCGCCCCTAGCCAGGCCACCACCCCGTCGGCCGCCGCCAGGCCGTAGACCGAACCGCCCGACAGCACGATGGCGTCCACCGCGTCGACCAGGTTCTCCGGGGCCAGGGCGTCGGTCTCACGGGTGCCGGGGCCGCCGCCGCGCACGTCGCAGCCGGCGACGGCGCGCTCATCCGGCAGAATGACGCTGACCCCCGTACGGGCGGCCGCGTCGCTCGCCTGGCCGACCTTCAGGCCCGGCACGTCGGTGATCAGGTTGCGCGCGCCCGGCGCGGCGGAAGGCATCTGGCTCATAATCGGCATCGAAAGCACGGCGGCGCATTTGTTGTCCACGCGCGGATGGCTATGGTGGCGCTCTCCTCCCCTCCGCCTCCGACGGGTTCTACGTGCTTCAGCTCCAGCGTTTCGCCGCCCTCCCTCTCGCCCTAGCCCTGGCCGCCTGCGCCACCACCGCGACGAAAGAGGCGCCGGCCCCGGCCCCCGCAGCCAGCGCGGCGGGCCCGAAGGTCATGGTCACGGCCGCCAATCCGCTGGCGGTGGAGGCGGGGCTGAACGTGCTGCGCCAGGGCGGCTCGGCGGTGGACGCCGCGGTGGCCGTGCAGGCGGTGCTGAGCCTGGTCGAACCCCAGAGTTCGGGCGTCGGCGGCGGCGCGTTCATGACCTTCTACGACGCCCAGACGAAGAAGGTGGTCGCCTATAACGGCCGCGAAACCGCCCCGGCCGGCGCCACCGAAACCATGTTCCTGGACAGCTCGGGCAAGCCCCTCACCTATCCGGTCGCAGTGACCAGCGGCAAGGCGACCGGCGTGCCCGGCGCGGTGGCCATGCTGGCCATGGCCCAGGCCCAGCACGGCAAGCTGGCCTGGAAGGACCTGTTCGGCGACGCCGAGCGGCTGGCCGCCGACGGCTTCGTGGTCAGCCCGCGCCTGGCCGGCATGATCTCCAGTCCGTTCCCGCAAGCCGGCACGCCCGACGCCAAGGCCTACTTCACCAAGCCCGACGGCCAGCGCTACCAGGCCGGCGACGTGCTGAAGAACCCGGCCTACGCCGCCACCGTCCGCAAGATCGCCGCCGAGGGCCCCAAGGCGCTGCTGGAGGGCTCGATCGCCGAAGCCATTGTGGCCAAGGTGCACGAAGGGCCGCTGCCCGGGACCATCACCCTGGCCGACCTCAAGGCCTACAAGCCCAAGGTCGACGACGCGGTCTGCCGCCCCTATCGCGTCTATGTCGTCTGCGTGCCCAACGCCCCGTCCAGCGGCGCGGCGCTGTTGGAGGCTCTCGGCATCCTGTCGCACACCGACATCGCCGACCGCGGCCCGACCGACCCGCAGGCCTGGTTCCTGTTCGCCCAGGCCAGCCGCCTGATGTACGCCGACCGCGACCGCTACTTCGGCGACCCGGACTTCACCCCGGTTCCGATCGAGGGCCTGCTGGAAGAGAGCTACGTCGCCAAGCGCGCGACTCTGATCGGCGACGTCGCCGGTCCGGCGCCGGCCCCCGGGACGCCGCGCGGCGCCGGCGCCCTGGCCCCCGACGCCACCAAGGAGCCGGGCGGCACCTCGCACTTCGTGATCGTCGACGCCGACGGCGACGTGGTCTCGATGACCACGACGGTGGAGAGCATCTTCGGCACCGGCCGCATGGTCGGCGGCTTCTTCCTGAACAACCAGCTGACCGATTTCTCCTGGGCCCCGGCCAACGCCGACGGGACCAAGGCGGCCAACGCCGTGGCGCCGGGCAAGCGGCCGCGTTCG
The DNA here is from genome assembly GCF_026411515.1 of Phenylobacterium sp. 58.2.17. Taxonomy (NCBI): domain Bacteria; kingdom Pseudomonadati; phylum Pseudomonadota; class Alphaproteobacteria; order Caulobacterales; family Caulobacteraceae; genus Phenylobacterium; species Phenylobacterium sp. 58.2.17. The sequence goes on along the minus strand of NZ_JAPMTQ010000007.1, from coordinate 47,820 downwards.
TCGATGGCCCCGACCATCGTGCTCGACCGGCAGGGGCGCTTTGTGGCGGCCATCGGCTCGCCGGGCGGCAACTCGATCCTGGCCTACAACCTCAAGGCCCTGGTCGGCATTCTGGATTGGAAGCTGAGCGTGCAGGACGCCTTCAACCAGCCCAACCTGATCGCCCGCGGCGACAACTTCGCCTCCGAGCCCGCCCGCTACGCGCCTGGCGTCGTCGACGCCCTGGCGGCCAAGGGGATCGTGTTCAAGGGCAGCGGCGGCGAAGGCTCTGGCCTGCACGGCGTCATGGTCACCCCGCAAGGCCTGCAGGGCGGCGCCGACGACCGCCGCGAGGGCGTGGCGAAGGGCTTCTAGCTCTCGGGGCTCTTGCTGCGCCGGCGCTTCGGGGCCGGCGCGCGGGTCGGAGCGCCCGGCAGCCGCAGCTCGAACACTGTGCCCTGCGGCCCGGTCTCGGCCAGCGACAGGTCGCCGCCGTGGCCCTGGGCCAGCTCGCGGGCGATGGCCAGGCCCAGGCCCGCCCCACCCGGCCGGGTCGAGCCGGCGAACGGCTGGAACAGCCGCTCGCGCGCCCGCTCTGACACGCCCGGACCGTTGTCGGCCAGACGGATGACGCTGACCCCGTCCTCATCGAACAGCGAGACCTGCACCGCGCCCTGGCTCTCGCGCCCCGCCTGCTGCTCGATCGCCTGGCGGGCGTTGCGCATCAGGTTGACCAGGATCCGGTGCAGTTGGTCCGGATCGGCCACCACCTGGTCGGCGGGGTCGACCAGCGAGATCATCCGTACGCCGTCCGGCGACAGGCGCGCCTCCTCCTCTGCGCCCTCCAGCACCTCGGCCAGGCGCAGCGCGCGCACGTCGGGCGCAGCTTCTTCGGTCTTGCCGTAGGCCAGCACGTCGCTGGCCAGCTTCACGGCCCGGTCCAGGGCCCGCTCCAGGCGCGGCATGGCCTGGGTCACCTGCGGGTCCTTCAGCGCCGCCAGCCGTTCCGAGGCGATCTGGGCGCTGGTCAGCATGTTGCGCAGATCGTGGTTGATCTTGGCGACCGCCTCGCCCAGCGCGGCCAGGCGGGCCCGCGAGCTGAGCGCGGCGCGCAGCTCCTCCTGCATGCGCTCCAGCTGCACCTCGGCGCGGCCGACTTCGTCGCGGCGGCCCGAGGGCTCGATGTGCGCGGCGGTGTCCTCGGGATCGGCGGCGAACCGTTCCATCGACCGGGTGATCCGCTGCATCGGACGGACCAGGAAGTAGTTGAGCGACAGGTAAACCAGCCCGCCCGCCAGGAACGAGACGAAACCCATGATCGCCAGCAGCCGCCAGAGATAGGCGCTGAGCTCGGCCTTCAGCTCGGCGTCGGGCGCGACCACCTCGATGAACTGGGCCTTGTAGAACCGCGGCTCGGCGATCACCCGCACCATCCGCCCCTCGCCGCCCCCGAACAGGGTCTGGAACGGCGCCGACAGCCAGGAGGCCGGCGCCTGGTCGCGCAGGTCGACCAGATAGGGCGGCTCCTCCAGCCGCGGCCCGGGCACCTTGAGGAACCGGTTGCCGTCGTTGTCGAGCACCGCAACCGTCTGTACGCCCGCGCCTTCGCGCAACTGCGAGGCGAGGTTCTCGCTGAGAATCTGGTCGGGGGCGACCTCGGTGGCCATCGAGGCCAGTTCCGCGGCCCGCACCCGGTCGAGCAGCCACTGCTCCTCGAACGAGGCGAGCGCCGCCGGCAGGGCGATGGCGCTGGCGCCGGCGACGAACAGGACGGTCAGAATCAGCAGACGTGCGGACAGGCCGCCCGGCCAGAAAAAGCGGCGCGTGGGCGGCTTTTTGGGCGCCGAAGGAGAGGGGGCGTCCGCCATGACGACTCCCCCGTTACTGCACCCGGAACGGTTCGGCAACGCGGCGCCGTTCCGAAGCGTGGCCGATTCCGTAGGAAAGCCCGCGCTTTGACCTCAATTGGCGCCCACCGCATGAGCGACCGAGGCGAAGCCGTCGCGGCGCAGGCAGGCGGCCAGCTCGCGCTTGATTCGGGTGACCAGGCCCGGTCCGCCGAACACCATGGCCGAATAGAGCTGAACCGCCGACGCGCCCGCGCGGATCTTGGCGTAGGCGTCCTGGCCCGACCCGATCCCGCCGGCCCCGATCAGCGCCACGCGGCCGCCGGCGGCCTGGGCGAAGGCGCCCAGCATCCGGGTCGACAGCGCCGTCAGCGGCGCGCCGGACAGCCCGCCGGTCTCGCCGGCGAACTTCGAGGCCAGTTGCGGGCGGCTGATGGTGGTGTTGGAGACGATGATCCCCTCCAGCCCGTTGGCGACCACGGTCTCGACGATCGCCTCGACCTCGCCGTCCTCCAGGTCGGGCGCGACCTTCAGGAACATCGGGACGCGGCCCGCCGCCGGCAGCGCATCGCGCGCCTGCGCCAGCCGGCCCAGCAGTTCCTCGAGCGCGGCCTTGGTCTGCAGCGCCCGCAGGCCCGGCGTGTTGGGCGAGGAGATGTTGATCGTGAAATAGGAGGCCAGCCCCCAAAGCCGGGTCAGGCCGGTCACATAGTCGGCGACGCGGTCCTCGGCGTCCTTGTTGGCCCCGATATTAGCCCCGACTACGCCGGGGCCGCGCCTGGCCAGGCGCGCGGCGAACGGCTCCAGGCCCTCGTTGTTGAAGCCCATGCGGTTGATCACCGCCCGGTCCTCGCTCAGCCGGAACAGGCGCGGACGCGGATTGCCGGCCTGGGCCAGCGGCGTGACCGTACCGCACTCGACGAAGCCGAAGCCGCTGGCCAGCATCGGCCCGAACACCTCGGCGTTCTTGTCGAAGCCCGGCGCCAGGCCCACGCAGTTGGGCAGCCGCAGGCCCGCGACCTGCGTGGCCAGAATCGGGTCGTCGCCGCGTGCCCGGGGCCCCAGGCCCATGGCCAGCAGGCGGATGGTCAGGCGATGGGCGTCCTCGGGATCGAGAACGTGCATGGCGCGGGCGGCGATGTCGTGCAGGCTCATGCCAGCTTCCCTAGCTGCGGAACCCCGTCCGAGGCCAGCGGCGCGTCGGTGACGGCGCGCACCTTGTCGGTCGCCAGCGCGCCATAGAGGTGCGGAAAGAGGTCGCCCCCGCGTGAGGGCTCCCAGACCAGGGCCGCGCCCAGGTCGTCGGCTTCGATCTCCAGCACCACCAGGTCCGCCTGGCCGGCGAAGTGCCGCCGGGCGGTCTCGGCCGCCTGGGCCGCGCTCGAGAAGTGGATGAAGCCGTCGGCGTGGTCGACCGCCGAGCCCTCGAACACGCCGGCGGCCTGCGCCTGCGTCCATTCCGCGCGGGAGAGGATCTTGTAGATGCGTCCCATGCTCAGCCCCGCGGGAAGAACAGGCCGTCGTAGGCGGGGCGCCCAGCGGCGTCGAACAGGAACACCGCCGCCGCCGCAGTCGGGAAGGCGGCGTGGGCGCGGGCGATCAGCGGCGCCGGCGCCGAGCCCTCCGACAGCAGCCGTATGGCCAGCTCCTGCAGGCCCGGATTGTGGCCGACGACCATCACCGTGCGCGAGCTCTGGCCCGCGGCCTCGGCCAGCTCCCGGACCAGCCGCTCCTCGGCCAGGTACAGCGCGCGCTCGAACCGCGCGGCGCAGGTGGGAAAGGCGCCTTGCGCCGCCGCCCAGGTCTCGCGGGTGCGCTGGGCGGCCGAGACCAGCGCGATGTCGGGGACCAGACCCAGGTCGGCGAGGTTCGCGGCCATGGCCGCAGATTCCCGCACCCCGCGGTCGGTGAGCTTGCGGTCGAAGTCCTCGCCGCTCTTGGAGTCGCGCTCCGCCTTCCCGTGGCGCATGAGAATAAGCCGATCCATGAACGCTCCGCCGCGCTCCTTGCTGTCTGACGCGCCCCCGAGCGCTGCTTGAAAGGTCTCATAGCCGTCCTGAGCCGATACGCGAAGCTGTTGACAGCGAAAGAGCTTGGCGGTCCAAGCGGCGCATGAGCGCGATTGCGATCCAGAAGGGTGAAACCGGCGGCGGGCTGCACAGCTTCCCGGCCGACCAGCCGTTGCGCCTCGATTCCGGCGCGCTGCTCAGCCCGCTGGAGATCGCCTACAAGACCTACGGCACGCTGAACGCCGACAAGTCCAACGCCGTACTGGTCTGCCACGCCCTGACCGGCGACCAGCACGCGGCCTCGCCCCACCCCGTCACCGGCAAGCCCGGCTGGTGGGACCGGGTGATCGGCCCCGGCCTGCCGCTCGATCCCGAGCGCTACTTCATCATCGCCACCAACGTCATCGGCGGCTGCATGGGCTCGACCGGCCCGGCTTCGCTGAACCCGGCGACCGGCGAACCCTACGCCCTCTCCTTCCCGGTGATCACCATCGCCGACATGGTGCGGGCCCAGGCCATGCTGATCGAGGCGCTGGGCATCGAGACCCTGTTCGCCGTCGTCGGCGGCTCGATGGGCGGGATGCAGGTCCTGCAGTGGGCGGCCGACTATCCGGACAAACTATTCTCGGCGATCTGCATCGCTGCGGCGGCGCGCCACTCGGCCCAGAACATCGCCTTCCACGAGGTCGGCCGTCAGGCGATCATGGCCGACCCCGACTGGCGCGGCGGGGCCTACCAACTGGCCGGCGTGCGTCCCGAAAAGGGCCTGGCCGTGGCCCGCATGGCCGCGCACATCACCTATCTGTCCGAGCCGGCCCTGCAACGGAAGTTCGGCCGCGAGCTGCAGCGCGACGGCCTGTCGTGGGGCTTCGACGCGGACTTCCAGGTCGAGAGCTACCTGCGTCACCAGGGGGCCAGCTTCGTCGACCGCTTCGACGCCAACTCGTACCTCTACATCACCCGGGCGCTGGACTATTTCGACCTCGGCGCGCGGTGCGGCGGGGTGCTGGCCGAGTGCTTCGCCCGGGCGCGGCACGTGCGCTTCTGCGTGCTGTCGTTCTCGTCCGACTGGCTCTATTCCACGGCCGAGAGCCGAGACATCGTCCGCGCGCTGAACGCCGCCGGCTGCCGCGCCTCGTTCGCCGAGATCGAGACCGACAAGGGCCACGACGCCTTCTTCCTCGACGAACCGGTGCTGGATTCGGCGCTGCGCGGCTTCCTGGCCTCCGCCGCCGACAAGCGGGGCCTTGCGTGACTTCCATCCGCGACGACTTCAAGGAAATCCTCCGGATGGTGCGCCCGCATGCGCGGGTGCTCGACGTCGGCTGCGGCGAGGGCGAACTGCTCGAACTGCTGACCAACGAGAAGGAGATCGACGGCCAGGGCCTGGAGCTCTCGCGCGAGGGCGTCGCGGCCTGCCTGGCGCGCGGTCTGGCCGTGGTCCAGGGCGACGCCGACCACGACCTCGACAACTTCCCGACCAAGGCCTTCGACTACGCGGTGCTGTCCAAGACCCTGCAGCAGGTGCGCGACCCCAAGCACGTGTTGTCGGAACTGCTGCGCATCGCCGACCGCGCGGTCGTCTCGCTGCCGAACTTCGGCCACTGGCGGGTGCGGATGGACCTGCTGACCAAGGGCCGGATGCCGGAGACCAAGTCCCTGCCAGAGCCGTGGTGGTCGACGCCCAACATCCACCTCTGCACGCTGCGCGACTTCACCGCGCTGTGCGACGACCTCGACCTGCGGATCGACGCCTGCGCCTCGCTCGTGCCGGGCAAGCCGGCGCGTCAGATCGATCCGTCGCGTCCCATCGAGAACTGGCGCGCCGAGAACGCCCTCTTCCTGCTCAGCCGAAAGGCGGAGCCGGCGCCTCCAAGCACGCCGGCCCCGCCCCCGGGAAGCCTCTTCGAATAGCGGCGGGCGACGGGGGGACCATCCGCCCGGGGGGAGTGCCGCTTTAGGAGAGCCACTTCGGCTGCGGGCGTCCCGCCGCAGCCATCAGGCTGAGGAGCGCCAGGCTCCCTTCGAAGAGGCAGAAGCCGGCCACAAGCAGGACCGGCGTCTCCACGATGGCGCTGGGGTCGACGACCACCAGCGCGACCCCGAAGATCAGACAGACGACAGCTCCGGCCAGCGCCGCCCACGACCGCCAGAGCGGCGGGCGACCATGGGTGCGCCGCGCCACGCCGACCAGCCCGGCGGCGATCGCCAGGAAAGCTCCAGCCAAGAGCGTCATCTCAGTTCAACTCCACGCCGCTAGAACAGGAAGCGGACCACCACCCGGCCGTCATAGGCCTCGTAGTCGTCGCGGTACTCGCCGCCGCCCTCGAGGGCGAAGTCGAAGTATTGCCCCTGGCCGCGCAGGGCCAGGCGCACCACCGGCCCGCCGCCCGACAGGTCGGGTGCGGCCAGACTGAAGGCGGGACCTCCGGCGACGAAGCGGGCGGTCGTGACGTCCACTCCGTCGCCGGCTGCCTGCCGCCAGCCGGCGGTCAGCTCGGGTTTCCAGACAAAGGCGCTCTCCTCGCCGAACCGGGCCCCAAGGGTGACCCCCGCGAAGGCGCTGAGCTGATTGCTCGAACGCTCGTCGATGGACAGGTCCATGGCCGCGCCTCCGCCGGACTCGGTCCGGCCGTCCTCCTTCAGCATGAAGTAGTCGGCGTTGGCCTGGGGTTTGAAATAGAACCGGCCGAGGTCGAACAGGTAGGACAGGCCGGCATGGGCCGCGAAGGTCAGGCCGCTCCAGTCGGACTTGGTCTGCTTGTTGAGGCCGACGGTCGGATCGGACAGCACCCGCGTGCTCTTCAGGGACGCATAGCCGCCGTTCAGGCCGAGATTGGCGGTCAGTCCGCCGGCGGTGTCGCGCCAGTAGACGCCGGCCGAATAGACCTGTCCGCCCAGCGACTCCGCCGCCGAGGCGAAGGCGTCGTCGACATTGACGTTCACGAAGCTGGTCATCAGGCCCAGCGTGCCGATGCCGGTGTAGGGGGCCTCGATCCCGCCGGCCAGGCCGAAGCCGTCGGCGTCGTAGTTGGTGGTGCGGTCGACGTCGCGCTTCACCAGGAAGGCGATCTCCTGGGTCCAGACCCGCAGCCCGTCGCCGTTCAGTTCGCCGTCGTTCTCGTCGATCGCCCGGTTGGTGGCGTCCGAAGCCGCCGCCAGGGTGTGGAACAGGCTGCCGGTGAAGTCGGGCAGGAACTGGTCGTAGAGCCCGGCGAAGCCGGTCCCATCGGTCTTGGCCAGCAGGGCGTCGCGGACGGTGGCGTCGCGGTCGAAATTGGCGAACACCGCGTCATAGGCGGCCGCCTCGGCGCTGTTCAGTCCCGCCTCGGACGCGGTGCGGCGGCGCACGTCGGCCAGCAGCGCGTTGTTGGCCTGATCGACCCGCAGCTCGGACTTGTAGAGCCACGGCGTCGTGCCCAGCAGGCTCTGATCGATGGTCCCGGCGGTCAGCGTCCCGGCCTTGATCAGGGTGAAGGTGGTCGGCTCGCTCAGCTTGGAGGCGAAGCGCAGGCCGACCTTGGACCCGGTGGCCAGGTTTGCGGCGCCGGCGACGTTCAGGCTGGTCGACTTGCCGCCGGCCGCGTCGGCGGTCAGCACCAGTTCGCCGGTCGAGCCGAGGGTCAGAGAGGTCAGGTTGAGCGTGTCGACATTGGTCGCCGTCAGCCGCCCCTTGGCGATGTTCATGGTCAGGCCGCCGCCGGCGTCGGTCACCGCGCCGGTCAGCGTCGCCCCGCCGTCGATCACCAGCGCGTCGGCGCCGGACCCGAAGGCCGCCGCACCGACCATCGTGCCGGCCAGCAGCTCCAGCCGCGCCGGGCCCGCGCCGAACAGCACGTCGCCGACGATGGCCGGGGTGACCGAGGTCGAGGCGTTCGCGCCCTGACGGACGGTGACGCCGCTGGTGTTGGCGCGCAGATCCATGGCTGTCGCCTTGCCGGCGACCGCCTCGGTGGTGGAGAAGCCGGCGGCGATGGTCTTGACGTTCTCGATCAGGCTCAGCGAGCCGGCCGCGTCGAGGATCGCGGTCGCCGACCCCTTGGTCCCGGTGATGGTCGCGGTGATGTCGCCGGAATTGCCCAGATAGGAGACGCCGGCCCCGGCGTCGATCTGCACGGCGCGGACATCGACCGCCTCGGTGGCCGTGGAGCCGGCCTTGATGGAGCCGCCCTCGACCAGGATCTTCGGGGTGCTGGCGCCGGCCCCGAGCCGCAGGCCGGTGGCGCCCGCCTTGACGGCGGTGGCGCTGACTGCGCCCGACACCCGCACCCCGCCGTCGATCGTGACGCCGCCGCCCAGACCGCCCAGTTGCACGGCCGTGGCCGAGATCCCGTCATAGATCCCCAGCGCCTGGGCCGAGCCCTTGATGTTCAGGCCATAGGCGCTGACGCCGGTCCCGCCGACGCCCAGGCGGATCGCCCGCGTATCCGAGCCGATCAGCATGGCCGGGGCCGAGCCGAGAGAGGTGACCGCGCCGGCGGTCTGGCTGGCGTCGGCCACGCCGTCGCCATCCTCGTCGGCGTTATTCTTGTCGTTGTCGGCCGGCGCAGCGTCGACGACGACGCCTCCGAACACGTCGCCGCGGACGCGCACCGCCGGGCCGCCGATCAGCAGGTCGTCGGCGTCCAGCTTGGCGACGGCCGCATCAGTCCCGCGGCTGGTGTAGCGGAAGCCCGTCGAGGAGATCGCGCCGCCCAGGATCAGCTTGCCGCCGATGTTGTCGTCGGTGGCTACCGCCACCGCGCCCTCGCCCTGCGCGACCACGGACGAGCGGATCGCCACATCGCCGCCGACGGTGCTGGCGGAGTGGACGCCAAAGCCGTTGGAGCCAGTCACCGCGATTGCGCCGGCGGTGCGGATCGATCCGTCGATCGCCGTTTCCACCGAGATGCCAGCGGAGTCGTTGCCCTCGATGGTGATCGAGCCGCCCGACTGGATCACGTCGCCGTGGAAGGCGCCCGGACCGGTGACGCGGATGCCGTAGCGGCGCGCGCCGGTGGCGAACGGTCCGTCCAGATCGCCGTCGCCGTCGCCGTCCTTGATCTCCGTCGTCTCGTCGATGGTCATCGTGCCGGCGTGCTTGATCGTGCCGGTCATGCCGCCCAGGCCCAGGATGCCCGTGGCGTCGTTGACGTTGGAGAACTTGATCGTCCCCTCGTTGGTCACCGTGTTGTTGCTGTTCAGCGTGACCGCGGCGCCTGCGGACGTCGGCTGGATCGTCCCGGCGGTGCTGATCTTCACGTCGTCGCGGGCCCCGCTGGCGGCGGTGGCGGTGGCGACCGGCGTAGCGACGGTGGTCGCGATGACGGTTTCGGCCTGGGCCGCGCCCGCCAACAGGCAAAGCGGCGATGCGGCGGCGAACAGGACGTGGCGAAGGCGCATGATCACTCCAGTCGGACCTCACGACGTGGCTTGCGGCCACAGATCCGTGCTATGACGATGACGAGGCGTTACACGTCTCGTATAAACACGTTTCGTAAGTACTGTACATCGACGGGTCAAGTGCGCAAAATGCGCAGGCGGCCAGCGACGCCGCGCGAGCTTGAAGGAGTAGAAACATGCCAAGAAGCGCGGTCGATCCTGCGCGGGCGGCGGTCACCAAGAGTCTGCGCCAAGAGGCCGGACGCTGGCTGAAGGCCGGGCGCGAAGCTGCGGGCCTGACCCAGGCCGAACTGGCGGAACGCGTCGGCTTGCGTTACTATACCTTCGTCTCGCAGGTGGAGAGCGGCCTAGGCCGCGTGCCGATCGAGACGCAAGGCGCCTGGGCTCAGGCGATGGGCCTCGATCCTGCCGAATTCGCCCGTACCTTGCTGCGATACTACGAGCCGGAGCTGTTCCGGCTGCTGTTCGGGGACGCCGCCCAGGACGCGCCGGTCGCGCGCCTGGCGGGAAGGGGCTAAGGAACCACCGTCGGAATGGACAACGTCGTCCCGTTCGCGCCGCGGCCCAGCGCCGGCGGCGGATGGACCGCCGCTGAACGCGCGCGACTGTCCGAACTGGCCGACCGGCTGGCCGAAGGCGGCGCCAAGGTCGAGGTCGTCTACGGCGTCACCGACGAGGGCGACCCCTGGTGCGTCATCAAGGACGACCAGGAAGAAGTGCTGATCCACGTCGCCCGGATCAACGGCCAGTTCGTCATCCACGACGCCTCCGCCGACGCGATCCAGGAGGGCGAGACCCTCTGGGCCGCCTGCGACCGGCTGCTGGGCGGCGACTGGCGCGAGGCCCGCGACGACGTCGTCGTCTCGCTCAGCGCCCGCCAGGTGCAGACCTTCATCGCCCTGGTGGTCGCCGCCACCTTCATCCACGAGGTCGACGACGCCGCGGCGGCGACGCCGGCCGCGATCGAACACGCCGACCTGACCGCCGCGAGCGCGCCGCTGGCCGTGGTCGCGGCCAGCGGCCAGTCGAACGCCGACGAGGTTCAACGCCAGGACCTGCTGGCCCCGCAGACCCACGGCGCCGGCGGGGAGGCCCAGGCCGCCGCCAGCTCGACGCTCGCCGAGGGCGACACCCCGCCCGATGCGCCGCAGCCGGCCTCGGGCGAGACCGAGCCCCCGGAGCCGCTGGCCCTGGCCGCGCTGGAGGCGCCGGCCGAGCCGACCCACGACGCCGCCCCGCCGACCGAGGAGATCCATACCGGCCAGGTCATCCAAGGCGGCGCGGGCGATGACACCCTGCGCGGCGGCGACGGCGACGACACCCTGTCGGGCGGTGCTGGCGCCGACAGCCTGATGGGCGGCGCCGGGGCCGACCAGCTCTATGGCGGCGAGGGGAACGACACGCTCGACGGCGGCGGGGCTCCCGAAGGCCGCTTCGATCTTCTCGACGGCGGCGAGGGCGACGACCAGATTCAGCTCGCCCCGACCGCCCTGGCGACCGGCGGAGCCGGCGCCGACACGTTCGTCCTGCCGGACCGGCCAGGCGCCGATGGCCTGCTCGGCGCGATTTTCGACTTTTCCGCCGATCAAGGCGACCGTCTCGTCAACGCTGAGGGCAAGACTGTCAACGTCGTCAGCCCGGACGCGGGCCTCGTCAGCACTAATAATTGGATCGACGCCACCCAGACGGAGCCGATGACCTTCGGAGCGCTCGCAACGAAGCTAGCCCCCGGACAGCGAATCTTTCTGGACACCGATGGCGACGGCGAGCGGGACGCCTATGTCTTCCTGGCCGGACCCGGCATCGAGATCCCGGAGTTCGCCATGAACGTCAGGCACATTGTCCCGGAGTACCCGGTCACGACCCTGGTCGTCATCTACGAGCAGGGGACCGCCGGGGAGTCGACCTCGTCCGGAGACTTCGTGCTGTCCTAGCCGGCGATGGCGGCCGAGTCGCGGTCGCCGGTGCGGATGCGCAGCGCCTGCTCGAGGTCCAGCACGAAGACCTTGCCGTCCCCGATCTTGCCGGTGTTGGCGGTGCGCGCCACGGCCTCGATCACCGCCTCGGCGATGTCCGACGGTACGGCGATCTCCAGCTTCACCTTGGGCAGCAGCTTCACCTCGTACTCGGCCCCGCGATAGACCTCGGTCTTGCCACGCTGACGGCCATAGCCGCGGACCTCGGTGACCGTCAGGCCCGAGGCTCCGGCCTCGGTGACGGCCTCCAGCACCGCGTCCAGACGGCTCGGCTTGATGACCGCGACGATCATTTTCATGGTGCTACTCCAAGACTCGGCAGACGCCCCAGGCTAGGGCCAAGCGATACTGTGTCCAAGCGCTTGTCTACTTCGGCGGTTCCTGCGCCCGCGAAACAGGCGCCCGATTGGCCGGAAGCGGGGCAAGGCCCGGCCGAACGGCAGGAACCCGCACCCGCGCGGTCCTGGCCTTGACCGCAAAGGTCTCCTTCACCGCCTCGGTCAGCACCAGCCCGGCGAAGCCCGGCCACAGCCGCGAGCCGGCCTGCTCGAAGCCTTCGGCCCAGCCGGCCATCCAGGCGACCGGCGGCACGTAGAGCGCCCGGGTCCAGCCGGTCGGCTCCAGCTCGGCCTCGCGCAGCAGCTCGGCGAGTTGGCTGCGGGTATAGGGCCGGCCATGCCCGAACGGGGTCCGCTCGGCGTTAGCCCACAGTCCGTTGCGGGCGGCGGTGACCACCACCACCCGGCCGGTGGGCGAGAGCACGCGCCAGACCTCGCGCAGCAGCGCGATGGGGTCGGGACTTTCCTCCAGCACGTGCACGGCGAGGATCCGGTCGAAGAAGGCGTTCTGGAACGGCAGGGCGTCCTCGGCCGACAGGCAGGCCAGGTTCGCGCCCTCCGCCGGCCACAGCTCCACCCCCTGCTGGGCCGGCATGGCCGCCACCACCCGCCGCGCCGCCGGCCGGATCGAACCCAGGAACGGGGTCGCGTAGCCGAGGCCGAGCACGTCCAGGTCGCGGGCGTCGTCCCACGTTTCCTGTACCTTGCGCGACACCATCTCGCGGGCCGCGCGGCCCAGCGGAGTGGCGTAGAACTGGCGGAGTTCGAGGACGTCGCGACGCATGCTCTGCAAGACTTAGGCTCGACTTGCCCGGCTGCCGACCCTAAATCGCAGTTACCCCGACAAGAAGGCCTGGAGTGACACGTGTCGATCACCGTCCATCAGTTTCCCTGCCTCTCGGACAACTACGGCTTCCTGGTGCGTGATGACGCCAGCGGTCTGGCCGCCTGCATCGACACGCCGGACGCCGCGGCGATCCTGCGCGAGCTGAACGCCCTCGGCTGGAAGCTCGACCTGATCCTCAACACCCACTGGCATCCCGACCACGCCGGCGGCAACGCCGAGATCAAGGCCGCCACCGGCGCCCACGTGATCGGCCCGGCCGAGGTCGAGCGCATCGGCCAGGCGCCTGATCGCATCGTCGCCGGCGGCGATATCGTCGCGTTGGGCGAGACCCGCTTCGAGGTGATCGAGAGCGGCGGCCACACCCTGGGCCATGTCGCCTACTATGCCCCCGCGGGCGACATCGCCTTCGTCGGCGACACCCTGTTCACCCTGGGCTGCGGGCGGTTGTTCGAAGGCACGCCGCAGCAGATGTGGGACAGCCTGCAGCGGCTGGCCGAGCTCCCCGACGACACCAAGGTCTACTGCGCCCACGAATACACCGCCTCCAACGCCCGCTTCGCCCTGTCGGTGGACGACGCCCCGGCGTTGAAGGCCCGCGCCGGCGATATCTTCGCCGCCCGCGAGCGCGGCGAGTGGACAGTGCCCACGACCATCGGCCTGGAGAAGGCGACCAACCCGTTCCTGCGGGCGCCGGCGCTGGCCGGACGCATGGGCCTGTCCGGCGCCCCGGACCACGAGGCGTTCGCGGCGATCCGCGCCGCCAAGGACAGCTTCAAGGGCTAGAGCCGCGCCTTGGCCTGGATCTCGACCATCCTCTTCCTGATGCTGGCCGTCGCGGTCAGCGCCCCGCTGGCCCGCCTCGTGCGTCTGCCCCTGCCGCTCGTCCAGATCGCCCTGGGCGCCGTGATCGCCATCTCGGCGATCCCGACGGTGGACCTCAAGCCCTCCATCTTCTTCCTGCTGTTCCTGCCGCCGCTGCTGTTCCTCGACGGTTGGCGCATCCCCAAGGACGACCTGTTCCGCGACGGGGCGGTGATCCTGGAACTGGCGCTGGGCCTGGTGGTGTTCACCGTCGTCGGCGTCGGGCTGCTGATCCATTGGCTGATCCCCGCCATGCCGCTGGCCGTGGCCTTCGCGCTGGCTGCCGTGCTCTCGCCCACCGACCCGATCGCGGTCTCCGCCATCGCCTCGCGCACCAAGATCCCCAAGCGGCTGATGCACATCCTGGAGGGGGAGTCGCTGCTCAACGACGCCTCGGGCCTGGTCTGCATGCGCTTTGCGGTGGCCGCGGCGGTGACCGGCGCGTTCTCGCTGCAGCACGCGGTCGGCTCGTTCCTGTGGGTGGCGTTCGGCGGCCTGGCCATCGGCGTCGGCGTCACCTGGAGCATCACCACCGCCAAGAACTGGGTTGCAGCCAAGCTGGGCGAGGACACCAGCGTCCAGATTCTGGTCAGCCTGCTGATCCCGTTCGGGGCCTACATGCTGGCCGAGCACTTCCACTGCTCGGGCATCCTCGCCGCCGTCGCCGCGGGGGTGACCATGAGCTTCACCGAGCAAAGCGGCCAGGCGCTGGCGATCACCCGCGTCCGCCGCGCCGCGGTCTGGGACACCATCCAGTTCACCCTCAACGGGGTCATCTTCGTGCTGCTGGGCGAACAGATGCCCAGCATCATGGCCCGCGCCGCCGAGACCGTCCGGGTCACCGGCCACCACGAGCCCTGGTGGCTGATCGTCTACGTCCTGGCGATCACCGCAGCCCTCGCCGCCCTCCGGTTCGTCTGGGCCTGGTTTTCGCTGAAATGGAACATCGCCCGCGCCCTGCGCCGGGGCCAGCCGCCCCCGCCGGTCAGCTGGCGGCTGATCGCAGCGACCTCGGTGGCCGGCGTGCGCGGGGCCATCACCCTGGCCGGCGTGCTGACCCTGCCCTTCGCCCTGGCCGACGGCACGCCCTTCCCGGCCCGCAACCTCGCCATCTTCCTGGCCGCCGGGGTGATCATCGTCTCGCTGGTGCTGGCCAGCATCGCCCTGCCCCGGCTGCTGAAGAACCTGGAGCTGCCGCCCGAGCCCTCGCATCAGAGCGACATCGACAACGCCCGCGTCGAGGCCGCCCAGGCCGCGATCACAGCCATCGAACAGGCCCAGCACGACATGGCCGGCGGCCGCGCCGACGCCGACCTCTACACCGACGCCTCGGCGCGGATCATGGAGATCTATCGCCAGCGGATCGACAGCCGCCGGCAGGAACCCGAGGCGCTTGAGCTCCATCGCCAATCTGAACTGATCGAGCGCCAGCTGCGCCTGGCCGGACTGCGCGCCGAGCGCGACGCGATCTTCCGACTGGCGCGCGCGCGCCGCCTCGACGACGTAAGCGCCCGCAAGCTGGTTCGCGAGATCGACCTGCTGGAAGCGCGCTACGCGGTATAGCCGGGCCTATTCCAGCACCACCACCGAATCCGACAGCTCGTTGGGATTGTCGCCTTCCCGTGGCGGGAAGTGCTCGGCCAGGATCGCCCCGCACAGGCCGATCGCCTCCTCGAAGCCGTCGGCCGGACGCCCGGACTTGAAGCCGGCCATGAGCCGCGCCATCGCCTCGTCCCAGGCGCCGGCGGACACCTTGGCGGCGATGCCCTCGTCGGCGATCAGCTCGGCCATGTGCTCGCGGGTCGAGACATAGATCAGCACCCCGGTGCGCTCGCGCGTGGCCTGCAGGTTCTTGGCCAGGAACTGCTCGTGGGCGCGCCGCCGCACGCGTTCGCGCTTCAGCGCCCGCGGGGTCATGAAATGGCGCACCACCGGAATCGCCACCAGGATCGCCACCGCTACGAACAGCGCGCATTGCAGCAGGATCGCCCCGCTCAGCGCCGTGCGCGCCGCGGCTTCGGCCGCCGAGCTCATCTGCGCCGCCGACCAGCCGCCGCCGATGTCGTCGGGCGCGGTGACATGGACGCCGGCCGCCAGCAGCACCGCCGGCGCCGCCAAGGCCGCGATCGCGCCCCAGGCGATCGGCACTTCCAGGTACTCCGACGACTCAGGAGCGACCACGCAGTAGATCTCGCCCGTCGTGCCGGCCTCGGCCGCCTTCACGGCCGCCTCGATCCGGGCGCGGTCCGTTTCGCTCAGCATTCCTACCAACTCCCCGAGGCCCCGCCGCCGCCGCCGGAACCGCCGCCGCCGCTGAAGCCGCCGCCTCCGAAACCGCCGCCGCCGCTCCAACCGCCGCGCCCGCCGCCGCCTCCACCGCCGCCGCCCAGGATCAGGGGCAGCCACCACAGGCTGCCGCGCCGACGGCCGCCGAACACGCCGCTGAGCAGCCAGAAGACGATGAGGATGACGACGATGGTCCCGAAGCTGACCCCGTCCTCGCCCTGCGCGGGCTGCTGCTGGGCCTTGGCGACGGCCGCGCGCGCCTCGTCGTCAGGCAGCGACAGCTGCTGGACGATGGCCTGGGTCCCGTCGACCACGCCCTCCTCGAGCCGGCCCTCCTTGAAGGCCGGGATGATCCGCTGGTTGATAATCAGGCTGGAGAGCGCGTCTGTGAGCACCGGCTCCAGGCCGTAGCCGACCTCGATGCGCACCTTCCGCTCGCTGGGCGCGACGATCAGGATCGCCCCGTCGTTGCGCTCCTTGCTGCCGATGCCCCAGGTGCGCAGCAGCTGATAGCCGTAGTCCTCGATCTCGTAGCCCTGCAGGTCGGGCAGGGTCGCGACCACCAGTTGGCGGCCGGTCTGGGTCTCCAGGCTCGCCAGCTCTTGCGTCAGCTGCGCCTCGGCCTGGGGCGACAGGATGCCGGCGTCGTCGACCACCCGCCCGGTCAGGGGCGGGAAGGTCGGCGCGGCCAGCGCCGCGCCGGCCCAGACGAACAGGACCAGGACCGCGAGGCGCGCTGCGCCCCACGGCCCCGTGCGTATCGTCATTGGGCGGGAGCCGGGACCGGAGCGGCCGGGGCCGGAGTCGCCGGCGCCATGTTCACCGGCGGCGCGGCCGGGGCCGACCCACCGAAGTTGACGCTCGGCGCGGTCTGCGCCGCGGCGCTGGCGGCGAAGGTCTGCATCGGCTTGGCCCAACGGTGCACCGTCCCGGCCCACAGCGCGCCGGGGAAGGTGCGGATCTCCGTGTTGTAGTCCTGGACCGCGGCGTTGTAGTCGCGCCGCGCGATGGCGATGCGGTTCTCGGTGCCTTCCAGCTGGCTTTGCAGAGCCATGAAGTTCTGGTTCGACTTCAGGTCCGGATATCGTTCCTGGATCATCATCAGCCGTCCGAGCACGCCGGACAGCTGGTCCTGGGCCTGCGCATACTTCTGGAACTGGGCCGGGTCGGTGATGGTCGAGGCGTCGACCTTGACCTGGGTGGCCGAGGCGCGGGCCTCGGTGACCTGGGTCAGGACCTCACGCTCCTGGGCCGCATAGCCC
This sequence comes from Phenylobacterium sp. 58.2.17, assembly GCF_026411515.1. Classification (NCBI taxonomy): domain Bacteria; kingdom Pseudomonadati; phylum Pseudomonadota; class Alphaproteobacteria; order Caulobacterales; family Caulobacteraceae; genus Phenylobacterium; species Phenylobacterium sp. 58.2.17. The sequence continues at coordinate 31,033 of NZ_JAPMTQ010000007.1, read as the reverse complement.
TTCACGGTCTCCACCAGGTTGGGGATCAGGTCGGCGCGGCGCTGGTACTGGTTCTGCACCTCAGCCCAGGCGGCCTTGGCCTTTTCGTCCTTGGTGGGGATGGTGTTGATCCCGCAGCCGGCGATCAGCATGGGCGCCAGCACGATCAGGGCTGCGCGCGCGAAGCGTTGGCGAATATTGGTCACGTGAGAGTGCTCCCAAGGCCGCCAAGTCCGAGCTTGGCCCGCGCATCATTGGCCCGAGGCGGGCGACTGCGCAATCTCCGCGCGATTACTGAGACGCGCTCGCGCGGGCGAGGCGCGCGGGGCTTGGCCGAGAGGCCCGAAGCGGTGAAAGTCCGCTCGGGCGCGAGAGCCCGTGCAGGAACCGGCGGCGAGCGATCCGTGACCAGCGAGGATGCATCCGGGACACGCTCGACCTACTGGCGGGCCTACGCCCTGATCGGCGCGGCGATCGTCACGCTCAACGTCGTCAACATGTTCACGGCGTTCCGCGACCGCCCCGAGGTCCCGCCCATCATGCCGGTCCTGGAAGAGGGCACCAGCGCGGTGTCGGCCCTCGCCTTCCTGTGGATCGCCTTCGCCGCCTTCCGCCTCGCCCCGCCCGGCAGCCGCCCAGTCTGGCGAATGCTCGCGGTGCAGGCCGCCGGGCTCCTGGCCTTTACGACCGCCCACGTCACCGGCTTCATGTTGCTCCGAATGGCCGCCTTCCAGGCGCTGGATCTGCCGTTCCGGTTCGATCTGGCCGATCGCTTCGTCTACGAACTGCGCAAGGATGCGTTCGGCTATCTGCTGGGAATGGCCGCGCTATGGGCGATGATCCGGCTCTACGGCGCCGAGCCGGCCGCGGCCGTCAGCACGCCCGCCACCTTCGACATCCGTGACGGCCCGCGGATCCTGCGAAGCCCAGCCGCCGACATCCTGGCGGCGACCTCGGCCGGCAACTATGTCGAGTTCATCCTGGCCGACGGTCGCAAGCCGCTGATGCGGGCCTCGCTCACCGCGATCGAGGCCGAGCTCGCGCCGCTCGGCTTCGTGCGCACCCACCGCTCCTGGCTGGTCAACGCCGCCCGCGTCACCGAACTGCGCCCTGAGAAGTCCGGCGACTACGCCGTCCGGCTCGGCGATCTGGAGGCGCCGCTCTCGCGCCGCTTCCCCGAGGCCCTGGCCCGCCTGCGCGGTTAGACGCCGTCCTTGGCCCAGGCCCGCGCGGCCTCCAGGTCCTTGAGGTCGAAGGTCCGCACCTGCACCGAAAGGAAGGCCGCGAAGAACCGCGCCATCGGCCCCATCCAGCCGTTGTCGGTCACCACCGCGCAGCGGCCGAACGAATCCAGCCGCGAGAAGCTGTAGTTGAGGTCGCGCCACCAGAGGCTCGGCTCCATGCCCGCAAAGCTGCGCACCACCTCGACCGCATTGATCTTGTCGTGGGTCTTCAGCAGCGCCTCGATGGCCGCGACCGCCGCCTCATATCCCGCACTGTCGATGGCCCCGTCGACCGTCAGCTCGATGTAACCGGCGGTCTCGTCGATCTTGATGTCCAGCATGCCCATGCTCCTTGCGGCGAGACGTTCGCCTTTAGGCCCAAGCAACGCATTGAGGGCGATCAAGGGTGCCGATAACGTCGGACCATGACTGTCGGAACCGTGAGCTTGAGCGAACCGCGCGCCCTGCGACGCTCAATCTCTCCATCGGGTTGGGAAGAAACGGCCCCGGCCGATGAGTTCGACGCCCACCTGATCGGCCTGGTCGGACAGCTGCGGAATGGTGCGAACGACCAGGAGGCGCAAGCCTATCTCGCCAAGGTCGAGACCGATGCGTTCGGGCCGGGTGATGGGGCTTCGCCAACCTGCGGGGTGTTGGTCGAAGCCGTCCGCAGCTATCTCGACCAGTTCCCACCTGGCAGATTGAGATTTCGGTAGCTTGAGATCGCCGCACCAGCCCGGAGCAGTCCTTGGACTTCATGAAGATCCTGCGGAGCTTGGAAGATTTTCTCTTCGAAGCGACCTCTTGGCTGGCCTTCTATCCGCTGACGCTCTGGCGGGTCGTCACCCGCCCGCTGACCTGGATGGCCTACTCGGACGCCGAGCAGTCGGATGAGGGCGAGGAACGCTACGACCGAGCGCTTTCGCCGCCGCTGCTGTTGCTCATTACTGTCGTCCTGCTGAACATGATCGGGACCGCCACTCACGCGGTCCCGGAGACCACCTCCGAGGTGGTGAAGGCGATCAACAGCACGCCCGAGAACCAGGCGCTCACGCGCGCATTGGTCTTCAGCTTGCTGCCTCTCATGGCGGCCGTGGTCATGCTCAGGGCGCGAGGCGAGTTGCTTTCGCGGGAGGCCCTGCGCGCGCCCTTCTACGCCCAGTGCTACTTGGCCGCGCCCTGCGCGGTGATCTTGAACACGGGCATCTTCATCTTCGCGCACGAGGAACTGTCAAACGCCTTGGGCGTCGCTGTGATGGCCGGCGGCGCGGCTTGGTTCCTCGTCGTCCAGGCTCGCTGGTTCTCGGCAAAGCTGGCGGTGAGCATCTTCAGGGGCGCAGCGTTCGCCGTCGGTTCAACCCTGGCGGCGGTCATCTGCCTGCTGGCGATCCTGACCCCGATCGCCTTGCTTTAAGGCAAGCAGCCGACAAGCGGCGGCTAAAGGCCGTGCCCTCAAGCCCCCGCCATCTCCCGCAGGTGCGCCCGCTCGTTCAGGGCCACCACGTTCCGATGACCGCCGCGGGCGCACATATAGCGGTGAACGCTGGTGTAGCCCGGCTCAAAGAACAGCCGCGGCGCCATGCCAAGCACGTGGGCGGTCCAGACGTTGATCACCCCGCCGTGGCAGAACACCGCCACCCGCTGGCCAGGGTGCGCGGCGATCACCTCCTCCAGCCCGCCGACCACCGCGGCGCTGAAGGCCTCGACGTCGACGCCATGGTCGCCGGTGGCCATCGCCAGCCACGCCTCGTAGTTCTCGCGCTTCAGAACCTCCATCGGGATGTAGGCGCCGGAGTCGCGGTCGAACTCGGCGACGCCCTCGTGGATGTTGATCGCGTGGCCGAAACGCTCGGCGAACGGCTGGGCGGTCTGCACGGCCCGGCGCATCGGGCTCGACCACACCGCGTCGGCGCCCTCGTGGGCCAGCCAGTCGGCGACCTTGCGCGACTGGTCGTGGCCTTCCGCAGACAGATCGGGATCGGCGCTGTCGTCGCGGCGCACCGGCAGACCGTGGCGGATGAGGATCAGTTCCATGCGTTTCCCCTTGGCCGGCTCCCCGGCTTTGCAGCCGTTATCCCCGACGCGGGCGCGCCGCGCCAGACCCATCGGGGCGCTTTGGCGCGCGCGATAAATCCTGTATATGCCAGATAATGCAGCCGGCCGACGACATGCTCTGGTTCTGCTTCGGCCACCGCAGCCGCAAGGCCGCGCGCGCGGTGACCCGCGCCTTCAACCAGCGCCTCAAGCCGTTCGGCCTGAACATCAGCCAGTACGTGCTGCTCGGCGTCATCGCCCGCGGCGAGCACCGATCAATCGCGGCCATGGCCGAGGAGGTCGGGGTCGAACCCTCCGCCCTGGTGCGGAACCTGCGGCTGCTGGAGGCCCGCGGCCTCGTCGCCGGCGAGGGCGGGCGCGGACGCGGCGGCCGCCAACTTGCGGTCACGCCGCAGGGCGCCGACCTGATCGAACAGACCATCCCGGCCTGGCGGCGGGCCCAGGCCGATCTGGCCGCCCGGCTGGACGGCGACCCCGACGAAACCCGTCAGGCCCTGGTGCGCTTGGAGCATGCGGCCCTGGCCCTCGAGAGAGCTGAAAGGTGAGTGAGATGCGTAGAATCGTCGTGACCGGACAGGGCGTCGTGTCGCCGCTGGGAACCGGAACCGAGAAGGCCTGGGCGCGGCTGGTCGCCGGCCAGTCGGGGCTGCGGCGCCTGCCGGCCGACCTCGCCCCCGACGTGCCTGCCCAGGTGGCCGGAACCGTGCAGTCCGTGGCCGAGGACGCCGAGGCCGGCTTCGACCTCGACGCTGCGGTGCCGGGCAAGGACCAGAAGAAGATGGACCGCTTCATCCAGTTCGCGCTGGCCGCGGCGGACGAGGCTATCGCTCAGTCCGGCTGGACCCCGCACAGCGAGGCCGAAAAGCACCGCACTGCCACCATCATCGCCACCGGCATCGGCGGCTTTCCGGCGATCGCCGAGGCCGTGCGCATCACCGACGCGCGCGGCGTCCGGCGGCTCTCGCCGTTCACCGTGCCCTCGTTCCTGGCCAACCTCGCCGCCGGCTGGGTGTCGATCCGCCATGGCTACAAGGGCCCGATCGGCGCGCCGGTGACCGCCTGCGCCGCCGGGGTCCAGGCCATCGGCGACGCCGCGCGGATGATCCGCGCCGGCGAGGCCGACATCGCCATCTGCGGCGGGGCCGAGGCGACCATCGACCGCGTCAGCCTCGGCGGCTTTGCGGCCGCCCGCGCCCTGGGCACTGCGTTCAACGACGCCCCGCCCAAGGCCTCCCGGCCGTTCGACGCCGCCCGCGACGGCTTCGTGATGGGCGAAGGCGCCGGGATCATGGTCATCGAGTCCCTGGACCACGCGCTGGCCCGCGGCGCCAAGCCGATCGCCGAGTTGGTCGGCTACGGCACCAGCGCCGACGCCTACCACCTGACCGCCGGTCCCGAGGACGGCGACGGCGCGGCCCGCGCCATGCGCTTGGCGCTCGCCCAGGCCGGGCTGGAGCCGTCGGCCATCGGCCACCTCAACGCCCATGCCACCTCGACCCCGGTCGGCGACAAGGGCGAGCTGGCGGCGATCAAGTCGGTATTCGGGACCGGCCACGGCCCGGCGATCAGCTCCACCAAGTCGGCGACCGGCCACCTGCTGGGCGCGGCCGGCGGGCTGGAGGCGATCTTCACGGTGCTGGCCCTGCGCGACCAGACGATCCCCCCGACCCTCAACCTGGAAAATCCCGACGAAGACGCCGCAGGCCTCGATCTGGTCGCACTCAAGTCGCGTCAGGCGAGCTTCGACCACGCGCTATCGAACGGTTTCGGCTTCGGCGGCGTCAACGCCAGCGTGATCTTCAAACGCTGGGACGGCTGAGCCACCGCGCGCCCAGAAGATGTATCCGCCGCGCGGGCCGCACCCCAGGGTGCGGCCCGCATCGTTTTGTGCGCCCGGCTTCCCCAATATGGGGAACTTCGACCTCGTCGTTCAGGACTTGTTAGCTATCACGGCGCGGCTATCGGCCTTAGTTGTGAAGCTTATCTGGTCGAGCGCATAGTTATGGTACTCAAGCAAATCGATGGCGCACCGCCGGAACACGACAAACAAACGTCGTATACCCGACGCTGTCTGATCTGGATTTTACATGGCGTTACAATCCGTCGTCCGGACATTCGCGGATGACGATCATAAATTTTCCGACCGATCGCCTGCGCACCCCGCACACTGCTGCTGAAAAGGCGCGGATGCTCATCGCCATCGTCACCGGCATCCGCACCCTCGGCGAGCCGTGCACAGCCGACGAACTGCTCGACTTCGTCCGCAGCCGCATGCCGGCGATGGAGGTCTGGCGACTGCGGGCCGGCGTCGAGGCGCTGCTGCGCGAGTACGCCGAACCCGCCCCCGCCGCGCCGTTCGCCCACGCGCCGTTCCGCCGCGTGCTGCTGGCCGGCGCCGAGGGCTGGGCCTTCAGCAAGCCCTTCCGCATGGAGTTGGCCAACAGCGGGCTTGAGGTCCGCCTGCGGCCGATGCCCGACGCCCATGACGCCTGAAGGTCCCGCTCCGGCCGCCGTCGAGCCGGCCGACATGTTCTTCGCCCGGCTGGCCGGCGGCTTCGTGCTGCGCACCCTGGCCAACGCCAGCGAGGTTTTCGAGGGCGACATGATGCTCGGCGTGGTGTTCATGGCCATCGGCCAGGCGACGGTCAGCCACATCGCGCCCGAACGCCACCTGACGGACTTCGACGCCGGCCTGACCCCGGACGACATGCGCCGCCCGGTCAGCGTGCTCTCGATCGCCGGTTCGCTGAATATCCCGCGCGAGACGGCGCGCCGCTACGTCGCGCGCCTCATCGACCTCGGCTACTGCCAGCGGGTGCACGGCCGCCGGGTGATCATTCCGGGCGAGGTCTACCGCCGGCCCGAGCTCGCCCAGGCCCTGGGCCACAGCAAGCGCGACCTGCTGATGCTGATCGCCGCCTACCGGCGCGGCGGCGCGCCAAACGACGAGGCGAGCTAGCGCCGCTTGGCCGCGCTGGCGTCGCGCAGCGGCTTGAACTCCGAACCGTCCTTCCAATTCGGCCAGGTCCCGCCAGCCGCCAGCTCCTTGCCCATCTCGTAGAACAGCGCCACGTCCTGCGCCGCGCCCGACAGGTCCCAGTCCGCCGACCAGGCGTCACCGGTCGTGTGATAGGCGCTGGCCGTATAGTCGGTGACCCACTTGTCGCCGGCCGCACGGCCGCCGCTCACCAGGTCGGCCCCGCCGCCCAGCCCCATCAGCAGCAGCACCGGCACCCCCTTGCGGGCCAGCGAGAAGTGGTCGGCGCGGTAGAACAGCGCCCGCTCCGGATGGGCGTCGGGCGTCACCGTCCGCCCCTGCGCGGCCGCCGCCTTGGCCAGCATGTCCTCCAGCGCGTTCTGGCCAGCGCCGATCAGCACCACGTCCTTGGAAAGCCCGTTCGGCTGCAGCACGTCCATGGTCAGGTTGGCGGCCATGGTCTCCAGCGGCACGGTCGGGTGCACGCCGTAGTATTCGGAGCCCAGCAGGCCCCGCTCCTCGGCGGTCCAGGCGGCGAACACCAGGGTGCGGGCTGGCGGCGGTCCGGCCTTGAAGGCCCGCGCGATCTCCATGGTCCCGGCCACGCCGATGGCGTCGTCCAGCGCGCCGGGGCGCACCGTGCGGCCTTGGGCGTCGGGCGCGCCTTGGCCATAGGCGTCCCAATGCGCGGCGAACATCACGCTCTCGTTCGGCAGCTTGGCGCCGGTGATCTTGCCGATCACGTTGCGGCTGACGATCTGATCGTGGGTGAGGCCATAGCTGGCCGAGAACGCTGCACCGGCCAGCGGCACGGGCGCGAAATCCACCCGCTGGGCCTTGGCCTTCAGGGCGTCGAAGTCCTGGCCGGCGGCGGCCAGCAGCTCACGCCCCGCCGCCCCGCTCAGCCAGCCCTGCAGCAGCACCTTCTCCTTGGCGGGATCGGCGCGGACGATGTCGAAGCCCTCGCCGTTCGAGGCGATCACCGTCGACCAGCCATAGCCGGCGCCGGGCGCCTCATGGATGATCAGCGCCCCGACCGCCCCGCGGCGCGCGGCCTCCTCGTACTTATAAGTCCAGCGCGCATAGTAGGTCGCCGCCTGGCCGCCGAACTTGCCCGCGACCGGCGCGCCGGCCTGCGCCTCGAAGTCCGGATCGTTGATCAGGAAGACCGCGATCTTGCCCTTCAGGTCCACGCCCTTGAAGTCGTCCCAGCCGCGCTCGGGCGCGGTGACGCCGTAGCCGACGAAGACCAGCGGCGCCTTGTCGATCGCCACCTGGTCCACCGGCCGCAGAGTGGTGGCGGTGACGTCGGTGTTGCGAACCAGCTCGCGGCGCCTGCCGTTCAATTCGAGCGCGAAGACGGCGTCGTCCTTCAGCAGGGTGTGCAGCAGCGGCACGTCCTGGGTGTACGCGCCGGCGTCCCCGGCCGGCTCCAGCCCCAGGGCTTTGAACTCCGCCACGAGGTACTCGACGGTCTTGGCCTCGCCGGACGTCCCGGGCGACCGCCCCTCGAACGCGTCCGAGGCCAGCACCTTGGTCACCTCCGACAGCCGGGCCGGATTGATCGGGTCCTGGGCCAGGGCGCTCGTGGCGAGCAGCGACAGGGCGAGCGACAGCGCGGTGGGGCGGATCATGGATGCGACTCTGATCTGGGAGGGTTGGCGCGACCCTACCCACCCGTTCATCCCGGCGAAAGCCGGGACCCAAGCGATCTCTCCGCCCCGCCGAACCACGCCCGGCGCCGCCCGACGTCAGCTCGGGTCCCGGCTTTCGCCGGGATGAGCCGAGATCTTGCTCACGTCCGCGTCGCGAACTCCGTGTCGCCGGTCGTGGCCACCACCTGGTCGTCGAACGAGGCGTGCGCCGAGGTGTAGAGGTGCGAATAGAGCCCGCCGGTCGCCATCAGCTCGGCATGGTTCCCCTGCTCCAGGATGCGGCCCTGCTGCAGCACGATGATCCGGTCGGCGTCGCGGATGGTCGCCAGCCGGTGGGCGATGACGATGCAGGTCCGCCCCTCGAACAGCACCTTCAGCGCCTTCTGGATCGCCTGCTCGGTGAACGAGTCGATGTTCGCCGTCGCCTCGTCGAGGATCAGGATCTGCGGATCGGCGACCAGCGCCCGGGCGAACGAGATCAGCTGCCGCTGGCCCATCGAGATGTTGCGCCCGCGCTGGCCCAGCTTGGTCTGATAGCCGTCCGGCAGCTTCATGATGAAGTCGTGCGCCGCCACCGCCTGGGCCGCCGCCACCACATCCTCGAAGCTGGCGGCCTTGGTGTTGTAGCGGATGTTCTCCTCGATCGTGCCGGTGAACAGGAACGGCTCCTGCAGCACCATGCCGATGGTCCGGCCGAGGCTGTCGAGGGTGACGTCGCGCACGTCCTCGCCGCCGACCAGCACCTGGCCTTGGTCGACCTCGTAGAACCGGTGCGTCAGGGCGATGATCGAGGTCTTGCCCGAGCCGGTCGGGCCGACCAACGCCACCACCTCGCGCGGGTTCACCTTCAGGCTGACGTCGTGCAGCACCGGCCGCGTCGGGTCGTAGCCGAAGGTGACGTTCCTGAACTCGACCGTCGCCGGAGCGTCGCCCAGCGGCTGGGCGTCGGGCGCGTCCTGGATCGCCACCTTGACGTCCAGCACCTCGAAGATGCGGTGCGCCGCGGCCATCGCCCGCTGCATGATCGTGTACTGCATCGACAGCATGCGGACCGGGTCGAAGAACCGCTGCACATAGAAGATGAAGGCGACCATCACCCCGACCTCCAGCCGCCCGCCCAGCACCGCGTCGCCGCCGACCACGATGACGATGGCCATCGCCAGGCCGGTCAGTACGTCGACCGTCGGCACCATGATCTGGGTCATCCAGGCCGCTCGCGCCTGGGCCTCGAAGTTTTCGTAGGCCTTGTCCTTGTAGAGGTCGAAGTTCACCGCCTCGCGGCGGGTCTCCTGCACGGTGCGCACGCCGTTGATGTTCTCGGCCAGCGCCGAGTTGGCGGTCGAGGAGGCGTCGCGCGCCTCGCGGAAGCTGCTCTTGGAGAACGGCAGCCACACTGCCCGCACGGCGATCAGGATCGGCAGCACGGTCAGGGTCAGCAGCCCCAGCTTCCAGTCCATGCTGATCAGCACCGCGGCGATGCCGATCAGCATCGCGAAGTCGCCGACCGCCCCGGTCGAGCTTTCCAGGAACTCCTGCAGCGCGTTCACGTCGCCCTGCAGCCGCGACATGATCCGCCCGACGTGGGTCTTGTCCATGAACGACAGCGACACGTCCTGGAAGTGGTCGAACATCTTGCGGCGGATATCGAAGATCACCCGCTGGGCCAGCCGCGCCGACAGCCACTGCTCGATGAAGAACGCCGTCGAATAGATCGCCACCAGCCCGGCGAAGGCGATCAGGGTCTGGTCCAGCAGCGCCCCGTCGCGGGCCACCGCCGCGTTCACCGCCCGTCCGATCAGCGCCGGAATCGCCACCACCGAGGCGGCCGAGACCAGCACTGCGACCACCGCGGTCAGGAAGGCGCGGCGGTAGGGGATCATCATCGCGAGGAAGCGCTTGGCCACCCCGGCGTCGAAGGCGCCGAAGATGTCCTCGCCCTCGGACGAGCCGAGCGAGGCGCGGGGTTTCCTGACCTGGTCCTGGCTCATGCGGCGTCCTCGTCCAGCACGGCCTCGGCGTCGGACCGCGTCTGCAGCTCGTAGAGATCGGCATAGACCCCGCCGGCCCTGACCAGTTCGGCGTGGGTTCCGCGCTCGGCGACGGCGCCGTCGTCCAGCACCACGATGTGATCGGCGTGCATCAGCGAGGACAGCCGGTGGGCGATGATGATCGTCGCCTTGGTCGCGGTGGCTTGCGCCAGCGCGTCCCGCACCCGCCGCTCGGTCACCGCGTCGATCGCCGCCGTGGAATCGTCGAACACCATCACCCCGGGCCCCGGCACCACGCCGCGCGCGATGGAGAGCCGCTGGCGCTGGCCGCCCGACAGCGCCACGCCGCGTTCGCCGACCCGGGTCTCGTAGGCCTCGGGCAGGCCGGCCACATGATCGTGGATCTGGGCGGTCCGCGCCGCCCCCTCGATCCGCGCGTCGTCCGCCCACGGATCTGCATAGGCGACGTTGTGGCCGATGGAGGCGTCGAACAGGAACGACTCCTGCTGCACCAGCCCGACATATTCGCGCAACGAGGCCAGCGTGACCTCGCGGATATCCTGGCCGTCGATGGTGATCGCCCCGCCGCTGACGTCATAGAAGCGCGGGATCAGGTTGGCGATCGTCGACTTGCCGCTGCCGGGCGGGCCGACGATCCCCAGGGTCTGGCCGGCCCGCACCTCGAAGCTGACATCCTTCAGGACCTGCTTGCCGGCCGCATCGAAGGCGAAGTCCACGTTGTCGAAGCGCAGCGTTCCGGCGCTCGGCGCCAGAGGCTTGGCCCCCGGCGCATCGGCGATCTCCGGCTCCAGGTCCAGCACCTCGAACAATCGGGCCCCGGACGAGGTCGCCCGCGCCGCGGCGTTGAAGATCATCGCGATCTGCCGGATCGGCGTCTGCAGCAGGGTCATGTAGGTCAGGAACTCGGTCAGCTTGCCGACGCTCATCGCCCCGCCGACGACCTTGTGGCCGCCATACCAGAGCAGCAGCCCCATCGAGCCGTAGAACGACACGCTCATCACCGACACCGCCCGGAACCGCAGGGTGATGCGCTTGTAGGAGAAGTCGAGCGCCTCCTTGGAGGCGGCGTCGAACTTGGCCATCTCGAAGCGCTTGCCGGCGAAGGCGCGGACCACGCGGATGCCCTGGAGGTTCTCCTCCATGGTCAGGGTCAGCACCGCCATCAGCTCCTGCACCCGCAGCCAGGTCACCCGCAGCAGGAAGCCCATCCGCCCCAGCGCGAAGCCGGCCACCGGCACGAAGGCCAGGCCGATCAGCCCCATCACCAGGTCGGTGGTCAGCATCATGTACGCGGCGAAGCCGAGCAGCAGCAGCAGCGAGATCAGCTGCATCACCCCGTTCTGGATGAACACCCGCGCGCCTTCGAGGTCGAGCATCCCGCGGGTGACCAGATCGCCCGAATGGATGCGGTCGTGAAAGCCGAAGCTCAGCCGCTGGAGCTGCTGGAAATACTGCAGGCGCAGATCGTAGCCGACCCGCTGACTGACATATTCGGCCTGATAGCCGGTCATCATGGTCAGCACGCCGCGGATCACCGTGGCGGCGATGACCAGCAGCGCCGTGCCCCACAGCGCGCCCTGCGCCTCGCCGGCGTGGGCGGCCCCGGCGTTCAGCAGCGCTCCGGCCTGATCCACCCCCTGGCCGAACAGCCGCGGCAGGGTCAGGCTGGCGACCGCCGCCCCCAGCGAACACCCGATCGCCAGCGCCATCCGCCCCGGATAGCGCAGCGCGCGGGCCGTGATCCGCTGCAGCACGCGCGGCATTTTGCTGACGTCCACGCGCGCGGCGGTGGAGTCAAAGCTGCGCGCACCCCGCGGGGAGGGGCGTGGCTCGCTCATGGCAAGTTTCCATCTTGAAGTATGCGGATCATTCTGACCCGCACGTCGACTGCGCGCCAGACTTGTTTTGACGCACCGGCAGATTTTCCAGGTTGTGTTGCGCGGAGACTTCTAGCGCCCGGTCGGGACGGCCAAGGTAACCGGCTGCAGCGGCGGTCGCGGGCGCGGCTGCGTCGCCCAGGCAGCCAGCAGGTTCGCGGCGTTTAGCGGGCGGCCGCGGGCATGGAAGGCCGCCTTGAGCACCACCCCCTCGCCGTCGACCGCCTCGATGGCGACGCTGACGCGTTCGTTTGGCGGCAGCCGCGCGCCCAGCTCGTCGACCTCGTCCAGGTCCGGCGCCAGCATGAAGACGCGGTAGCGCAGGCGGTGGCGCCGCGGCCCATGCCGGGTGTGGGTGACGACACCGGCATAGATGCCGGACACGCTCATTCCGCTCGCCACGACGGCGATCTTTCCAGCTGGATGCGCCCGGACTCGTCCCTCACCCGCCAGGGCCGCTGCATTCCGCCCAGCGCCTCGGCCACCGCCAGTCCCGACTGCAGCGCGTCCTCATGGAAGCCGTGACCGAAGTAGGAGCCGCAGAACCAGGTCCGCCGCCGCCCCTGCAGCGACCACAGCTCCCGCTGCGCGGCGATCGCCCCGGCGTCGAACTGCGGATGCTCGTACGTCTCCGCCCAGATGATCGACTCCCGGGCGATGTCCCGCGTCGGGTTCACGGTCACGAACAGGTCCTGCGGACAGTTCAGCGACTGCAGGCGGTTCATCCAGTAGGTGACGCAACCGTGCCCGGGATCCCCCCGCCGCCCGATGTGGTTCCAGCTGGTCCAGGCCGCGCGGCGCACCGGCATCAGGCTGGGGTCGGTGTGCAGCACCGCCAGGTTCCGGCTGTAGCTGAACGCCGAGAGCAGCCGCTGCTCCTCCGGGTCCGGATCGCTGAGCAGCTCCATCGCGGTGTCGCCGTGGGTGGCGATGACTACATGGTCGAACCGCTCGGCCCGACCGGCGGCGTCGCGCACCTCGACTCCGATCAGGTCGCGCCGCACCGCGCGCGCCGGCGTCGACAGCCGCACCGCGCCCGAAATCGCCGCCGCCAGCTTGCCGACATAGGCCTGGCTGCCGCCGCAGACCGTGCGCCACACGCCGCGCCCGAACACGCGCATCATGCCGTGGTTCTGGAAAAACCGGATCAGGGCCGCGGCCGGATACTCGCGAATCGTCCGCAGCGGCGTCGACCAGATCGCCGCCGCCTGGGGCAGCAGGTGATCATCGCAGAACGCTCGGCAGTAGCCTCGCTTTTGCAGATAGTCCTCCAGCGACGTCAGCGGCGTTTCCAGCGCCGCCAGGTCCTTCGGTCCCTGCCGATAGAACCGCGTTACGTCGCGCAGCATCGCCCAGTATCGCAGGCTGAACAGGTTGCTGGCCTGGGCAAACAGCGCGCCGGAGGAATATTCGAAGTCGCCGTCGTCCAGCGAGACGCTCATCGCCATGTCGGTCGGGCGACTGGCTACCCCGAAATGATCCAGCAGCGCCGTGAAGTTGGGATAGTTCGGCTCGTTGTAGACGATGAATCCAGTGTCGACCGCGACCGGGCCGCTCGGGCCATCGACCACGACGGTGTTGGCGTGGCCGCCCAGGCGGTTCTCGTCCTCGAACAGCACCACCTCGTAGCGCTGGCTGAGCAGCCAGGCCGCGGACAGGCCGGCCACGCCCCCTCCGATCACGGCGATCTTCAACGGCGGGTTCCAGGTCACTAGGCGTTCTCCGTCAGCGGGCGAACCCGTCGACGCAACTACGAACGCCGGCCCCCGGTGGATGTAGCCGCATCCGAACGACGCCCGCGCCCGTATATCTGGGACGCCGTCGTAACGGAGCCGCATCCATGAGCCTGCTCGCCTCCGCCCTCCATGCGTTCGAGGGCGCGCCCCTGCCCGACCCGGTGCGGCGCGCGGCGATCGGCCTGCTGGTCGCCGACGCGCGGCGGAACCTGGACCGCGCCCCGCCCGAGGCGGCCGCCCGCTTCGCCCGCGAGATGGAGACTCGGCCCATCGCCGAACACGTCCAGGCCGCCAACGCTCAGCACTACGAACTGCCCGCGCGGTTCTTCCAGGCCGTGCTGGGGCCGCAGCAAAAATACTCCTCGGCCCTCTACACATCAGCCACGGACACCCTGGCGGAAGCCGAAGAGGCGGCGCTGGCGGAGACTGCGGCCCACGCCGAGCTACGCGACGGCCAGACCATTCTCGAACTCGGCTGCGGCTGGGGCTCGCTATCGCTGTGGATGGCCCGCGCCCTGCCGAGCGCCCGGATCGTCTCAGTCTCCAACTCCGCCAGCCAGGGCGCCTTCATTCGCGCCCGCGCCGAAGAGCGCGGCCTTTCCAACCTCACTGTCGTCACCGCCGACATGAACGATTTCGTTCCGCCGGTCCCGGCCTTCGACCGGATCGTCTCCGTGGAGATGTTCGAGCACATGGCCAACTGGCGCGCGCTGCTGACCAGGGCCAGGACCTGGCTGAAGCCGGACGGAAAGCTCTTTCTGCACGTCTTCACCCACCGCGCGACGCCCTACCGCTTCGATGTGGGCGACCAGACCGACTGGATCGCCCAGCACTTCTTCACCGGCGGCGTGATGCCCAGCCACGACCTCGCCCATCAGTTTCCCGATCTCTTCCAGGTGCGGGCCGACTGGCGCTGGAGCGGCGTCCACTACGCCCGCACCGCCCGCGACTGGCTGGCCAACTACGACCGCCACGGCCCGCTGATCCGTCCGATCCTGGCGGAAACCTATGGCGCGAACGCGATCCTCTGGGGCCGCCGCTGGCGATTGTTCTTCCTCGCCACCGCTGGTCTGTTCGGCCATCGCGACGGATCGGAATGGGGCGTAAGCCACTACCTGATGGAGCCCGCGCCGTGATGTCCCCCAGCTGTCATTCCGGACAGCGCGACGCGGCTTTCGGGGATGACACGACATGCTGAACTTCGCCCTGGCCTACCTCGCCGCCGGACTGGCGTTCGCGCTCATCGACGCGGTCTGGCTGACGCAGGTCGGGCCGTGGCTCTATCGCCCCGCGCTCGACCAAGTCCTCGCCGACAAGCCCGACCTGCCCGCGGCGTTCGCTTTCTACGTGATCTACGTCGCCGGGATCATGCTGTTGGCGGTGCGGCCCGCTTTTCGCGAGGGCGGCGGAGTCACACGCGCCACCGCCAACGGCGCGGTCCTCGGGTTCGTCGCCTATGCGACCTATGACCTCACCAACCAGGCGACGCTAAAAGTCTGGCCGCTCGAGATCACCCTCGCCGACATCGCTTGGGGAACCTTCCTCACCGCCTGCGCCGCGGCGGCCGGCTTCTCGGCCTATCGCGCCCTGGCCGCCCGCTCCGGCTGATCCGATCCTTGTTTGGATTTCGCGCGAAGTTGTCGAGCGCCGCGCGCCCTGTCATGGTGAGTTTCCGAAACGGAAGCGGCCCATCCCGCAACGCATATTTCGCGTGGCGGCCGCCGGGGAAACGCCGTCTCGGATCATAGAAAAGATCGCTGCGCGGACCGCACCGGCCGTCGGCGACGGGAGGAATTTGATGGAAGATTTGAAAGAGCGCCCTAGCCTGGAAGCCGTCCTGGACGCCGCGGCGGCGACCGGGATGACCACCGCCGTCTGGGCCGAGCTGCAGCCGAACAAGGTCGCCGTGGTGAATCCCGACGGCAGCTCGCGGACCTTCGCGCAGGTGAACGCAGCGGCCAACAAACTGACCCGCCTCTTCCGCCAGCATGGACTGAAGGCCGGCGACGCCCTGGCGATCGTCTGCTCCAACCGCGCCGAATTCATCGAGGTCCAGGCCGCCACCCTGCGTTCGGGCCTGCGGATCACACCGGTCAACTGGCACCTGACCGCCGACGAGATCGCCTACATCATCAACGACTGCGAGGCCAAGGTGCTGGTCGGCGAGGCGCGCGTCGGCGTGATCTCGGCCGCCGCCGAGCAGTGCCCGAACGTGGTGCTCAAGCTGGCGGTCGGCGGCGACATCCCGGGCTTTGCGAGCTACGACGCCGCCATCGCCCCGCTGGACGGTTCGGACATCGACGATCCGGTGCTCGGCAACCAGATGATGTACACCTCCGGCACCACCGGGCGCCCGAAGGGCGTGTTCCGCGAGGCGCCGGTCGTCACGCCCCAGGCGATGTACGCCCTGCGCAACTATGACGAAAACTCGATCCAGCTGTGCGCGGGCCCGGCCTATCACGCCGCGCCGCTGGCCTTCGACATTCGCGCCGCCATGGGCGCCGGCGCGCCGCTGCACTTCATCGACAAGTGGGATTCGGAGCTGGTGCTGCGGACGATCTCCGAACAGAAGATCACCCACCTGCACCTGGTGCCGATCATGTTCCAGCGGCTGCTGGCCCTGCCCGACGAGGTCAAGGCCCGCTATCCCGTCGACCATGTGAAGTACGTCGTCCACGGCGCGGCGCCCTGCCCGCCCGAGGTCAAGCAGGCGATGATCGAGTGGTTCGGCCCGGTGCTCAGCGAGTACTACGCCGGCTCCGAAGGCGGCGCGGGCTTCACCATCTCCTCCGAGGAATGGCTGAAGAAGCCGGGCAGCGTCGGCAAGCGCCCGGCGCTGCTGCAGGTCCGCATCCTCGACGAGGAAGGCAACGACCTGCCCCCCGGCGTGCCCGGCGGCATCTACCATCAGCTGCCGCCCGGAGGCGGCTTCCAGTACTACAAGGACCCCGGCAAGACCGCCGCCAACCGGGTCGGCGACTTCTTCACCATGGGCGACGTCGGCTTCTTCGATGAGGACGACTACCTGTTCCTGACCGGCCGCAACGCCGAGACCATCATCTCCGGCGGCGTGAACATCTATCCGCAGGAAGTCGACAACGAGCTCATCAAGCATGACGCCGTCGCCGACAGCGCCACGGTCGGGGTGCCGCACGACGAGTGGGGCGAACAGGTCAAGGCGGTGATCCTGCTGAAGCCCGGTTACCAGCCCTCCGAGGAACTGGCCCAGGAGATCCTCGACTTCGGCCGCAAGAACCTGCCGGCCTTCAAGGTTCCGCGCAGCCTCGACTTCGTCCACGATCTGCCGCGCTCCGAGGCCGGCAAGATCCAGCGCAACAAGGTCCGCGCGCCCTATTGGGAAGGCCGCACGCGCCAGATCTGAGCCCAAAGCTCACGGACGGGCGGCGGTAAAATCGTTTGCCGCCGCCCGCATGCGCCGCCAGCCTGCCGCTGATGACCGATGATCAGCAGGCCTTGCTCGACCACCTCGTCGCCGCGCTCGCCGCCGACCCGCGCGTCCGTTCGGTCTGGCTTTCGGGCAGCTTCGCCAGGGGCGCCGGCGACGCCTGGAGCGATGTCGACGTCACCGTCGTCGTCGACGAACCCGACCTCGCCGCCTGCCTGCGCGATTGCGTCGCGGGCGCGCTCGCCCTCCCCGCCACGGTGTTCTCGCACCTCGTCCACGGCCGTATCTTCTCGGGCGTCACGCCCAGCTGGAGCCGCTTCGACCTCGCCTTCCTGACCCCGGCCGAGTTCTCCGGCCAGGACGGCGCGGGCCTGCGCCGCCTGCTCGGCGAGACCGCCGCGCCGCCGCCACGTCCCGCGGGCCCCGATCGCGACGCCGCCGCCCGCGTCTCACGCCTGATCTTCGAATTCCTGCGGGTGCTCGGCCTGTCGCCGGTCTGCATCGGCCGCGAGGAATGGCTGGTCGGCCAGCAGGGCGTCGAGCTGCTGCGCGGGATGCTGGTCGATCTGCTGCTTGAGGAAAACGGCGTCCCCCGCGCGGCCCGCGGCGCCAAGCGGCTGAACGGGTTCCTGTCCCTCGACCAGCGCGCCGCCCTCGAATCCCTGCCCGGTCCCGCCGCCGACCGCGCCGCCCTGCTGGACACGCAAGGCGAGATCGCCCGCCTGTTCCTGGCCCACGCCCAGCCCCTGGCCCAGCGCCTCGGCGTCGCCTGGCCGGAGGCCTTCGAGGCCGCTACCCGCGACCACCTGCGGCGCGAACTTGGGCTGGAAATCTAGCCGACCGCCGCCCGCAGCTGGCCCAGAAACCAGTCGATCCCGAGGTCGTCCGTCCCGCGGCGCCGCACTGCCTCGACCGACAGCCGCATCGGCTCGAAGGGCGGCTCCATCACCTGCAGGCCCAGCATGTCCGCGTGCCGCTCAGCCAGCCGCCGCGGACAGGTGGCGATGGCGTCGCTGGCCGCGACCATCACCAGCACCGTCATCCAGTGCGGCGCGCCGGCGCGCGCCGCGATCGTCATCTCTAGCGGGCTGGGCAGGTTCTCGTCGCCCGCCGTCTCGCTGCCGGCCATGGCGTAGACGTGACCGGCGAGCGCATAGGTCTGGGCGTCTATGCGCCCGTCGATGAGCGGATGCCCGCGCCGGGCGGCCACGCAGTAGCGATCCTCGTAGAGCCGCTCGGTCCGATGCTCACCGAAGCCGCCGGCGAACCGGCCCACGGCCAGGTCGATCTCCCCGCGCCGCAGCGCTTCCAGCGCCCGTTCCTGGACCATGTGCTCGACGGTGAAGAGGACGCCGGGCGCCTCCGCCGCCAGGGCGTTCAGCAGCCGCCCGCCGATCAGGTCGGTGACGAATTCGGGAGCCGAAACCCGGAATACGCGCTGGCTAGTGGAGGGATCGAACGCTTCGCGCCCGCCGAGGGCCGCCCCTGCGAGTTGCAGCAACGCCTCGACCTGCGGCTCCAGTTCCAGCGCCCGACGGGTCGGGACTAGGCCATGGGGCTTGCGCACGAACAGCGGGTCCCCGAACAGATCGCGCAACCGCGTCAGGGCGTGACTGACCGCCGAGGGGCTAAGGCCCAGCACCTGCGCCGCCTCCTGCGCCTTGCGCCGCCGCAGACACTCGCGGAACACCAGCAGCAGTCCGCCGTCGAGCCGCCTGACTTGATTGATATCGAAATCACTCATGCAGCGATTTCAGTAACATCGATATCCAAGAGCAGATAGCCCAGAACTCGTCGAACTCAAGTGAGCGGCGAGGCCAAGATGAAACTGCGATCGCCTGCTCCCCCGTGCGGGCTCCTGCTCGCCCTGGCGGCCATGCTTCTCCCAACTGGCGCCCAGGCCCAATCGAACCGGGGCGGGCTTTTCTCATCGGTCGGGCTGACCAGCGACTACCGCTACCAGGGGGTCAGCAATTCGGACGGAAACCCGGCCCTGCAGGGCTATGTCCACTGGTGGCGGCCGGACGGCTTCTATGCCGGGCTGTTCGCGACCCAGGTCGATTTCGACGACCCCGGCGACACCTCCTACGAACTCGACCTCTACGGCGGCAAGAACTTCGACCTTGAGGACGGCAAGACCCGGCTGACGCTGGAGGCGATGTTCACCGCCTTCCCGAACGAACACGTCTGGGGCCCGACCTACAACTTCATCCAGTTCAAGGCCGCCGCCCGCCGGACCTTGGGCCCTTGGGCGTTGACCACCACCGCCAGCTTCGTGCCCGAGGCTTCCTATGGCGCCGGCGAGGCCTGGCGGCTGGAGGGCGAAGCCGCCTACGCCCTGCGGCCCAACCTGTCCCTCAAGGCCGGGATCGGCCGCCGGTGGATCGAGCGCGGCCACGACCGCACCTATTGGAACATCGGCGCGACGGCGACCTGGAAGCAGTTGTCTCTCGAGCTGCGCTACGAGGACACCGATCTCACCCCCGCCCAGTGCGGCTTCACCGACTGGTGCCAGCCCAGCGTGATCGGGACGCTTCGGGTCGACCTGCCGCCGATCATATAGCTCGACGCCTCAACAGCCCCCAATACTTGGATAACTAAGTTCACATATCTTGATATGCCAACTTTTACGCAATTTCCGTAAAACAATCGAGCACCGAACACTTGTTCTACATTCCATTGTTATATCGCCATTAACCGAAGCGCCCCCGTTATTCGCGCACAGGCGACGACTTGCAGTGGGGAACTTCCATGACCTCATCGAACGCATTGGCCGAACGGCTCGATTTCATCAAGCTCACCCCAGCCGCCCTGCGGGACATTCAAGGCGTCAAATCCATCATCATGCAGGAGCTGCCGGGCGCGCTCGACCGCTTCTACGAACAGGTCCGCGCCACGCCCCAGACGCGCGCGTTCTTCTCCAGCGAAGGCCACATCTCGGGGGCCAAGAACAAGCAGGTCGACCACTGGGACGTGATCTCCAGCGGCCGCCTGGATGAGCGCTACGTCAGCGCGGTGACCACCGTGGGCGAGGTCCACGCCAGGATCGGCCTGGAGCCGCGCTGGTACATCGGCGGCTACGCCCTGGTGCTGGACGCCCTGATCGAGAAGCTGCTGGCCGCCCGCTGGCCGAAGGGCGGCTTCGCCATGAAGTCGACCAGCTCCAAGCAGGTCGCCGCCGAGCTGGGCGCCCTGGTCAAGGCCACCCTGCTTGACATGGACTTCGCCATCTCGGTCTACCTGGAATCGCTGGAGGCCGCTCGCCGCGAGGCCGACGCCCAGCGCCGCCAGGTCGAGGAGGAGCAGAACAAGGTCGTCGAGATCCTCGCCGACAGCCTGCGGCGGCTGGCCGACGGCGACCTCACCGCCCACATCAACGCCGCCTTCACCGGCGCGCACGAGCAGATCAAGAACGACTTCAACGCCGCCGTCGACTCGCTGCGCACCGCCATCGGCGCGATCTCCGAGGCGACCGGCACGCTGCGCAGCGGCTCCGACGAGATCGCCGCGGCCTCCAACGACCTGTCGCACCGCACCGAGCAGCAGGCCGCCAGTCTGGAGGAGACCGCCGCCGCGCTCGACCAGATCACCGCCACGGTCAAGCGCAGCGCCGAGGGCGCGCGCCAGGCCTCCTCCGCCGCCTCGAGCGCCAAGGAGGGGGCGATCTCCTCCGGCGACGTGGTCCGCGACGCCGTCGCGGCGATGGGCGAGATCGAGCAGAGCTCGGGCCAGATCACTGAGATCATCGGGGTGATCGACGAGATCGCCTTCCAGACCAACCTCCTGGCCCTCAACGCCGGGGTCGAGGCGGCCCGGGCTGGCGACGCCGGCAAGGGCTTCGCGGTCGTCGCCTCCGAGGTCCGGGCCCTGGCCCAGCGCTCGGCCGACGCCGCCAAGGAGATCAAGGCCCTGATCTCCTCCTCGACCGAACAGGTCTCACGCGGGGTCAAGCTGGTCGGCGCGACCGGCGAGGCCCTGAGCGGCATCGTCTCCAAGGTCACCGAGATCGACGGCCTGATCTCCGAAATCGCCATGTCCTCGAACGAGCAGGCGGTCAGCCTCAACGAGGTCAACAGCGCCGTGAACCAGATGGACGAGGTGACCCAGCAGAACGCCGCCATGGTCGAAGAGGTCACCGCCGCGGCCGCCAGCCTCAAGGGCGAAGGCGTCGAGCTCGCCCGCCTGGTCACCCGCTTCCGGACCGGCGCGGAAACCGCTCGTCCCGCGCCGGAGACCGCGCGCGAAGGCCGCCACCAGCCGGCCCGCAACCCGGTCCGCCGGGCCCAGGCCCAGATCGCGGCCGCCGCCCGGCAGTGGGAAGAGTTCTGATAAGCGGCCTCGAACACGACGACGGCACGTTCGAGTTGGTCTCCTTCGAGATCGCCGACCGTCCCGGCGGCGTCGGGGGGCGCCCCGGGACCAGTTCGTTTCCGGCGAAACGTTCCGAAAACAAGCGTGTTTGGCCTAGGCTCCCGACGCGTGCCATGTAGCGCGCCGCTTCGTTTCGCGAGATGCCGACATGCCGATCCCCTTCATCGACCTGCAAGCCCAACGCGCGCGCCTCGGCCAGCCGCTGGAGGAGGCGATCCTCAAGGTCGTGCGGTCCGGCGCCTACATCATGGGACCGGAGATCGCCCAGTTCGAAAAGGAGCTCGGCGCCTTCGGCGACGCGCCGTTCGTGCTGTCCTGCGGCTCGGGCACCGAGGCGCTGCAGCTGCCGCTGATGGCCTGGGGCGTGGGCCCCGGCGACGCGGTGTTCTGCCCGTCCTTCACCTTCGCGGCCACGGCCGAAGTCATGCCGCTGGTCGGCGCCTCGCCGGTGTTCGTCGACGTCCTGCCCGACACCTATAACCTCGACCCCGCCGCCCTCGACGCCGCCATCGAAGCGGTGAAGGCCGATGGCAAGCTGACCCCCAAGGCGGTGATCGCCGTCGACCTGTTCGGCCAGCCGGCCGACTATCCGGCGATCTCGGCGGTCGCCAGGAAGCACGGCCTCAAGCTGATCTCCGACAGCGCCCAGGGCTTCGGCTGCACCCTGAACGGCCAGCACCCGATCCATTGGGCCGACGTCACCACCACCAGCTTCTTCCCGGCCAAGCCGCTCGGCTGCTACGGCGACGGCGGGGCGGTGCTGTGCAAGGACGAACGACTGCACGACCTGCTGGTCAGCTTGCGCGTCCACGGCCAGGCGGTGAAGTCCGACCTCGAGGGCAAGACCTTCGACCATGACCCCAAGTACCTGAACCTGCGCATCGGCATGAACAGCCGGATGGACACCATCCAGGCCGCGGTGCTGCTGCAGAAGCTGACCATCTTCGCCGACGAGATCGAGGCCCGGAACCGCGTCGCGGCCCGCTACGCCGCCGGCCTCTCGGACGTGGTCACCGTTCCCAAGGTGATCGACGGCGGCGTCAGCGTCTGGGCCCAGTACACCATCGAGACCGACGACCGCGACGGCCTGATCGCCCACCTGAAGGGCCAGGACGTGCCGACCGCGGTCTACTACCCGATCCCGATCCATCGCCAGGACGTCTACTCGGCCTATCCGGCCCCGGGCGGCCTGCCGGTCACCGACGCCAAGTCCAAGGTGGTGATGAGCCTGCCGATGCACCCCTACCTGACGCAGGACGATCAGGACCGGGTCATCGCCGCCATCCGCGCCTATGTGAAGCGCAACGGCTGAGCCGCCGGTGAGATGGCGGACGCGGCTCCTTCGGGACCGCATCCGCCGCCTCGGAGGCCTGGGCCGACCTCCCCCGAAGCCGGCCCAGCGCGCCCGGAGCGCCGCAAGACGCTCCTGACGACCTCGCTCCCGTCCACGGCGCTCGGCCGTGGCCACGCCAGGGGACCGGGACGTTGATCCCTGACGAAGGACCCTCGACGGTCGCAGCGTCAGACCGCCGCCGTCGAAATCCAGAATCTGATGGGCGAGCCGCCCGCTCAGCCTGACCCGCCGCCCCAGCAGACCCTGCGTCGCGACCGCCTCGCATGACGCAAATGCACTATCCGCGCGTCACCGAACGCCGGCGCCGCCCGCCATCTCGCGCAGGATCTCGTCCCAATGTCGCAGGGCCAGGAAATGGCCCACGTCCGGCCGCATGCGCACCTCGCTTACGTGCGAGCCCAGGAACGCCAGCAGCTGCGGCAGCGGCGCCAGGCGATCCTGCTCGCCGTGCCAGACGACCAACGGCGCCTTCAGCCCGCTGACGCTCATGTTGCGCCCCCGCCGGAAGGCCCGCAGCTCGTCCGCGGGCCCGCGACTGGAACAGGCCAGGGCCTCGGTCATGTAGGCCGCGACATAGGTCGCCGCCTCCGGGTGGGCGGCCA
Source organism: Phenylobacterium sp. 58.2.17 (assembly GCF_026411515.1). NCBI lineage: Bacteria > Pseudomonadati > Pseudomonadota > Alphaproteobacteria > Caulobacterales > Caulobacteraceae > Phenylobacterium > Phenylobacterium sp. 58.2.17. The sequence goes on along the minus strand of NZ_JAPMTQ010000007.1, from coordinate 7,789 downwards.
GATAGGCCAGGTCCCCGGGCGACTGGGCGCTGGAGCGTTGCATCACCCGGATCATCATCGCCTGCGACAGCCGCAGCCGCAGCACCGCCAGGAAGCTCTCGACCAACCACGGATTGGCTTCGATGCGGCTGCGCATCATGGTCAGCGGATTGCGCACCGGGTCGGGCTGGGCCCGCGGCGGGCGGCCGGAAAAGACCTGCACCCGTGTCACCCGCTCGCCCAAGGCGATGGCGGTCTGGATCGCCGACGGCGTTCCCGACAGCACCGCGGCGATCTGCAGGCGCTCCAGGCCGGTCTGGTCGCACAGCTCGACCATGTCCTGGGCCACCCCGTCGAAGCTGTAGTCCGGCCGCGGGTCGGACTGCCCGAAGCCGGGCCGCTCGGCGCAGACCACCCGCAGGCCCAGCCGTCGCGCCGCAGAGTCGGTGCCGGGCGGGAGCAGGCTCGAGCCGAGCCCCTCGTGGAAGGTCAGCACCGCCCGTCCGCCGCGATCGCCGTACTCGCGATAGGCCAGCCTGCGCCCGTCGGCCAAGGTGACGAAGCGCACCGGCGGGGCCTCGGCGATCGTCTCCTGCTGGGCGCGGACCGGATCGTCCGCCTCGATCAATCCGGCCAGGGACGACAGTTCGGTCAGGGCCCGGATCAGGTCGCTCTGCCGCTTCAGCCCCATCTTGTCGAAGACCGCCCGCAACTGGTTGCGCACGGTGTTGACGCTGACCGACAGCTCGTCGGCCGCCTCCTGCAGCGAGCGGCCGTCCCGCAGCTTGCGCGCCAGCCGCACCTCGGCCGGCGTCAGGCCGAAGCTCTCCGACAGCGAGCTCCACAGTCGCCCGGCCTCGGTCGCGGCCGGGAACACCACCGCAAAGCACTCCTCCTCGACCGCCATCGCCGGCAGGTCGGCGAGCCCCGGCAAGGACCTCGCCGGCATGACATAGGCGAAGCCTGGGCCCTCCTCGCGGCTGCGCTCCAGTTTCAGGATCACCTGGCCGCCCGCACGTCCGCGCGTCCGCGCCAAGGCGCCTGCCAGGGCCTCGGCGTTGTCGGGATTGGAGAAGGCCACCGCCTGGCCGATCACGAGCCCCAGCACCGCCTCGCCCAGCGCGGTCAGCGCCGCGCCGTTGTGCGCCATCACCTTGCCGCGGCTGCTGAGCAGCAGCCAGCCGATATCCGGGCGGCCGGTGGTCGCCGGCCCCTCGTCCGGGCGGCTGGCCAGCCGGGCGATGTCCTCGCTGAGCGCCAGGCCGCGCAGAATCTCAGGGCCCGGCTCGCGGCCCAGGCCGTCCTCTTCGAGCACGTCGATCAGCCGCTCCCATGCCTCGGGATTGGCGGCGACCTGGTACATGGTCTCGATCACCAGCCGCGCGGCGTCCGGGGACGGCGGGTCGTCGACGCGTTCCTGACTGTCGAGCAGGGCCATTAGGATTAACGCCGCGAGCTGAATTGAGTGTGCCGTTCTGGCACAGAAGAACGGCGTTCGCCCTGGCTCCGCAAGCGCCGCGCCGCAATAGGCGCGTCACAGCCTCGTGTGATGGCGGGGATGGCGACCGGGCGGCCACGCTTTCCCTTGCGTCGCCCCCCTGGTCTTGGCTAGCGTCCTCAAACAATTGTTTAAGTCATTTGGAGGAAGCACATGAAGGCGGCGGTCTATTACGAGAACGGCGGCCCCGAGGTCCTGAAATACGAGGACTTCCCCGATCCCGACCTGCATCCGCGCGGCGTAATCATCAAGGTCGAGGCGATCGCCATCGAAGGCGGCGACACCCTCAACCGCTGGCGCGGCCCGCTGATGACCAATCCGCACGTGGTCGGCTACCAGGCCGCCGGCGAGATCGTCGCGGTCGGCGCCGAGGTCACCCATCTGAAGCTCGGCCAGAAGGTCGCCACCGTGAACAACTGGGGCAGCCACGCCGAACTGCGCTCGGTGCCGGCCCGCAACTGCTGGGTCATTCCGGACGGCTTCGACGTCAAGAAAGCCGCCGCGATCCCGGTCACCTTCGGCACCGCCGACGACTGCCTGTTCGAGGCCGGCCGCCTGAAGGCCGGCGAGACCGTCCTGGTCCAGGCCGGGGCCTCGGGCGTCGGCGTGGCCGCCATCCAGCTCGCCAAGCGCGCCGGCGCCACCGTCCTGGCCACCGCCTCGTCGGACGAGCGCCTGGAACGCCTCAAGCCGCTCGGTCTCGACCACGGCATCAACTACGCCCGCGAGGACGTGGTGAAGGAGGTCATGCGCCTGACCGACAAGAAGGGCGTCGACGTGGTCGTCGATTCCGTCGGCGGCCCGACCCTGCAGGGTTCGATCAACGCCCTGGCCTATCGCGGCCGCGTCTCGATGGTCGGCGCCGCCGGCCGCGAGCCGATGGTCGTCGACGTCGGCGCGATGATGGGCGGCAACCGCCAGCTGCGCGGCGTCTTCCTCGGCGCCGAGATCATGACCGACCGGGTGCACGACAACATCCAGCGCCTGATCGACGAGGCGGCCCGCGGCGAGCTGGAAGTCCTGATCGACAAGGTCTTCCCGCTGTCGGACGCCGCCGGCGCCCACGCCTACATCGAGAGCCGCGCCGCCGTCGGCCGCGTGGTGCTGGTTCCGTAAGCCAACAACGGGTGTCATCCCGGCAAGCGCGCCGCGCTGGTCCGGGATGACACTGTAGGTTCGTCCTCGCCCTCCGAGAGAAAAAACCCATGCCCCGCGCCCAGAACGGATCGGTCGAACTCGAGTACGAAACCTTCGGCGCCGAGGAGGCGCCGGCCATCGTGGTGATCAGCGGTCTCGGCTCGCAGATGACCCGCTGGCCGGTCGACTTCTGCGAGAAGCTCGCGGCCCGCGGCTATCGCGTGATCCGCATGGACAACCGCGACACCGGGCTGTCGACCTGGTTCAAGCCGGGCGAGACCTACAGCCTCTCCGACATGGCCGCCGACGTGGTCGCCGTGCTGGACGCGGCTGGCGCGGCCAAGGCCCACGTGGCCGGCGTGTCGATGGGCGGCATGATCGCCCAGGTCGTCGCGATCAATCATCCCGAGCGCGTGCTGTCGATGACCTCGATCATGTCGGCCACCGGCGCGCCGGGCACCCTGGACCCGACTCCCGAGGCCGGCGCCGTGCTGACCGCGGCGCCGCCCGATCCCGCCGCCGACTACGAGGCGTTCCTCGCCAACGCCGTGAAGAACGCCGAGATCATCGGCAGCCCGGCCTATCCGTGGCCGCCCGGCGCCTTGCGCGCTCGGGCGATCGCCGAACACGCCCGCGCCTTCAACCCGACCGGCTCGGTCCGCCAGATGGGCGCCATCCGCGGCGACGGCGACCGCACCGAGCGGCTCGGCAAGCTCAAGGTTCCCGCCGTCGTGCTGCACGGGGCCGACGATCCGCTGGTGCGGCTGGTTGGCGGCGAGGCCACCGCCGCGGCCATTCCCGGGGCGGAACTGCGGGTCGTTCCCGGCATGGGCCACGACCTGCCGCCGGCCCTGCACGACACCTTCATCGACGCCATCCTCGCCGCCGCCGCGCGCGCCTGACACTAGAGTACAAAGGACACTTCCATGGGACGTCTCTCCGGCAAGGCCGCCGTCATCACCGGCGCCGGCTCCGGCATCGGCCGCGCCGCCTCGCTGCTGTTCGCGGCCGAGGGCGCGAACCTCGTCATCGCCGACAAGACCGACGGCGCGGTGGAGACCGCCCGCCTGGTGGCCGAGGCCGGCGGCAAGGCGCTGGCCCTGACCGGCGACGCCGGCGACGAGGCCTTCGTCGAAAGCTTGGTCAAGACCGCGACCGCCGAGTTCGGCGGCCTCGACGTCGCCTGGGCCAACGCCGGCATCTCCGGCGGCTGGACCGGCTTCGACGAGCAGGACGGCGCCTTCTGGGCCGAGATCCTGCGGGTCAACCTGATCGGGGCCTTCCTGCTGGTGAAGCACGCCTCGCGGGTGATGATCCCGACCGGCAAGGGCTCGATCATCTGCACCGCCTCGGTGGCGGGCATCCGCTCGGGGGCCGGCGGCTCGCCCTACTCGGCCTCCAAGGCCGGGGTGATCAACCTCGCCCAGACCTCGGCCAACGAATTTTACGGCACCGGCGTGCGCGTCAACGCCATCTGCCCGGGGCTGATCGAGACCGGCATGACCCAGGCGATCTTCGACGGCGCCCGGGCTCGCGGCAACGAGGACAAGATCGGCCAGCTCAACCCGATGACCCGCGGCGGCGTGCCGATCGAGATCGCCAACGCCGCCCTGTTCCTGGCCTCGGACGAAAGCTCCTACGTCAACGGCCAGGCGATCGTGGTCGACGGCGGCCTGTCGTCCTCGCATCCGGTGGTGCGTCGCAAGAAATGATCTACCTGCTGCGCCACGGCCAGACCGACTACAACCGCGACGGCCGCCTCCAGGGCCAGACGGACTCCCAGCTGACCTCGCTGGGCATGGCCCAGGTCCAGGCCATGGCCAACGTCCTCGCCGAACAGATCGGCGACGCCGAGGGTTGGCGCATCCTCGCCAGCCCGCTGCGCCGCACCCGCCAGTCGGCGGCCATCGTCGCGCGCACCCTGCGCCTGCCGGTGGAGATCGACCCGGCCCTGATCGAGGTCGGCTGCGGCTCGTGGGAGAACCGCATGTACGCTGACCTGCGTCTTGAGCATCCGGAGGCCTTCGCCGGGCGCGAATGGGTGTTCGGCAGCCCGGACGGCGAGCGGTTCGAGGACGTCGACGCCCGGGTCCGCCCCTGGCTGGCCGCTCTGCCGCCGGAGCCCGATCGCAAGATCATCGCGGTCAGTCACGGTATCGCCGGGGTGCTGATGCGCGGCGCCTATCAAGGGCTCTCGCGCGAGGCGACCATGCAGCAGGACACCCCGCAGGACGCGCTGTTCCGCCTCTGGGATGGAACGGTGGAACGCCTGGCCTGCGCGCCGGTGGCCGCGTGATCTACCTCGTCCGTCACGGTGAAACGGCGTTCAACGCCGAGCGGCGCCAGCAGGGGCATCTCGATTCCCCGCTGACGGCGCTCGGCCGCGCGCAGGGCGCGGCCATCGGCCGGTTGCTGCGGGACCTGATCGAGGAACCTGACGGTTGGCGGCTGATCTCCAGCCCGCTCGGCCGCGCCCAGGCCACCGCCGGCCTGATCGCCGAGGCCCTCGGCCTGCCCGTCGAAACCGACCGCCGGGTCATCGAGGTGTCGTTCGGGGAGTGGGACGGGCGCCTGCGCGACGAACTCGCCGCCGAGCACCCGGAGACCTTCGGCCGTGGCGGCTGGCAGTTCGCGGCCCCCGGCGGCGAGAGCTACGAAAGCGTCGAGGCCCGCGTCGGCGACTGGCTGGCCAGCCTGCCGCCGGAACCGCAGCGCAAGGTGATCGTGGTCAGCCACGGCGGCTCGGGCCGCGTCGTCCGCGGCGCCTATCTCGGCCTCCCGCGGGCCGAGACCCTGGCGCAGGAGGTGCCCCAGGACGCCGTGTTCCGGCTGGCTAGTGGAGCAGTCGAGAGAATTGATTGCGAAGTCGCGGCTCAATAGTCGTGCGGCGGCTCAGCATCACCAGGCCCAGCGCCGCGACCGCGCCCAGCAGGAAAGCTCCGGCCACCGCGCCGGACAGCGCCGCGGCGCCCACCTGCATCGGCGGGCGGTCCATCCAGCGCACCAAGGATCCGGTGGGTTCTTCGTCAATCACGTCGTCGAAGTAGTCGGTCATCGGCTAGGCTCCGGTGTCTGCGCAGGCCTAACCCCTGTGCGGCAAGCAGGTTCCGGCCCCGCTGGCGTTCAAACGCCTCTGGCGCTAGAAGCCGCCCACTGACCTTTCAGAGAGACACATGGCCGGACATTCCAAGTTCAAGAACATCATGCACCGCAAAGGCCGCGCCGACGCGGCGCGGTCCAAGCTGTTCTCCAAGCTGTCGCGTGAAATCACCGTCGCCGCCAAGTCGGGCATGCCCGACCCGGCGATGAACCCCCGCCTGCGCCTGGCCGTGACCAACGCGCGGGCCGAGTCCATGCCCAAGGACAACATCGAGCGGGCCATCAAGAAGGGCGCCGGCGGCGACGGCGAGAACTACGAGGAAGTCCGCTACGAGGGCTTCGGCCCGGGCGGCGTCAACATCATCGTCGAAGGCCTGACCGACAACCGCAACCGCGCGGCCTCGAACATCCGCACGATCTTTTCGAAGAACGGCGGCAACCTCGGCGCCTCGGGTTCGGTGACCTTCCAGTTCGACCGCCTGGGCGAGCTGACCTATCCGGCCAGCGTCGGTTCCGAAGACAAGGTGATGGAAGCGGCCATCGAGGCCGGGGCCCAGGACGTCGAGTCCGACGAAGAAGCCCACATCGTCTACACCGCCTTTGAGGACTTCGCCGAAGTCGCCGCGGCGCTGGAAGGCGTGCTGGGCGAGGCCAAGACCAGCAAGATCGTCTGGCGGCCGAAGACCTACGTCAATGTCGACGCCGAAGCCGTGCCGACCCTGCTGAAGCTGATCGACGCCCTGGACGACGACGACGACGTCCAGAACGTCTACGGCGACTACGACATCTCCGACGAGGACATGGAGAAGTTCGGCTAGGCCGAACCTCTCCGCCGCGGGCAATGCTAGTTGTCCGCGGCCTTGCTCACCACCACGCCGACCCCGGCCCCGACCGCCGCGCCCACCGGCCCGCCGACGATCAGTCCGGCGGCCGCCCCGGTGGCGGCGCGCTGCTCGACATTGTGCCCGCACGCGGCGAGCCCCAGCGCCATGCCGGCGACGGCGAGTACCAAGACGATCTTGCGCACGATTTCTCCAATCCCCCAGCCGCGCTGCGCCCAACGGCGCCGCCTCACGCGGTCATTGCCCTTCGATAACAGGGTGTTGGCTGATTTGGGGCGTGGTTTTCACCGCCTGCGAAGCTTAACCGCACCTCGCGCGTTCTGACGTCCATGGACTGGGTGATCGAGTATTTCGCGCCGCTGGCCGGGGCGGTCGCCGCCGGCGGGCTGATCGGCTTCGAGCGCGAGTATCGCGGCCGCGCCGCGGGCGTGCGCACGCACATCCTGCTGTGCCTGGCCTCGGCCCTGCTGATGCTGGCCGCCGTGCACCAGGTCCGCTGGATGGGGGGCACCCCGCACGACGTCATCCGCATCGATCCGGTGCGGATGGCGCATGGCGTCCTGACCGGCATCGGCTTTCTCTGCGGCGGGGTGATCTTCAAGGAGGGGTTCTCGGTCCGCGGCCTGACCAGCGCCGCCTCGCTCTGGACCACCGCCGCGCTCGGGCTGCTCTACGGCATCAGCTTCTTCAGCCTGGCGATCGCCGGCACGGTGCTGACCCTGCTGGTCCTGGTCGGGTTCCGGCTGCTGGAGGTGAAGCTCCCGCAGTACCACCACGTCGATCTGGTCATCCGCTACGCCCCCACCGACTACGCGACCGAGGACGAGCTGGTCGCCTTGCTGGGCCGCCACGACCTGACGCCCGACGTCGTCACCCACCGGCTGCTGGCGAACGGCGAGGGCTTCGAGTTCGCCGCCACCTTCCGCCGCCGCGGCTCCGTCCCCGGCCAGGCGATCGCCGCCGAGCTTTGCGCCGACCCGCGGGTCACGGCCTTCGAGCTGGCCCCCCGCCACGAATAGCCGCGTCCCTGCGGGTTTCACCCGATGGCCGAAACTCCGGCGACAAGCTGCGAATTGTCCTCAGTGGGAGTTCTGGAGGGCTGCATGCGAGACGCTGGTGATCGGCCGAAACTGAACCGCCGCCACCTGCTGGCGCTCGGCCTCGTGGTTCCTGCAGCGGGCGCGGCCGGCCAGGCCGCCGCCTGGCCCCGGCGCAAACCCAAGACGCCCGCCCC
>NZ_JAPMTQ010000079.1:0-8096 GCF_026411515.1 Phenylobacterium sp. 58.2.17 | reverse complement strand
TTTTTTTGTTTATTGGTTTGATATTATGTTTTTTTTGGTCCCCGCGCGGGGGGGTGGGGGGTGGGGGGGGGCCCCCCCGCCGCCCCCCCCCCACCGCCTGTTCGAAGGCGCCGAAGACCGCTGAGGCCCCGCCGCCCGCGGCGGTCGAGGCGGTCGCCGTGCGCAGCCCTTCAGGCGGCGCGGTGCTGACCGCCACCGGGCCGCTGGAACGGCGCCGCGAGATGACCCTGTCGTTCCGCATCGGCGGGGTGATCACCGCCCTGAACGTCGACGACGGCGACGTGGTGCGCGCCGGTCAGGTGCTGGCCAGCCTCGATCCCGCCGGCGTCGCCGCTGCTCAGACCCAGGCCGACGTCGAGGTCGAGCGCGCCCGCCGCGACCTGGCCCGCGACCAGGCGCTGTTCGACAAGGGCTTCATCTCGGTTCAGCGGCTGGACGATCGCAAGAGCGCCCTGCGCGCGGCCCAGGCCCGCGCCGGATCGGCCGCCTTCGACCGCCGCTGGGCGCAGTTGGTCTCGCCCGCGGGCGGCGTGGTGCTGCAGCGAACCGCCCAGGCCGGCGAGGTTGTACAGCCCGGACAGGCGGTGCTGCGCATCGCCGACGAATCCAGTCCGCTCACCCTGCGCGCGCCCCTGGCCGATCGCGACGTGATCCGCGTCCGCGTCGGCCAGAGTGCAAGCGTGCGTATCGACGGTCTCCCCGCCGTCGTGCCCGGTCGTGTCAGCCGGGTGGGTGAGCGGGCCGGCCCCCAGACCGGGGCCGTCGACGTCGAGATCGAGCTGCTCGGCGCCCATCCGCTGCGCTCGGGCCAGATCGCCACCGCCGACATCAGCGTCGGCGCTGCGCCGACCACGCCGATGGCGCGGGTCCCGGCCGAGGCGATCCTTGAGGCCGACGGCCAGAAGGCCTCCGTCTTCGTGCTCGACAAGGACGTCGCGCGCCGCCGGCCGGTGAGCTTCGGCGGCTTCGACGGCGACGACGCCCTGGTGTCCGGCCTGCCGCCCGGCGCGCGAGTGATCACCGCCGGCGCCGGCTTCATCGCCGACGGCGAAAAGGTGCAGGTGGTCGATCCCAAGCAGCTCAACCTGGCCTCGGCGGGGAAGTGAGCCGATGAGGTTCGACGTCGCCGCCTTCGCCGTCCGCAACTGGCAGTTCACGCTGGTCGCGTTCGCCCTGCTGGCCATGCTGGGGCTGAACGCCCTGATGACCACGCCGCGGTCCGAGGACCCGCACTTCCCGATTCCGGTGGTGATCGTGCGCGCGGTGCTGCCCGGGGCCGAGCCCGCCGAGATGGAGCAGCTGGTCGCCGACCCGATCGAAGACGCCCTCGACGGCCTCGACGACGTCAGCAAGATCTCCTCGACCAGCCTGGACGGCGCGGCGGTGGTCAGCGTCGAGTTCGACTGGAGCGTCAATACCGAGCGCAAGTACGACGAGGTCGTGCGGGAGGTGAACGCCCTGCGCCCCAGCCTGCCGGCGGGCCTGGCCCAACTGGAGGTGCGCCGCGCGCGCACCACCGAGGTCGCCATCGTCCAGGTCGCGCTGGTGAGCGATCACCTGCCGATGCGGCGGCTGGAGAAACTGGCCGACACCCTGCGCGAGCGGCTGGACCGCACCCCCGGCGTGCGCGAGGCGCGTTACTGGGGCGCGCCGCCGTCCGAGGTGCGGGTGGCGATCGATCTGCCGAAACTTGCAGCGATGCAGCTGCCGCCGACGGCGGTCGCCGACGCCCTGCGTGCGGCCGGCGCCGAGACCCCGGTCGGGGCGGCCCACGCCGGCGAACGGCGCTTCAACGTCAAGGCCGGCGGCGCGTTCCGCGATCTGCAGACGGTCGCCGACACCCCGGTCCGAGCGATAGACGGCCAGGTCGTGCGGGTCAGGGACGTCGCCGAGGTGAGCTGGGCCCAGCAGGAAGCCGACCACCTGACGCGCTTCAACGGTCAGCGCGCGGTGTTCGTGACCGTCGCCCAGAAGGACGGCGCCGACGTCGCCAAGGTGACCAAGGGCGTCGAGCAGACCCTGGCCGAGTTCCGCAAGACCCTGCCCGCCGGCGTGAAGCTGGAAGAGGGCTTCGTGCAGGCCAAGAACGTCGAGCATCGGCTCTCGCGGCTGTTCCGCGATTTCGGCCTGGCCCTGGCCCTGGTGATGGTGACGCTGCTGCCCCTAGGCCTGCGCGCCGGCGGGGTGGTGATGCTGTCGATCCCGCTGTCGCTGCTGATCGGCCTGTCGGTGCTGCAGGCGCTGGGCTTCACGGTCAACCAGCTGGCCATCGCCGGCTTCGTGCTGTCGCTGGGGCTGCTGGTCGACGACAGCATCGTGGTCACCGAGAACATCGCCCGCCACCTGCGCGAGGGCGAGACCCGGCTGAACGCGGCGATCAACGGCACGCGCCAGATCACCCTGGCGGTGATCGGCTGCACGGCGACGCTGATGTTCGCCTTCCTGCCGCTGCTGGCCCTGCCGGGCGGATCGGGCGCCTATATCCGCTCGCTGCCGGTGACGGTGCTGGCGACGGTCGGCGCCTCGCTGCTGGTGGCGCTGACCATCATCCCGTTCCTGGCCAGCCGCATGCTGTCTCGCCACGAGGATCCGGAGGGCAACGCCATCCTGCGGGCGGTGAACGGGGCGATACACCGCTTCTACACACCGGTGCTGCACCGCGCCCTAGCCCGCCCGTGGGTGGCCGTGGCGATCATCGGCGCGATCTGCGCCACCACCGTGCCGCTGCTGGGCGCCATCGGCTCCAGCCTGTTTCCGCCGGCCGAGACCCCGCAGTTCCTCGTCAGGGTGGAGACCGCCGACGGCTCGTCGATGGCCAAGACCGACCAGGCCCTGCGCCACGTCGAGGCCCGGCTGAAGGGGACGCCGCAAGTGGCCTGGACCGCGGCCAATCTGGGCCGCGGCAACCCGCAGATCTTCTACAACCAGCAGCAACGCCAGACCCAGGCGAGCTACGGCGAGGTGTTCGCCAGCCTGAAGGCCTGGGAGCCCGGCAAGAGCGAGCAGGTGCTCGACGCCCTGCGCGCCGACTTCGCCCGCTATCCGGGCGCGAAGATCAGCATCGTCACCTTCGAGAACGGCCCGCCGATCGAGGCGCCGGTCGCCATCCGCATCACCGGCGAGAACCTGGAGGTGCTGAAGGCCCTGGCCGCCCGCGCCGAGCAGATCGTGAAGGCGACGCCCAGAACCCGCGACGTCGAGAACCCGCTGCGGCTCGACCGCACCGACATCGACCTCGGCCTCGACGAAGCCAAGGCCGCGGCGCTCGGCATGCCGGCCGGCGCGGCGCGGCGCACGGCGCGGCTGGCGCTGTCGGGCGAGGAAACCGCCCGCTACCGCGATCCGGACGGCGACGACTATCCGGTCCGCGTGCGGCTGCCGATGGGCGAGCGCAACGAGCTGTCGGCCCTGGCCCAGATCCACGTGCCGACCTCCGCCGGGCAGTCGGCGCCGCTGGCGGCGGTGGCCCAGCCGACCTTCCGCTCCAGCCCGGCGCTGATCACCCGCTATGACCGTGTGCGGACGGTGACCGTGACCTCGCATGTCCGCACGGGGGCCCTGACCTCGAAGGTGACCGCCGACGTCCAGGCGCGGCTGGCCAAGGAGCTGCCGATGCCGGCCGGCTACAGCCTGTCGCTCGGCGGCCAGGCCGAAGCCCAGTCCGAGAGCTTCGCAGGCCTGGGCGCGGCGATCCTGGTGGCGGTGTTCGGGATCCTGGCGATCCTGGTGCTGGAGTTCGGCAAGTTCCGCACGGCGCTGGTGGTGGCGGGGGTCATTCCGCTCGGCCTGTTCGGCGCGGTGGCGGCGCTCTGGCTGACCGGCAACTCGCTGTCCTTCACGGCCACCATCGGGCTGATCGCGCTGATCGGGATCGAGATCAAGAACTCGATCCTGCTGGTCGACTTCACCGAGCAGCTGCGCAAGGGCGGGATGGGGCTGCGCGAGGCGATCGAGAAGGCCGGCGAGGTCCGCTTCCTGCCGGTGCTGCTGACCTCGGTCACCGCGGTCGGCGGCCTGCTGCCGCTCGCGCTCGAGGGATCGGGGCTCTACTCGCCGCTGGCCATCGCCATCATCGGCGGGCTGATCACCTCGACCTTCCTCAGCCGGGTCGCCACGCCGGTCACCTACCTGCTGCTCTCGCGCGGCGACGAGAAGGCCGGCGAACTGCCGCGCGAGGTCGAAGCGCAGGCGGCCTGAGACCGCGCATGACGGATGACAAGGCCGACGGTTCCGGCCAGTCTCGCGCCATGACCCTCGCGCCCCTGCCCGCCCAGCCCGCCGACGTTCCCTGGCCGACGGAGGCCTGGCCCGAAGGCGCCTTGCCCGCCAACCTGCAGCGCGAGCGGTTCGACGCCCTGCTGGCGCAGGCGTTCGAGGGCGACGACGTCGGGGCGACCCACGCCCTGGCCATCGTCCAGGGCGGCCGGCTGATCTTCGAGCGCTACGGCGAGGGCTTCGGGCCGGACGCGACCTATCCGTCCTGGTCGAAGGCCAAGAGCGTCACCCAGGCCCTGGTCGGCATGCTGGTGCTGGACGGCAAGCTGGACATCCACGCCCCGGCTGGCGTCCCCGAATGGCAGGGCGAGGATCCGCGCGCAGCCATCACGCTGGACCAGCTGCTGCGCATGTCGAGCGGCCTGAAGTTCGTCGAGGACTACGTGCCCGGCCACGTCTCGGACGTGATCGAGATGCTGTTCCAGTCGGGCAAGGAGGACGTCGCTCACTACGCGGCCAGCCAGCCGCTGGAGCACGCGCCGGGCGGCTTCTGGTCCTATGCCAGCGGAACCAGCAACATCGTCGCGCGGATCGCCGGCCAGGCGGCCGGCGGCGACCTGAAGTCCTATATGTGGGCGCGGCTGTTCGGGCCGCTGGGCATGACCAGCCCGATCCCGAAGTTCGACAAGGCCGGCACCTTCATCGGCTCGTCCTACTGCTACGCCAGCGCCCGCGACTTCGCCCGCTTCGGCCTGCTCTACCTGCGCGGCGGCGTCTGGGAGGGCAAGCGTCTGCTGCCCGAGGGCTGGGTCGACTACGCGCGCACGCCGACCTTCCAGCAGGAGGGGGTGACCGAGGGCCGCTATGGCGCGCACTGGTGGCTGGACATCGCCGGCCCCGGCTCGTTCTCGGCCAACGGCTATGACGGCCAGTACACGGTGCTGGTCCCCGATCTCGACCTGATCCTGGTGCGGCACGGGGCGACGCCGCTGGACAAGAAGGACGCGCTGAAGGCCTGGGTCGGGCAGGCGGTGGACTGCTTCCGGTGATCTGGCTGCTGCCGGCTCTGGCGGCGGCGAAGGGCGGGCTGAGCTTCTGGCTGGCCCGCAAGCAGTTCAACGACGACGCGGTGCCGATCACCCGTGACCTGTTCCCGGCCGGCGCGCCCCGGCGCGTGATGGCGATCTGGGCCCACCCCGACGACGAGATCACCAGCGCCGGCGCCTTGGCCGCCATGGCGCAGGCCGGCGCGGAGCTGACCCTGGTCTACCTGACCGCCGGCGAGGCGGCCAAGGACACCGGCCATACCCGCGAGGCGCTGGCCCGGGTGCGACGGGCCGAGGCGCAGGCGGCCGGCGATCATCTGGGCGCGGCGCATGTCGAGGTGCTGGACTTCCCGGACGGCGGTCTGGCTGCCAGCGACCATGTCGCCGCCCGCGCCGCCATCGCCGGGCTGATCGCTCGGTTCCAGCCGAGCCTGGTCATCGCCTTCGACGAGAAGGTCGGGTTCTACGGCCACCCCGACCATGTCCAGGCCGGGCGCTGGACGCGCGAGGTGATCGAGGCCGGCGCCCCGTCCGTGCGCCGGCTCTACCAGGCGACCCTGCCGCAGCCGATGATCGCCCTGGCGCTGAAGCTGGTGAGCGCGTTCCGCGACAACTATCCGGCGGCCCGCGAGGACGGACTGCCGGCCCCGACCGTAGCGGTCAACATCGTCGCCCAGTCAAAGCGCAAGCGGCGGCTGCTGGGCGTCCATGTCTCGCAGGCCAAGGTGATCGCCGACGTCCAGCCCTATGCCGACCGGCTGCCGCACTGGCTGTACTATCGGCTGTTCGACCGCGAGTACTTCGCGCTGGCGGTGGACCGGTAGGGGACTGGGACCGCACGAGCCTGGCCAGATCAGGGTGTTCATGGGTTCCGGTCCTCGGCTGCGCCGAAACCGGGATGACGTTTGAAAATGGCAGCCGGACCTCAGCCCGGATCGCCCGCCAGCACCACGTCGCGGTACTTGAGCGCGGCCGCCGCCGGCATGGCGGACCAGCCCTGGAGCAGTGAGCCGCGGCCCCAGGGCGGGGCGAAGTACTCGACCGCCCCCATCCAGCCCTGCTCCAGACAGCTCTCCCACCAGCGCAGCATCGGATAGCGCCAGCCGGAGAGGCCGCGGCGCAGGCGCTCCTCGGCGTAGAGGCCCGACAGCCAGGGCCAGTCCGACCCGTTGTGGTAGCGGTAGGCGAAGGCCGACTTCGAGCGGGTGTCGGCCTTGTGCCGGTATGGCGGGAAGCAGCACATCACACCCCAGTCGCCGTAGGGCTGCGCGTCGTTGTGGCGGCTCTCGAGGTTGGCGCGCACCGCCTCCAGCACCTGCAGAGCCCGGTCCGGCGGGACCGCGTCGTGGCGCAGCAGGGTCAGGCTGTCGAGCGTCAGGTGATGCTCCAGGGTCGGCTCGACGTCTTCCAGCCCGGGCGGCGCGTGATAGTCGGCGTACCAGCCGTCCGGCCCCCACAGCGCCGCATCGACGGCCTGGCGGGTCTGTTCGGCCAGCACGCGCGCCTGGCCAGACAGCTGCGGATCGATCCGACGGCCCAGCCGCGCGATCACGTCCAGCGTCCCGACCCAAAGGCCGAGGTCGTAGGCGACGAAGCCGCCTCGATAGACGTTGTCGGCCCAGTCGCGGTCGTGCCGCGGCTTCACCGGCAGCCCCAGTTCGGAGAAGCCGCGATAGCGCTCGAAGATCGCCTTGATCAGCGGCCAGTGGCGCTCGGCCGGCTCGTCGCCGCCGCTCGCCCGCTCGTAGTCGCCGATCGCCAGCACGAAAAACAGCGGCGAGTCGAAGTGGTCGCTCCACCAGTCGTTCGAGCGGGTGTGGATCCAGTCGAGCCCGAACACCGTGGTGCGCAGCTCCTCCCAGGCCTTGGCCTGTTCCGGCCCCGAGACGATGACGCCGCTGGGCGCCTCGCCGTCCGGCTGAACGCCGGAGGCCAGCATCTCGATCTCCTCGTGGACCATGGCCGGGGCCGCTTCCAGCAGCAGCTGCAGCGTCCAGTAGCCGTCGCGGTAGTAGGTGCGGGCCGGGGCGGAATAGTGCAGGCCGGCGGCCAGGCCGTCGAAGCGGCCGCGCTCGTCGCGGCGCACGCTGGAGAGCGCCGCGTGGGTCCCCTGCATCACCATGCTGCGCAGCATCGGATCGGCCTCTGGCAACCGGTCGCAGTGGGCGGCGTAGGCGCGGGCCTCGGCCAGGATGGTGTCGACCGAGAAGTGCAGCGCGCGCTCAGCCTCGGCGATGTCGGTCCCCGCGGCGATCACCAGGTCCACGCCGCGCTGTTCGATCAGCACGTTGGCCCAGGGCAAGTCGACGCGGCGGCGGGTCTTCTCGCGGCGCACTCCGGCCTTCGGATGGTGGATGCGGTCCCAGGAGGCGCAGCGCCGCGCCGGGGTGAAGCCGCGATAGGCGACGCCGCAGATCACCATCACCGGCGCTTCCTGAGCCACGAATATCCCACCGCCCGGCGCGGTCAGCAGGTTGGGTCCGTGGACATAGGGCCCCGCGAGCGGGGTGAAACGGATGCGGCCGAGATCCCCCTCGCCCCACAGCGCCAGGTCGCCGAATCCCGCCGCCGACAGCTCGCCCTGCAGGCGCGGGGCCATGACCGGCAGCAGGACCGGCGTCGTGCTCTCGACCAAGCCGTCGGCGCGTGGAGTGAGGACGGGCATGGCTTCCCCTGCATCTGTTGCCGGAAAGAACGCGGAACGGCGCAGTCCTTTCCGAGAGCGCCGCCTTCCAGTGTCATCCCGGCTGGAGCGCAGCGTAAGGCCGGGATCCATTGCCCCTGTCTCTTATACACATCTGACGCTGCCGACGAACCGGAAGGTGTGTAGATCTC
>NZ_JAPMTQ010000078.1:0-8388 GCF_026411515.1 Phenylobacterium sp. 58.2.17 | reverse complement strand
GGCCTCGGCTGCCGCGGGCGCCGGCGCGGCATCCTGGGCGAACGCCGCCGGGGCCAGCAAGCCGCCGGCGATCACGGCGGCGAGCGCTAGGCCCGTCAGCTTGTTGAATCTCAATGTCGTCATTGTCGTTATCCCCTTGTCCCGATGAGTTCGGCGCGCGTCACAGCGCCGCCGTGCCGGTCTCGCCGGTCCGAATGCGCACGGCGTCCTCGACATCGAGGACGAAGATCTTGCCGTCGCCGATCTTGCCGGTGGCGGCCGCCCCCTTGATGGCCTCCACGGCCTTGCCGGCGGCGGCGTCGTCGACCACCGCCTCGAGCTTCACCTTCGGAACGAAGTTCACCTGGTACTCGGCCCCACGGTAGATTTCGGTCTGGCCCTTTTGCCGGCCGTAACCCTTCACTTCCGAGACCGTCAGTCCCTCGATGCCGGCCGCCACGAGCGCTTCGCGCACGTCGTCCAGCTTGAAGGGTTTGACGACCGCTATGATCAGTTTCATCGCCTGCTCCTGCTCGCCCCAAGCCAGGGGGCGAGCGCTCGATTGACCCGCATCCGCCGGAAGATGCGGCTGGCATCCCCCCTCCGACGGCCAAGGGCGACGCTATCGACGTGCGGCGCGCGGAACGGCGCCTGGTAACTTCTGATCAATGAAAAGGCGCGCTCGGCACGATTGCTGTGCACAACGGGGGTGTGGCGCCTAAAATTGAGGCGGAATGGCGCTCCAGCGGGCGAATGCGACCGGGCTACATGAGGTTCGGAGCGGAACAAAAGCCGCGCCCCGAGCGCTTGAACGGGACGCATCCTGGTGGTGGGGGGCCAGGGAGCGTCATTCGGAGGCGATGACGATGACGATGAAAACCCTGCTCACGGCCGCCGCCGCCCTGGCGCTGATCGGCGGTGGCGCCCATGCGGGCGAGGGCGGCAAGAAATCCAAGCCCGCCGACTCCGCCCAGATGCATGATCAGGCGAACGATCAGATGAAGGACGAGGCTGGCAAGGCGATGACCACGCCTGGCGCGGACGCCTCGGCCACTACGGCGATGCCCGACACCAGCGTCAACCCGCCGGCTAACGACGCCGCGGCCATGCCGCCAGCCAGCCCCGACGCCTCGGCCGAGGGGGTTCCGGCCTCGGCGACGGTCAGCGCGAACGCCACCACCAACGGCCCGGTGGCCGACACGCCGGAGAACCGCGCCAAGTACAAGCCGCTGTCGCGGGCCGGCCGCGCCACCGCTGCGCGCGGCAATTAGAACAAGGCATTCCGCTTGAAGCGAAGGTCGGCGGGCCCTATGGTCCGCCGACTTTTTTTGCGCCTGCGAAACCCCAGCCAATGCCAGCCGATAAGCCGCTTTCGTTTCAGGGTCTTATCCTGAAGCTGCATGACTATTGGAGCCGCCAGGGCTGCGTGATTCTGCAGCCTCACGATGTCGAGGTGGGGGCGGGCACGCTCCATCCGGCGACGGTGCTTCGCGCCTTGGGGCCCAAGCCCTGGCGCGCGGCCTATGTGCAGCCTTCGCGCCGGCCGGCCGACGGCCGCTATGGCGAGAATCCGAACCGGCTGCAGCACTATTACCAGTATCAGGTGATCCTGAAGCCGAACCCGGACAACCTGCAGGAGCTCTATCTGGGCAGCCTGGAGGCGATCGGCCTCGACACCCGCCTGCACGACATCCGCTTCGTCGAGGACGACTGGGAAAACCCGACCGTCGGCGCCTGGGGCCTCGGCTGGGAGGTCTGGTGCGACGGGATGGAAGTCACCCAGTACACCTACTTCCAGCAGGTGGGCGGCCTGGACGTCTGGCCGGTGGCCGGCGAGCTGACCTACGGGCTTGAGCGCCTAGCCATGTACCTGCAGAACGTCGACCACTTCACCGACCTGGCGTTCAACGACCCGGACGGCCCGCTGCCGATGACCTATGGCGACGTGTTCCTCGAGAACGAGCGCCAGCAGTCGGAAGCCAACTTCCACCTCTATGACGTCGACACGCTGAAGCGTCAGTTCGAGGACATGGAGCGGCAGGTGCCGCGCATGCTCGAGGGCCGCGGCCCGCAGGGCCAGCGCACCGTGCTGCCGGCCTACGACCACGTGCTCAAGGCCAGCCACCTGTTCAACCTGATGGACGCCCGGGGCGCGATCGCCGTGGCCGAGCGCCAGAGCTACATCGGCCGCATCCGCGACCTGACCAAGATGTGCGCCGAAGCCTGGGTTGAAAACGAAGGCGGCAACGTTTGAGACACGCCGTTCTCACCACCCTCGTCGCCCTTGCGGCGTCCGTCAGCCCGGTTCTATCTGCGTGCGCTCAAGAAGCGGAGCGGCCTCCAGAGCAAGAGGTCATCTTCTCTGATGAGCAGGACGCGCAGGTCGTCGCGGCGTCGAACGAAGCCCGCAAGTCGTTGCCCGTGTTTTGGGCGAAGTTCGAGGCCAAGCCGGCTGGCTACGGCCACTACGCGGTCAAAGCGGCCTTCAAGACCCGCGCTGGCGCCACTGAGAACATCTGGGTGAACGTGATCGGTCGGGCCGACGGCAAGGTGACCGGAGAACTCGCCAATGAGCCGTACGATCTGGGCGACCTGAAGGTGGGCGACCAAGTCGAAGTCGATGAGGCGGCGATCACCGACTGGCAGTATTCGAAGGGCGACAAGCTCTATGGCCATTTCACAACGCGAGCGCTGACCGCTCGCGCCAACGCGGCCCAACGCGCGCAGTCGGCGGAACTATTCTCCCCGCAACCGCTCGAGGCCGGAGCTAACTGATGCCCCAGCTTCTGATCGAACTGTTCTCCGAAGAGATTCCTGCGCGTATGCAGGTGCAGGCCGCGCGGGACCTTGACCGCATGTTCCGCGAGCGGCTGGCCGAACAGGGTCTGCTGCCGGAGGGCCTCAAGACCTTTTCCGGCCCGCGCCGCCTGACCCTGGTGGCCGAGGGGCTGCCGGAGGCCCAGGGCGACCGCCACGAGGAGCGCAAGGGCCCCCGTGTCGGCGCGCCCAACGCCGCCATCGACGGCTTCCTGCGCTCGACCGGCCTGACCCGTGATCAGCTCACGGAAAAAGACGGTGTCTGGTTCGCCCATATCCACCGCAAGGGCCGCCCGACCGCCGAGATCGCCGCCGAGATCCTCGACCATGTGATCCGCAACTTCCCATGGCCCAAGTCGATGACCTGGGGCCGTGGAACCCTGCGCTGGGTGCGGCCGCTGAAGCGCATCGTCTTCCTGTTCGACGGCGCGGTCGTGCCGTTCAGCATCGACGGCGTCGAGGCCGGCGACGTCACCGAGGGCCACCGGTTCATGGGCTCGGGCAAGCCCTTCAAGGTGAAGGACTTCGACAGCTACCGCGACAAGCTGGCCGCGCACTTCGTGATCCTCGACCCCGAGGAGCGCAAGGATCGCATCATGGACGGCGCGCGCACGCTCTGCTTTGCGCGTAACCTGGAGCTGGTCGACGACGACGGCCTGCTGGACGAGGTCGCCGGCCTGGCCGAATGGCCGACCCCGGTGCTCGGCGACATGGATCCGGCCTTCCTGGACCTGCCGCCGGAGGTGATCCGCACCTCGATGCGTACGCACCAGAAGTACTTCGCGGTGTCCGACCCGCGCGGCGCCAACGGCAATGGCGAGCGCAAGCTGGCTCCGAACTTCCTGACCGTCGCCAACATCGAGGCGGCCGACGGCGGCAAGGAGATCGCCCGCGGCAACGCCAAGGTGCTGTCCGCCCGTCTGAACGACGCCCGTTTCTTCTGGGACGAGGACCGCAAGGTCACCCTCGAGGACCGTCTGGCCAAGCTGTCCGGCGTCACCTTCCACGCCAAGCTCGGCACCCTGGCCGAGCGCGTCGAGCGGCTGGAACTGCTGGCCAAGGCGATCGCGCCCCGGGTCGGCGCCGACGTTCCCAAGGCGGTGCTGGCCGCGCGCCTGTCCAAGGCCGATCTGGCGACCGGCATGGTCGGCGAGTTCCCCGAGCTTCAGGGCCTGATGGGCGGCTACTACGCCCGCGAGGAGAAGATCAGCCCGGTCGTCGCCGACGCCATCCGCGACCACTACCGGCCGGTCGGCGCCAAGGACGAGGCGCCCGACACCCCGGTGACCATGGCCGTGGCCATCGCCGAGAAGCTCGACACCCTGGTCGCGTTCTTCGCCATCGACGAAAAGCCGACCGGCTCGCGCGACCCCTACGCTCTGCGCCGCGCCGCGCTCGGCGTCATCCGCATCCTGCTGGGCTCCGAAGCCCGCGCCCCGGTGCGCGAGCTGGTCGCCGACTGGTACAAGTCGCTGCGCTGCTACGTCGATCCGGGCCGTGCGCTCTACGTCTCGACCCGGCGCACCACCGGCTATCTGGGTCCGGCCTACCGCTCTCCGTCGGAAGTCTTCGAGACCTATGTCGAGGAATTCGAGAACGCGCTGCTCGAAGGCGTGCCCTACGTCGTTTCGACGACCGAGGACTTCGACATCCGCTTTGACCGCTCGGCCGCGGCCGGCGATCCGCCGGAGGGCGAGATCCAGTACCAGTTTCGCCCCTACAGCGTGGTCGCCGACGAAGTCATGGGCTTCATGGCCGACCGGCTCAAGGTCGCCCTGCGCGACCAGGGCAAGCGCCACGATCTGGTCGATGCGGTGTTCGCGCTCGGCGACGACGATCTGGTGCGCATGGTCGCCCGGGTCGAGGCGCTCGACCACTTCCTGACCGGCGCCGACGGCCAGAACCTGCTGGCCGGCTACAAGCGCGCCGGCAACATCCTCAAGGCCGAGGAGAAGAAGGGCGAGCTTCCGGTTGGCCCTGCCGTCGGCATGCCGGCCGCGCCGAAGGAGGAGGGGGCCCTGATCGCCGCCCTCCAGGCCGCCGAACCGGCCGTGGCGCAGGCCTTGCAGCAGGAAGACTTCGCCGACGCCATGCGTGCCCTCTCGGGACTGCGCGCGCCGGTCGACGCCTTCTTCGAGGCGGTGCTAGTGAATTCTGAAAACGCGGCGGAACGTGAGAACCGCCTGCGTCTTCTCGTGCAGGTTCGCGACCTCATGGAACGGGTCGCGGACTTCTCGCAAGTGACGGGCTAAGGAGGCCTTAGGAATGTCGACCGATACGCTGACCAAGTCGCGCTGGGTCTATTCCTTCGGGGGCGGCAGCGCCGATGGCGACGCCTCGATGAAGAACCTCCTCGGCGGCAAGGGCGCGAACCTCGCCGAGATGTCTTCGCTGGGCCTGCCGGTGCCGCCGGGCTTCACGATCACCACCGAGGCCTGCGTCCACTACTATTCCAACGACAAGCAGTACCCGGCCGAGCTCAAGGAGCAGGTCGTGGCCGGCCTCGCCGTGGTCGAGACGACCACCGGCAAGAAGTTCGGCGACACCGCCAACCCGTTGCTGGTCTCGGTCCGTTCGGGCGCCCGCGCCTCGATGCCGGGGATGATGGACACCGTCCTGAACCTCGGCCTCAACGACGAAACCGTCGAAGGCCTGGCCAAGCTGTCGGGCGACCGCCGCTTCGCCTTCGACAGCTATCGCCGCTTCATTCAGATGTACTCGGCCGTGGTGCTCGACCTCGACCACCACATGTTCGAAGAGATCCTCGACGAGCATAAGGAACGCCTCGACGTCACCGTCGACACCGGCCTGACCGCCGAGGACTGGGAAAAGGTCGTCGCCGACTACAAGGCCGCCGTCCAGCAGGAGCTGGGCCAGCCGTTCCCGCAGGATCCGCACGCCCAGCTGTGGGGCGCCGTCGGCGCCGTGTTCGCCAGCTGGATGAACGACCGGGCCAAGTTCTATCGACGCATGCACGACATCCCGGAAAGCTGGGGCACCGCCGTCAATGTGCAGTCGATGGTGTTCGGCAACATGGGCGACTCGTCGGCCACCGGCGTCGCCTTCACCCGCAACCCGTCGACCGGCGAAGCGCGGCTCTACGGCGAGTTCCTGATCAACGCCCAGGGCGAGGACGTCGTCGCCGGCATCCGTACGCCCCAGGCCCTGACCAAGATCGCCCGCGAGGAGATGGGCGAGAAGGCGCTCTCGATGGAAGAGGCGCTGCCTGAGGTCTTCCAGCAGTTCAAGGCAGTCGTCGAGAAGCTCGAAAAGCACTATCGCGACATGCAGGACATCGAGTTCACGGTCGAGCAGGGCCGGCTCTATATGCTGCAGACCCGCAACGGCAAGCGCACCGCCAAGGCGGCGCTGAAGATCGCGGTGGACCTGGCCAGCGAGGGCCTGATCACCCAGGAAGAGGCGATCATGCGGGTCGAGCCCGCCAGCCTCGACCAGCTGCTGCACCCGACCATCGACCCGGCCAGCCCGCGCGACGTGGTCACCACCGGCCTGCCGGCCTCGCCCGGCGCGGCGACCGGCAAGATCGTCTTCAACTCCGACGAGGCAGAGCGCCTCGGTTCGGCCGGCGAGGCGGTGATCCTGGTCCGTGACGAGACCAGCCCGGAAGACATTCACGGCATGCACGCCGCCCGCGGCATCGTCACCGCCCGCGGCGGCATGACCAGCCACGCGGCGGTCGTCGCCCGCGGCATGGGCCGGCCCTGCGTCTCGGGCGCCGGCGAACTGCAGATCGACACCAAGGCCGGCGAACTGCGCGTGCGCAGCCGCGTCTTCAAGACCGGCGACATCCTGACCATCGACGGCTCGCGCGGCGAAATCCTCGCCGGCGCGGTCCAGATGATCGAGCCCGAGCTGACCGGCGACTTCGCCGCCCTCATGGCCTGGGCCGACAAGGTCCGCCGCCTGAAGGTCCGAGCCAACGCCGAAACCCCGCTCGATGCGCGCACCGCCCGCCAGTTCGGCGCCGAGGGCATCGGCCTCTGCCGCACCGAGCACATGTTCTTCGACGAGGACCGCATCGCCGCCGTGCGCGAGATGATCCTCGCCGACGACGAGGCCGGCCGCCGCAACGCCCTGGCCAAGATCCTGCCGATGCAGCGCAACGACTTCGTTGAGCTGTTCACGATCATGGAAGGGCTGCCGGTCACCATCCGGTTGCTCGACCCGCCGTTGCACGAGTTCCTGCCGCACACCGAGGCCGACCTCCAGGCCGTCGCCGACGCCACCGGCATCGACGCCGCCAAGCTGATGCGCCGCGCCAAGGAGCTGCACGAGACCAACCCGATGCTCGGCCACCGCGGCTGCCGCCTGGCCGTCTCGTATCCCGAGATCTATGAGATGCAGGTCCGGGCCATCTTCGAGGCGGCCTGCGAAATCGCCGAAAGCGGCAAGGCCGCCCCGATCCCGGAGATCATGCACCCGCTGGTCGCCAAGGGCGAAGAGATGCGCTTCCTGCGCCAGCTGACCGACAAGACCGCCCAGGCGGTGCTGAAGGAGCGCGGCCGCGAGATCGAGTATCAGGTCGGCACCATGATCGAACTGCCGCGCGCGGCGATCCGGGCCGGCGACCTGGCCGACAACGCCGAGTTCTTCTCGTTCGGCACCAACGACCTGACCCAGACGACCTTTGGCATCAGCCGCGATGACTCCGGCCGCTTCCTCGGCGCCTATCTGGAAAAGGGCATCTTCGAAAAGGACCCCTTCGTCAGCCTCGACCAGGAAGGCGTCGGCGACCTGATCCGCATCGCCGCCGAGCGCGGCCGTGCGGTGCGTCCGAACGTCAAGCTCGGCATCTGCGGCGAGCATGGCGGCGACCCGGCCTCGATCGAGTTCTGCGAGAAGGTCGGCCTCGACTATGTCAGCTGCTCGCCGTTCCGGGTGCCGATCGCCCGTCTGGCCGCGGCCCAGGCCGCCGTCGGCGGCATGGAGAAGGACCGCTAGTCTTCCGCGACCGGGCCCGCCGGGCGGCGGGCCCCAAATGCTCCGGACACGAAAAGGCCGCGCGATCAGCGCGGCCTTTCTTGTTTCAGGCTTAGCCCTGGAAGGTCTTAGGCGGCCTTGCCGCGGGTCCGCTCGTCGGCGCGTATGGAAAAGGCCTGCTAGGCTTCCCACGAGCGGCCGCGAAGCGGGGCCCAACGCTCCAGACACGAAAAAGGCCGCGCGATCAGCGCGGCCTTTCTTGTTTCAGGCTTAGCCCCTGGAAGGTCTTAGGCGACCTCGCCGCGGGCCCGCTCGTCGGCGCGCGAGCGGCGCACCATCGAGCCCAGGCCGAAGAAGCCGACGATCATCATCAGCCAGGTGCCAGGCTCCGGGATCGGGCTAGGGCCAGGGCCGGGGCCAGGGCCGGGACCAGGGCCGGGACCAGGGCCAGGGCCGGGACCAGGGCCAGGGCCAGGGCCAGGGCCGGGACCAGGGCCGGGACCGGGGCCAGGATCAGGACCGGGGCCGGGACCCGGATCAGGACCGGGGCCGGGACCCGGATCAGGACCGGGGCCGGGCCCCGGATTCGTCGGCTCTTCTTCGCCGGGCGGGACGTACGTGCCGCCGCCGCCGCCGCCGCCGCGCGGGCCG
>NZ_JAPMTQ010000077.1:0-9239 GCF_026411515.1 Phenylobacterium sp. 58.2.17 | reverse complement strand
GCTTGGTCGTCGTCGCCTCGTGCTCGAACACGCTGCTGCCGTTGCGCCCCTCGACTTTAAGAACACCCTTAGCGGCGTTCTCCGGCGAATCGAAGGCCGCGACGACCACCCGCGACCATGCGACCTCCTCCGCCGACGGACTGAAGGCGGCGTTGGCCGCCTCGACCTGGCGCGGATGGATCAGGGTCTTGCCGTCGAAGCCGAACTCCAGCCCCTGGGCGCACTGGGCGGCAAGGCCCGCGTCGTCCTCGATCTCGTTGAACACGCCGTCCAGCACCGCCAGGCCGTGGGCGCGGCCAGCGGCGACGATCAGCGACAGCGGCCCGGCCAGGGCCGCGCGCCCGACGGTGAGGCGACAGCGCATCTCCTTGGCCAGGTCGTTGGTCCCGACCACCAGCGCCGCCAGCCCCTCGGCCCCGGCGATCTCGGCCAGCGCGAACAGCGAGGCGCAGGTCTCGACCATCGCCCAGAGCGGCACCCCGCCGGCCTCGGCCGCGCCATAGGCCCGCACGTCGTGGGCGCTCGACACCTTGGGGACCAGGATCGCGTCGGGGCGGGCGTCGATGGCGGCGGCCAGGTCCTCCAGCCCCCAGGGGGTGTCGAGGCCGTTGATCCGGATCACCACCTCGCGAGGACCGAAGCCGCCGGCGCGGACCGCCGCCGCCGCCTGCTCGCGGGCGAGCCCCTTGGCGTCGGGCGCGACCGCGTCCTCCAGGTCGAGGATCACCACGTCGCAGGGCAGCTCGCGGGCCTTTTCGATCGCCCGGGCGTTGGCGGCGGGCATGTAGAGGGCGCTGCGGCGCGGGCGGGCGACGTTCAAGGTCGGCGGGCTCCAGGCAGGATGGCGAAGCCCCAGTCATAAGGGTTAGGATGGCGCCATGACCACCCGCTACGACGCCGGCGCCAGAAACGTGTTGGGAGGCGAGCTGCTCGCCTGCTCGCTCGATCCCGTGACCGGATTCTTCCGCAACGGCTGCTGCGAGACCGGACCCCATGACCTGGGCCTGCACACGGTCTGCGCGGTGATGACCGCCGAGTTCCTGGCCTATTCCAAGATGGTCGGCAACGATCTGTCGACGCCGATGCCGGAGTACGGATTCGCCGGCCTCAAGCCAGGCGACCGCTGGTGCCTGTGCGCGCCGCGCTGGAAAGAGGCGCTGGACGCCGGCGCCGCGCCGCAGGTGGTGCTGGAGGCGACCCACGAGGAGACCCTGGCGATCGTCACGCTCGGCGTCCTCAAGGACCACGCGGTCGAGGCCTGACCGCGCAGGCGGTCGCCTCAATACAGCGGATACTCGCGCTCGGCCCGGTACCAGGAGCCCTGATCCGACTGCCAGCTGGAATAGAGGCCGAAGCTGGTGACCCGGAACGGCTCGGTGCGCAGCAGGTTGTTTTCCTGGATCCACTTGGCGACGTCGGCCGGATTGGGCCGGCGCAGATAGGCCAGGGTGACGTGCGGCTTGTAGGCCCGGGTGTCGGGCTTGAGACCCGCGCGCCGGGCCGCGACCTCGCAGGACCGCGCCAGGTGGCGCAGGGCCTCGCTTTCCTCGACCCCGGCCCAGACCGCATGGATGTCGGCCCCTTCGCCGAAAGCCCCCACGCCCTGGAGGGACAATTCGAGCGCCCCGCCACCCACGGTGGTGAGCTCCGCGTCCAGGTCGGCGGCGACGTTCTCGGCCACGTCGCCGATGAAGCGCAGGGTGATGTGGAACGCTTCGGGCGGACGCCAGCGGGCCCCGGGCAAGCGGTCCTGGCGGGCGACGAGGTCCTGCGCGATGTCCTCGGGAATGGCGAGTGCGGCGAACAGGCGGATCATGGACACCTACCTAAGGCGCTGAGGTTCTGACGCAATCGTAATCGACCCAGCCTTGCATGCGCACGCGCGCGACACGATATTTGACGATGCGCCCGCTCGGGGCGCGTCTAGAAGGGCCAACTTCCCTATGAGCGACTTCAACCGCGGCTACGCGCGCTCGATCCCCGCAGATCGCGCCGACATGTCGGTGGACGCGGGTCTGCGCAGCTTCATGCTTGGCGTCTACAACAAGGTAGCGCTGGGTCTCCTGCTCTCCGCCGCTCTGGCGTACGTGACCGGATCGTTCCCGCCGGTTCGCGACCTGATGTTCAGCGTCTCGCCGTCGGGCAAGGTCGGCTACACCCTGCTCGGCATGATCGTGGCCTTCGCGCCGCTGGCCGTGATCCTCTTCGGCGCCTTCGCCATGAAGAACGTCACGCCGCGCTCGTCGGGCATCTATTACTGGACCATCGTCGGCCTGATCGGTGCGGGTCTGGGCGTGCTGACCTTCGTCTATACGGGCGCCTCGATCTTCTCGACGTTCCTGATCACCGCGGCCGCCTTCGGCGGCCTGTCGCTGTTCGGGTACACCACGAAGAAGGACCTGACCGGTTTCGGCAGCTTCCTGATCATCGGCCTGATCGGCCTGGTGGTCGCGAGCATCGTCAACATCTTCCTGGCCAGCAGCATGATGGGCTTCATCATCAGCATCGCCGGCGTGCTGATCTTCGCGGGCCTGATCGCCTACGACACCCAGCGCCTGAAGATGAGCTACTACGAGATGGGCGGCGACCAGACGGCCCAGGCCGTGGCCACCAACTACGGCGCGCTCAGCCTGTACCTGAACTTCATCAACCTGTTCCAATTCCTGCTCAGCATCTTCGGCGACCGCCGCTAAGCGCTGACCTGGAACGACAGCTTCGAGCCCCGGCGGGAAACCGCCGGGGTTTTTGTTTGGCTAGTCGACGACCTTGAAGCGGCCCTTGTCGAAGAAGCGCAGCACCTGCTCCAGTTCGTGGCCGCGGCGCAGGATCATGCCGCCCTGGCCGATCACCGCCCAGGCGCCCTGGCGGCGGGCCAGGGCCGGCCGCTTTTCGATGCGGTAGAGCGGCGCCTCGGACGCGCGGCGGAACACCGAGAATACGCAGGCGTCGGCCAGCGCGCCGATGCCGTAGTCGCGCCATTCGCCGGCGGCGACCATGCGGCCATAGAGGGCAAGAAGGCGGTCGAGCTCGCGTCGCTCGAAAAAGACCTGGGCGGTCCGAGGCTGCTGTTGCGGATCAAGCGCCATCGCCGTCGAGCGTGCCTTAATTTCCGGCCGCCGACAAATGCTCAGTGCGCGGCGATCCGTTGCGTCGCTGACACGCCCGCCGCCTATCTAAAACAACCGTAATCTTGCGCCACGGAAAGACCTTATTTCGGTCGTTCGCGCGCCTGATCCGCCTTCGATAGTGACATCGTCGGTTGATCGGAGACCTGCTGGTCCCGGATCCTGAACAGCCCCCCCAGCCCCCCTGGATCGTGGGCTTCGGTCAGCCGACGCTTCTTCATTGAGCACCACCCCATGCGAGCCCGCGCGGATCCTCCCCCCCTCCCGCGCGGGCTTGTTTGCGTCTGGATCCCTGAAATTCAGGCGCCGGGTCAGTCCCGGACAGCCACCGCCAGAATGCGGCCGCCGTCGACGCCCTGGACCAGCACGGCGCTCGCCAGGCCGTCCTCGGCCGCCGGCAGGCGATAGGCGGTCGGGCGGCCGCGCCAGGCGCCCAGGCGCTTGATCTCGCGCACCACGTTGCGATGCACGACGGTCTGGCCGCGGTTGTCGCCCTTCTTGACCACCACATCCTGTTCGCGCGGGTCGTAGCGCACCAGCCAGACATCGGCCCCGCCGCGCGGCGCCTTGCCCGAGCCGACGTCGACGCGGCGCGGGCCGATGAAGGCCATGTCCGGCGGATCGTGCGGTCCCTTGGCGGCCTGGGCGACCAGGCGCTCGACCTTCTCGGTCTGCAGGCCGCCGGCCTGGCTGCGGCCGTCGACCACCACCTGCGGCGTATAGGGCTCGCGCAGCTCCAGCCGCGTCACATAGGCTTTCTGGCGGGCGGTGAACTCAGGTCTGGCGAAGGTGTCGGGCCAGCCGAGATAGTCCCAGTAATCGACCGGGAAGGTCAGGGCGAGCACGCCCTCGCGCTGGGCCATCTTGGCCAGGTTGGCGTTCGCCTCGCCACAGGACGCGCAGCCCTGGGCGGTGAACAGCTCGACGACCACCGGCGGCTTGGCGGCCGCGGCGAGCGGGGTGGCGCAGAGCAAGAGGCTGAAAAGCGCGGCCTTACGCATCGTGGCGCAATTAAGCGGACTTCCCTGAGCTTTGGATTTCAACAAGGCGTGACCAGCTTGCAGCATCGCGGAAACGAAAGAGGGGGCCTGCACGGGCGGCAGACCCCCTCGAACGCGATGATCTACCCCTCTGCGTGAGAGAGGCAAACCAAGACTTTAGGCCGCCGAACCGCCGGCCAGGTTGCGCAGCACGTAGTTCAGCACGCCGCCGTTCTTGAAGTACTCAAGCTCGGTCGGGGTATCGATGCGGCAACGGACCGGGAAGCGGGCGATGCGGCCGTCCGACGGACGGTACATCTCGACGGTCAGCTGCTTGCGCGGGGCCAGCTCGGTGAGGCCGCGGATGGTCACGATCTCCTCGCCGGTCAGGCCCAGCTTCTGCCAGCCGTCCTGGGTGAACTGCAGCGGCAGCACGCCCATGCCGACGAGGTTCGAGCGGTGGATGCGCTCGAAGCTCTCGGCGATGACCGCGCGGACGCCCAGCAGCTTGGTGCCCTTGGCCGCCCAGTCGCGCGACGAGCCCGTGCCGTATTCCTTGCCGGCGAAGACGACCGCCGGACGGCCTTCGGCCTGGTAGCGCATGGCCGCGTCGTAGATCGACATGACGTCGCCCGACGGGAAGTGCTTGGTCACGCCGCCTTCGATGTCCGGGGTGATCTTGTTGCGGATCCGGATGTTGGCGAAGGTGCCGCGCATCATGATCTCGTGGTTGCCGCGGCGCGCGCCGTAGGAGTTGAACTCCGTGGCGGGCACTTGGCGCTCACGCAGATAGACGCCGGCCGGCGAGGTCGCCTTGATCGAACCGGCCGGGCTGATGTGGTCGGTGGTGATCGAGTCGCCGAACACGCCGAGGATGCGGGCCTCGACGATGTCGGTGACCGGCTCCGGCTCCATCTTCATGTCCTGGAAGTACGGCGGGTTCTGCACGTAGGTCGAACCCATGTCCCAGGCGTAGGTCTGGCCGCCGGACACCTTGATGCCCTGCCAGTTCTTGTCGCCCTTGAAGACGTCGGCGTAGCGGGTCGCGAACATCTTCTGGGTGACGTGCTTGCGCTGCAGGGTGGCGATCTCTTCCGAGGTCGGCCAGATATCCTTCAGGAACACCGGATTGCCGTCCTTGCCTTCGCCGAGCGACTCGGTGGCCAGGTCGATGTTCATGTTGCCGGCCAGGGCGTAGGCCACCACCAGCGGCGGCGAGGCCAGGTAGTTGGCGCGGACGTCCTGGTTCACGCGGCCTTCGAAGTTACGGTTGCCCGAGAGCACCGAGCAGGCGACCAGGTCGGCGGCGTTGACCGCTTCCGAGATCGCTTCCGGCAGCGGGCCGGAGTTGCCGATGCAGGTGGTGCAGCCGTAGCCGACCAGGTTGAAGCCCAGCGCGTCGAGCGACTTGGTCAGGCCGGCGGCCTTCAGGTAGTCGGTCACGACCTGGCTGCCGGGGGCCAGCGAGGTCTTCACCCACGGCTTCACCTTCAGGCCCTTTTCGACCGCCTTCTTGGCGACCAGGCCGGCGGCGATCAGCACCGAGGGGTTCGAGGTGTTGGTGCAGGAGGTGATGGCGGCGATCACGACGTCGCCGTTGCCGACGTCGAACTTCTCGCCGGCCACCGGCACGCGGGGCTCTTCGCCGGTCTTGCCGAAGTCCTTGGCCAGGGCGGCCTTGAACTCAGCGGCGGCGTCGGAGAGCAGCACCCGGTCCTGCGGGCGCTTCGGGCCGGCCAGCGACGGCAGCACCGCGCCGAGGTCCAGCTCGAGGGTGTCGGTGAAGACCGGGTCCGGATCGCCGGCCTCGACCCACATGCCCTGTTCCTTGGCGTAGGCCTCGACCAGATCGGCGCGGGCGGCGTCACGGCCGGTGGCGCGCAGGTAGTCGATGGTCGCCTTGGTGACCGGGAAGAAGCCGCAGGTGGCGCCGTATTCCGGGGCCATGTTGGCGATCGTCGCCTGGTCTTCCAGGGTCAGGCCGGCGAGGCCCGGGCCGAAGAACTCGACGAACTTGCCGACCACGCCCTTCTTGCGGAGCATCTGGGTGACGGTCAGCACCAGGTCGGTGGCGGTCGCGCCGTCCGGCAGCGTGCCGGTCAGCTTGAAGCCGATGACTTCCGGGATCAGCATCGGGATCGGCTGGCCCAGCATGGCCGCCTCGGCCTCGATGCCGCCGACGCCCCAGCCCAGAACGGCCAGGCCGTTGATCATGGTGGTGTGCGAGTCGGTGCCGACCACGGTGTCCGGATAGGCGACCGAGGCGCCGTCCTCGTCGTTCAGCCACACGGTCTGGGCCAGGTACTCCAGGTTCACCTGGTGGCAGATGCCGGTGCCGGGCGGCACGACGCGGAAGTTGTTGAAGGCCGAGGAGCCCCAGCGCAGGAAGCGGTAGCGCTCGATGTTGCGCTCGTACTCACGCTCGACGTTCTCGCCGAAGGCCTTGGCGGTGCCGAAGTAGTCGACCATCACCGAGTGGTCGATGACCAGGTCGACGGGGTTCAGCGGGTTGATCTTTTCCGGGTCGGCGCCGAGGCTGGTCATGGCGTCGCGCATCGCGGCCAGGTCGACCACGGCCGGAACGCCGGTGAAGTCCTGCATCAGCACGCGGGCCGGGCGGAAGCTGATTTCGTGCTCGACCGAGCCCTTGTTGTCGATCCAGGCGGCCAGCGCCTTCAGGTCGTCGGCCCCGACGGTCGTGCCGTCTTCGTTGCGCAGCAGGTTCTCGAGCAGGACCTTCATCGAGACGGGCAGACGCGCCACGTTCGAAAGACCGGCTTCCTCTGCGGCGCGAAGGCTGTAGTAGACGTAGGTCTTGTCGCCGACGACCAGTTCGCGGCGGGTCTTCAGGCTGTCGTTAGACGCCATATCAGGGATCCTTCCTCTGTTCTCGGCCGCTCTTGGACCACTTCGGGGATCGCGCGCTTTTCGGGGCGGACACACAGCGTTCGTCCCAGCGCCGCGTACGCCCCCCAAGGTGGCGACGGCCGGGCGCGTCATAGACCCTGATTTCCTAACCGTCCATGCAGGCTGGGGTATTTCATCGCTACCTGAGAATCACCCGCAAGGAGACGCGGCGTGATCGAGGCGCTGGTGATCGAGAATCTGGCGCTTCAACGCGGCGGAAGGCTTTTGTTTTCTGGGCTTGGCTTCGAATTGCCGGCCGGGCGGGCGGCGGCGCTGATCGGTCGCAACGGCGCCGGCAAGACCAGCCTGCTGCGGGCCATCGCCGGGCTCACGCCGCTGGAGGCCGGGACCATCCGGTTCGGGACCCTGGACCCCGTCGACGCCCGCGCCGAGCATGTCCATCTGGCCGGCCACCAGGACGGCCAGAAGCCGGCCCGCACGGCCTGGGAGGAGCTGGCCTTCTGGGCGCGCTGGAACGGGGCCGGCGAATCGGCCGCCCGCGAGGCGGCCGCCCGGCTGGAGCTGACCCGGCTGCTGGACCTGGAGGTGCGGCGGCTGTCGGCGGGCCAGCGCCGGCGGCTGTCGCTGGCCCGGTTGCTGGCCGCGCCGCGCGCGCTCTGGCTGCTCGACGAGCCGTTGAGCCCGCTCGACGCCGACTGGCGCGCCCGCTTCGGCGAGCTGATGGGCGAACATCTGGCCGGCGGCGGCCTGATCGTGGCCGCCGTGCACGACCCGCTGCCGATCCCGGCGCTGGCCGTCGAGATCGGGGAGACCGCATCGTGAGCCGCGCCATGGCCCTGCTCTCGCGCGAGGCGGCCCTGGCCTGGGGCCGCGGCGGCGGCCCGATGGTCTCGCTGGCCTTCTACGCCGGGGTCGCCACCCTCCTGCCGCTGGCCACCGGCCCGGAGCCGGCGCGGCTCGCCGCGGTCGCCCCGGGGGCGGCCTGGGTGGCCTTGGCGCTCGCCGCCCTGCTCTCGCTCGACCGCCTGTTCGAGCGCGACTACGAGGACGGCGCCCTTGATCTGCTGACCCTGTCGTCGGTCCCGCTGGAGATCGCCTGCGCGATCAAATGCCTGGGACAGTGGCTGGCCACCGCCGCGCCGCTGGCCTTCGCCGCCCCGGTCGCGGCCATCGCCCTGGGGGCCAAGCCGCACCTGGCGCCGCTGATCTTCGCCTGCGCGCTGATGGGGGGCCTGGCCTTCGCCTTCGTCGGCGGCATCGGCGCGGCGCTGAGCCTCGGCGCGCGGCGCGGCGGGCTGCTGACCGCGGTGATCGTGCTGCCGCTGTTCGTGCCGCCGGTGATCTTCGGCGGCGGGGCGCTGGACGCCTTCGCCGGCGGCCTGCCGTGGACGGCGGGCTTCGCGCTGCTGGCGGCCTATGCCGCCGCCGCCGTGGCGCTCGGCCCGATCGCCATGGCCGCGGCCTGCCGCAACGCCCTCAGCTAGCCGGCCTGATCAGTCAGTGACGGCCGGCTGCGGCTTGGGCTGCCACATGGCGTTGACGATCACCCAGCGGTCGCCGAACCGGCCCAGGTGGAAGTAGTCGATGAACCAGGGCGTCTCGACCCGGGCGACGGCCACGTCGCCGGCGATGTCCAGCACCTGGACCTTGCGGTCCCAGTTCTCGCGCGGGGTCTTCAGCACGCCGCGGCGGGTCAGGTCGACCAGCTCCTCCTTGCTCATCCGGCGCAGGCCGAGCGCCTCGTCCGGCGTCGGCTTCACCGCCCGCTTGGCGAGATCCGGATGCAGCGAGCGCGCGACCCGATCGGCGTCGCCTTCCAACTGGCCGTCGACATAGTCGTAGGCGGTCGCCTCGATCTTCCGCACCGCGACCTCGTCGAGGTCGGCCGCCAGGGCGGGGCCGCCGACGAGGGCGCAGGCAATGACCAGGCCCGCGAGAAGGTTACGCATGAATTTCCGTCTCCATGTTGGCTGGGCCCGAGCGCCCGAAAGCTGCGCCGCGTGTAATCGAACCAGCAGAAGCGGTTGCGTCATTGTCGACGAAAACCCGCGTGGCGGCGACGGACTTCACCAACCACGCCGTTCAAGGGTCTGAGGGGCGGCAACCGGAGCATACGACTCATGACCTTCACGAAACTCGCGCCCGTCGCGCTCAGCGGCGTCCTGCTGACCAGCCTGATGGCCGGCGCCAGCCTCGCCCAGCAGCCGCCGCCCGCCGCCGCGCCGGGCCAACCGCGCGACGGTCGCGGCGAATGGCGCCGCCCCGA
>NZ_JAPMTQ010000076.1:0-9241 GCF_026411515.1 Phenylobacterium sp. 58.2.17 | reverse complement strand
GGGGCCGCCCCGGCCGACGCCGCGCCGGCGCCGCGCGACGGAGAGCGCGAGGAGATGGAGCGGCGGCTGGTCGCCAAGCTCGAGGCCGCCGGCCAGCTGCGGCCCGGCTACCTGCTGCGCGCGCTCAAGGAGGGCCGGCTAACCCTGTTCCTCACCGCCCTGGCGACGCTCGGCCGCTTCGACCGCAACCATGTCCTGCGGGCGGTGAACTCCGACCGCCCCGAACTGCTCGCCCTGGCGTGCGCGGCCGTCGGCATCGACCGCAGCGTCTTTCCGACCATCCTGGAAATGGTCCGCGACCTCAACGGCGGCCAACCCGGCGGCGGCCAGGAAGGCGCCCGCCGGGCTGGCGGCGCCTTCGGTCCATTCGAGGCCCACATCGCCGGCGCCGCCTTCCGCCGCGCAGTGAACCCCGGTTGACGGATCGCTCGTTTCACGGACTTTTGCCGGGCCATGTTCAAGCCTGAGCCATTCGTGACCCGTCTCGCCTTCGCGGCCAGCGACCGCCCCGAGGCCCAGGAGGCCCGAGAGGCGCTCATCGCACGCTACGGCCAGGCCTCGGAGGACGAGGCCCAGGTCATCGTCGCGCTCGGCGGAGACGGCTTCATGCTGGAAACCCTGCACGAGAACCTCAAGAGCGGCCGGCCGATCTACGGCATGAACCGCGGCTCCGTCGGCTTCCTGATGAACGAGTACAGCGAGGACGCCTTGCTGGAACGGATCAACGCCGCCGAGCGCGCGGTCATCCACCCGCTGTCGATGGCGGCGATCGACGCCGCCGGCCGCCGGCTGGAGGCCCTGGCCATCAACGAGGTCTCGCTCCTGCGCCAGACGCGCCAGACCGCCAAGCTGCGCATCTCCATCGACGGCAAGGTGCGGCTGGGCGAGCTGTCCTGCGACGGCGCGCTGGTGGCCACCCCCGCCGGGTCCACCGCCTACAACCTGTCGGCCCACGGCCCGATCATTCCCCTCGACGCCAAGGTCCTGGCCCTGACCCCGATCAGCGCCTTCCGCCCGCGGCGCTGGCGCGGCGCCCTGCTGCCCCACACCGCCAAGGTCACCTTCGAGATCCTCGAGGCCGACAAGCGCCCGGTCAGCGCCGTGGCCGACAACTTCGAAGTCCGCGACGTGGTCGAGGTGCAGATCGCCGAAAACCGCGAAGTGGCCCTGCACATGCTGTTCGACGCCGGCCGCAGCCTCGAGGAACGCGTGCTGGCCGAGCAGTTTTCCGTATGATTACCGTGAGTTCCAGGCTCATCCGTTGTTAACGCCTGTCTTCTAGGGTGCCCCACGTTGTCCTAGGAGGCGCGTAGTGAGCCAGCAGAATCCGGTCATCCAGCCCCCCAGCCTTCGCCTGAAGGTCGGCGGTCGGTTCGGCGCGATCGATCCGAGCGCCATCGCCAAGGCCGAAGCGGCCCTGAAGAGCCTGTCCGGCAACTTCGCCCAGTGGCTCTCCGAAGAGGTCATCAAGCTCGACGCGGCCCGCCAGCTCGTCCGCGACGACGGCGTCACCGCCGAGACCATGGAGACCCTCTACCTGCGCGCCCACGACCTGAAGGGCCTGGGCACGACCTACGAATTTCCGCTGATCACCCGCATAGGCGCCTCGCTCTGCCGGTTGATCGACGACAAGGACAAGCGCCTGACCGTGTCGCTACCGCTCGTCGACGCGCACATCGACGCCATCAAGGCGGCCGTCCGCGACAGCATCAAGACCGACGATCATCCGGTCGGCCGCATCCTGATCGAAGAGCTGGAACGCAAGGTCGCCGCGGCGGCCTGATCACCGAGGCGCAATCGCCTACATCACGTTCGCCAGCGGCTCCTCGACCACGCCGTAGCCGGCGTCCGGCGGCAGCACCAGCACCTTGCCGCCCGCGCGATCCTGGATCTGCGGCTCGACCGTCACCAGGGTCCGCGCCTTGGCCCGGACCACGCAATCGTCGGCGCTGACCGCCTCGGCCAGCAACTGCACGTTCATGCGCGTGGGAAAGATCACCTTGCGCTCGCCGGCCTGCGCCAGCCGCAGCACCTCGCTCGGGGCGATCCACTCCGCATCGACGGTCTCGCGCCCGTCGCAGGCCGCCACCTGATCGTCCGGCGCGTCCACCACATAGAACCAGGTGTCGAACCGCTTGGGGGTCAGCGGCGGCGTGATCCATCTTGCAAAAATCGTCAATGCATTCAAATCGATGACGACGTTCAGCTCACGCGCGACGTCAAGAAAAGCCAGCTCGCCGCGATCGACCTTCAGACGCACATCCAGCGAGGCGGCCTCTCCGCCGATCGCCGCGCCGTCGGCCCGCCGGCCCAACAGAATGCCGGCTTCCTCGAACACCTCGCGGATCGCCGCGATCCGCAAGCCCCGCTGCTCGGCGTCGAAGTCAGACCAGCCCAGCGCCCGCTCGGCCCAGGCCGGGTCATGGTCGCCGGCGTGGCTCTTGCCGCCTGGAAACACCAGCGCCCCGGACGCGAAGTCGATCTGGTGATGGCGCTTGACCATCAGCACTTCGAAGTCCGGCGCGTCGCGCAGCAGCAGAATCGTCGCGGCCGGCTTGATGTCTTGGCTCGTCATGCCGCCAGCTTGGGAGCCTCTCCCCCGCCGCGCAAGTGTGACCCTGGGTCAGGCGCTGGCCTGTCGCGACTGCGCCTCGGCGTGATAGGCCGCCCGTGCGTCGGCCGACAGCCGGTCCATCTTGTCGAGCAGGTAGTCGCAGTCCTCGCGGTTGGCGACATCGACCTGGGTCAGGAACCGCTGCAGCATCCGCTCCTGAAAGCGTTCGCGGTCGCGCGCGCCGCCGTCGAACTCCATCGAGTGGTAGGTATCCACCCCAGCCCGGAACGCCCCGTACAGGCGCGCCGGCATCCCCGCGCGGTCGTAGATCGCCTTCAGTCCGAGCGGGCCGGCGTCATGGATCATCAACCAGGTCCGGTGATGCGGCACGCTGGCCAGCTCGGCCAGCCCCCACTCCAGGAAGGTCATGTGCCCCTGCGCGAGCGCCCGCAGCAGCAGCGAGGCGGTCAGCCGCTCGTTCTCGCGCAGGTGGCTGACGAAGGCCTTCACGTCGCTGGTGCGTCCGGCCTGGTCGACCAGGTCGACGGTCGCGCGCTCCTGCGCGCCCAGCGCGATCTCCAAGGCCAGCTCCGCCGAAATCTCATGACGGTTCAGCAGGTGATCGCGCACCTGGTCGCCGACCAGGGCGACCAGTTTCTCGGTGACCGCCAGCGGCAGGGCGTCGCGGTAGGCCACCGCCGCCAGCACGCGTTCTGAACGCTCGAAGCGCGCCACCGCGGCGTCCAGGGTCTCCTCGGCGAAATCGGCGTTGTCGTTGGCGCAGGCGGCTTCGACCGCCCCCTCCTCGCCAAGCTCGACGATGGCGCGCGTCACCGTCTTCGACACCTGCGGCCGCCGGGCCACCGCCACCTGGCGCAGCGGCCCGCCGACCCGCACGATCTCGACCAGGTCGGCGTCGGTGAACGCCGGCGAAGCGCCGAGGATCGGCATGCAGATCCGCTCGACGTCCTGCGCCAGTTGGACCGCGACATCCCGCGGCACCAATGGCGAGCTCTTCAATGTGACCGACAGCGCCTCACGCACCATTTCGGCGGCGTCATGGGCCATCACGCGCAGGATCTCCTGGGCGTGCGCGCGATCCGCCTCGCTGAGCACGGCGGCATCCAGCCGGCGGCAGATCTTGCGGGCCGCAAAGGCGCGCTCGTCCGGCGTCGCGCCCTTGACCAACGTGCGGATATCTTCGTCCGTCAGCGCCGCCCGCGTCGTCGCCATAGCCCTTGCCCCAGAAGAGGGCTGAGGCCCCCGCCAAAAGGATAATCTAAGGTTAAGCTTAACGAACGGTTGCCCCTCAATCTGTGGATTTACGATGTCGCGTAACTGATCGCGAACCCTGCCGCCGTATGGTTTCCACCAGCCGCCGAGGGAACCCGATTCATGCTGGTCGAGACCGAGAATGCCAAGGCCCGAGGCGGGTCGTCGGTCACCCAGCAGGCCCTCGAAACTCAGACGTCGCTGCTGCCCTACGCTCTGACCGTGTTCGCGATCAGCCTGCCCATGCTGGTCTGGGCCGGCGCCTACGCTAGCAACGCCGTCTGGATGACCGGCACCTTCGCGATCTTCGCGATCGCCTGGGGCGTATTCTACGCCGCCGTGAACTGGCTGAAGAAGCCGGAGGCGCTCGCCGACCTACGAAAGCGCGGCCAGATTCACATTCTCTGCGGCCTGATCTGGGCCGTCGCGGTGGCCCAGATGGCCGCCTTCGGGGACGGTGCGGGCCCGGCCCGCAGCGAGTTGATGCTGATCTCCGTGGCAGCCGCCGCCATCGTCATCTTCTTCACGGCCCCCTGGTTGCCCAGTCTGCTGATCGTCGGCATGGCCACCGCCGCCGGGCCGCTCTACTTCCTGATGCGCCATCCGGACGATCAGGCCCTGGCCAAGCTCGCCATGGGCGCCATCGCCCTGGCCCTCGCCCTCGCGATGATCCTCAACCGCATCCTGCGCCGCCAGTTCGCGCTCGCCGCCGAGCGCGAGGTGCTGATCGCCGACCGTGACCTGCGCATGGACGAGGCGCGGCGGCTCGCCCGATCGAAGTCCGACCTCGTCGCCACCCTCAGCCACGAGATCCGCAACGGCCTGACCGGCGTCGCCCACGTGCTCGCCTCGGCGGTCGGCCATAACGGTCGCGGCGCGCCCTCGCGCGAACAGCTCTCTGCGGCCCTCGACGCCGCCAACGACCTCATCGCGGTGCTCAACACGACGCTCGACTCCGAGACCGCCGAGGCTGGCCGCCTGGCGGTCGACACCCACGCCTTCGACGCCGTGGCGCTGGTCCGCGACCTGGTGATCCTCAACCGCCCGAACGCCGCCGCCCGCGGGCTCGAGCTGTCGCTCCACGTCGCCTCCGATCTGGCGGCGATGGAGACCGGCGCGACCATGGCCGACGCGCACCGCGCCCGCCAGATTCTCGCCAACCTGCTCGGCAACGCGCTGAAGTTCACCATCCGCGGCCGGGTCGAGGCCCGCGTCGAGCTGGCCTCTCCGGGGCGTCTGTCGATCGAAATCGCCGACACCGGGCCGGGCCTCGCCAAGGAAGAGCTCGAGCAGGCCTTCGAGCCCTTCAACCGCATCGCCCGCACCAGCGCCGGCA
Organism: Phenylobacterium sp. 58.2.17; assembly: GCF_026411515.1. Classification (NCBI taxonomy): domain Bacteria; kingdom Pseudomonadati; phylum Pseudomonadota; class Alphaproteobacteria; order Caulobacterales; family Caulobacteraceae; genus Phenylobacterium; species Phenylobacterium sp. 58.2.17. The sequence goes on along the minus strand of NZ_JAPMTQ010000076.1, from coordinate 4,079 downwards.
CCTCGGGCGCGGGCCTTGGCCTGTCGCTCTCACGCCAGCTGGCCCGCCTGATGGGTGGCGAGCTGTCCGCCCACAGCGCCGTCGGGGTCGGCTCCTGCTTCCGCCTGGAACTGCCCTTCAACGCCGACGCGCTGCCCGAGCGCGAGCTGGAGGCCCCGATCGAGCTGGCCTCGGCGCTGCCCGAAGCGCGCCAGCGCATGCGCGTGCTGATCGCCGAGGACGACGCCCTCAACGCGGCCATGCTGCGCGCCGTCATCGAACAGCTCGGCCACCAGGTCGTCCACGCCGTCGACGGCCAGCGCGCCCTGGACCTGGCCCGCGTCTGCGAGTTCGACCTGTTGATGATCGACGGGCGAATGCCCAACCTCGACGGCCCGGCCGCCATCGCCGCCATCCGAGAGCTCAACGGCGACAACGCCCAGACGCCGATCGTCGCGGTGATCGGCGGCGACGCCGACGAGGCCGAGGAATGCTCCCAGGCCGGCGCCGACGTCGTGCTGCGCAAGCCGGTCAGCGTCGCCGCCGTCGCCCGCGCGGTCGCCGACGCCGTGGCGGTCGAACGCGACGCCCCGCCGGCGCGGGCCTTCGCCTAGGCTGACGTCCGTACAGTCTTGAGGCTGCGCCGCCGCGCCGCCAAGATGCCTCCAACAACAAGGGAGGCGCGCGTGCTGCTGCAGGGTCTGAAGGTCGTCGAGTTCGCCTCCTACATCGCCGCGCCAGGCGCCGGCGGCGTCCTGGCCGATTGGGGCGCCGACGTCATCAAGGTCGAGCGGCCCGAGGGCGACCCGATGCGCCACGTCTTCGGCGACGCCAAGAGCGAGCTGACCGGCAACCCGACCTTCGGCCTCGACAACCGCGGCAAGCGCGCCATGGTGCTGGACATCGGCAAACCGGAGGGCCGCGACGCCCTCGCCCGCCTGGCGGCCCAGGCCGACATCTTCCTGACCAATGTCCGCCCCGCCGCGCTCAAGCGCGCCGGCCTCGACGAGGCGACCCTGCGGGCGGCCAATCCGCGGCTGATCTACGCCATGGTCACCGGCTACGGGCTTGAGGGGCCGGACGCCGCCAAACCCGGCTTCGACGTCACCGCCTTCTGGTCGCGGGCTGGCGTGGCCCACATGCACGCGCCGAAGGGATCGGACCCGTTCATCCTGCGCACCGGCGTCGGCGACCACATGACCTCGCTGGCCACCGTCTCGGCGATCCTGGCGGCGGTCTACGAGCGCGAGCGCACCGGCGTCGGGCGCGTGGTCCAGACCTCGCTGCTGGCGACCGGCGTCTACGCCGTCGGCTCCGACCTCGCCGTCCAGCTGGCCTTCGGCAAGCTCGCCTCCAACCGCCCGCGCAGCGCCCCGTTCGACCCGCTGGCCAACTTCTACCGCAGCCGCGACGGCCATTGGTTCGTGCTCAATCCGCGCGGCGCCAGCAACGACTGGCAGGTGCTCTGCCAGACCTTCGAGCGTCCCGACCTGCCGCTCGACGCCCGCTTCGCCACCGGTAAGGTCCGCCGGCAGAACAGCGCCGCCCTGGTCGAACAGCTGGACGCGACCTTCGGCGGCCTCGACTACGCCGAGATCACCCGGCGTCTCGACGCGGCCGACCAGGTTTGGGCGCCGGTCCAGACCCCCGCGCAGGTCGCCGCCGACCCGCAGGCCGCCGCCGCCGGCGCCTTTGTCGAGATCGAGGACGGCCAGGGCGGCGCCTACCGCTCCCCCGCCGCGCCGGCCCGCTTCCCCGGGGCCGACGCCGACCGCCGCCCCCCGGCGCCGGGCCTGGGCGAACACACCCGTGAAGTGCTTTCCGAGATCGGCTATTCGTCCGCCGAGATCGACGCCATGCTCAGCGCCGGGGCCGCAGCCTAGCTGGCCCCTCAGCTGGCCTTGTCGCGCGCCTCGGACAACACCCGCAGCATCTCGCTGGTGAACAGCGACCCGGTCATGCGCTGACCAGCGCTGGCGTCGTCGTCGGACTTGGTCCCGCGCAGGATCAGGTCGACCATCGCGTCCTGGCTGGTCTGCAGGGCCTGCTGCCGGGCCGAGGCGTACTGTACGAACTTTGTGTCGGTCGGGGCCTGGCGCTGGCCGGTGGCGGCGGGGCCGTGCGCGCCCTTGGTCAGGTTCGCATAGACCTCCGACACCGTCGCCGCACGGCCGTCGCGATAAAAGATCGAACGGTTGGCGCTGGCCGCGTCCGGGAACATCGCCGCGGCGCTCGCGCCCGGCTGGCTGCGCACGGCCTCGATCAGCCGCGCCGAGCCCTGCGGTCCCAGGAAGTGGGCGGCGTAGAGCTCGCCGGCCGTCGGCGCGCGGCCTACCCTGCCCTTCAGGTACGAGGCGTGGTCGGAGGTCAGCTCCCCGGCCATCAGCGAGGCGGCGTGCGGATCCATCCGCAGGTCCATCACCGCCTTGCGCGCCTCGGCCCCCGCGACCCGATAGCGGCCGTCCGTCCCCTTGGTGATCAGTTCCGAATAGCGCGCGTAGCCGTACTTGGCCCCGTGCTGCTTGAGGGTCGCCAGCCAGGTCTGCTCGACGAACTGGAAAAGGCCCGCCGCCGACGAGGTCGGAGCCTTGGCGCGCGGATTGTAGCCGCTCTCGCGCGCGGCGGTCTTCATGAGGAAGGTGAAGTCGACGCCAGTGGCGTTCGAGGCCCGCTGGATCGCGGCCTCCACAACTCCCCTGATTCCCTCGATCGCCATGGGCCAGATGTGCCCCGACATGGTTAACGTGTTGCTAACCATGTTCTTTGCAGACGGCGACTTGCGCCCCGCTCGGCGGCTCCCGATCTTGCGCTTCCCATCTTCCGCGAGGACCGCCGATGACCCAGCCGCTGATCACCTTCAACGACGGGGCGGCGCTGCCCCAGTTCGGCCTCGGCGTCTGGCAGGTCCCCGACGACGAAGCCGCTGTGATCGTTCAGACCGCGATCGACGCCGGCTATCGCCATGTCGACACCGCCGCCATCTACCAGAACGAGAAGGGCGTCGGCGAGGGCTTGAAGCGGGCCGCGGCCGGCGGCGAGGTGGCGGTGACCACCAAGCTCTGGAACGAGAGCCAGGGCTACGACCGCGCCCTCAAGGCCTTCGACAAGTCGCTCCAGCGGCTCGGCCGCGACAGCGTCGACCTCTACCTGATCCACTGGCCCTGCCCGACCCAGGACCTCTATGTCGAAAGCTGGAAGGCGCTGGTCCGGCTCAAGGAGGAAGGCCGCGCCAAGTCGATCGGCGTCTCCAACTTCACTGCCGACAATCTGCGCCGCATCGTCGGCGAGACCGGCGTCGCCCCGGCCGTCAACCAGGTCGAACTGCACCCCCGCTTCCAGCAGACCGCCCTGCGCGCCGCGCACCAGGAGCTGGGCGTCGTCACCGAATGCTGGAGCCCGCTGGGCCAGGGCAAGGTCCTGCAGGACCCGGTGATCGGCAGGATCGCCGCCAAGCACGGCAAGACGCCGGCCCAGGCGATCATCCGCTGGCACCTCGACAGCGGCTTCCTGGTGATCCCCAAGTCGGCGAACCCGGACCGCCTGCGCCAGAACTTCGATGTCTTCGACTTCGCCCTCGACGCCGAGGACATGGCCGCCTTCGCTGCGCTCGACACCGCCGACGGCCGCATCGGCCCGGACCCGCTGACCTTCGGCTAGGGTCCGCTCGCGGGGCGGCGGCGCCACTTGGTCACCGCCCCGCCACCGTTGCGCTTCCCAACGGCCAAGCTTCGGACACGATCCCGGCGCGACCCTTTGTTTCAGCGACGAAAAACAAAGGGAGGTCGCCAATGGTCATCCGTCAGTTCATGCCGGTCGCGCTCGGCCCGTCGAAGCCTCGTTCCGGCCGATCTCCGGCCGTTACCGCGGCCATCGCCCTGTCCGTGATCGTCCACGGCGGCCTGGCCGCCTACCTCGCCGTCAAGACCTGGACGCCGCCCGAGCCCGAGGCCCTGCCCGAGGGCCCGATCATCACGGTCGAGACCTGGGCGCCCCCGCCCCCGCCGCCGAAGCCGGAGGCCCAGCCGCAGGACCGCCCGGCCTCGCCCCGGCCGCCGGCTGCCCTCGACCTGCCGTTCACGCCCCCGGCGCCGATCCCCATG
>NZ_JAPMTQ010000075.1:0-9263 GCF_026411515.1 Phenylobacterium sp. 58.2.17 | reverse complement strand
CGCCGCCCAGCATCTCGACCAGGCCGTCATAGGTGATCTTCACCACCTGGTCGGCCCGGAATGGCGGCTGGAGGACCTGCTCGGCGGCGGGATCATCGACCGCTCGCATGTCACCTTGACCCTGGCCAAGGACGGTTCGGCCGCGGGGGCCGGCGGCTGCAACCGCTACTTCGGAAGCTGGACCCAGGCAGGGGACAAGCTGACCTTCGGCAAGCTCGGCTCGACCATGATGGCCTGCGCCCCCTCGCTGATGCAGCAGGAGGAGAAGTACCTGAAGGCGCTGGAGACCGCCTCGGGCTACAGCTTCACCGCCGACGGCGCCTTGGTGATCGCCACGTCCGACGGGTCGCTCAAGTTCCGCAAGGACTAGACCACCCTCGCGGCGATTCCGAGGAACAGCGCGACGCCGGCCATCAGCATCACCAGCGAGATGAACAGCGCCGGTCGGCCCAGGCGGAACTCTTCGGTGCGCTGCAGGTCCTTCAGGGTCGTCCAATAGCTGATCACGCCGAACAGCATCGAGAGCGTGCCGACTCCAGCCAGGAACAGCCCGACGTGCTGGGGGCTGTCGGCGCGCGCCAGCTGGTCGCTCTGCACGGCGCTCTCGAGGAACTTGTAGATCGTGAAGCCGAAGCTGAGCATCGACAACGAGGTGCGGACCCACGCCATCAGCGTGCGGTCGGCGGCCATGATCGTGCGCATCGCGCCGAGGTCGCTGGGCAGCCTCAAACTGCGTTTCGCACGCGAGGCGGTCATGGCGGGTCTCCGGTGGACGACCGGGGAAGGGAAACATGCGGCTGCGCTCGCGGGCATCGGGCGTTACCCTGACCCGTCAGCCCATCTCGCCGCACACCTCGCGCGCCGCCTGGACGAAGGCGCTGGGGCGCGCAGCCTCGCCCGCATAGCACAGGCCGATCACCCGCCGCGGCGTGAACCCTTCGAGCCCGACCCGCGCCACCCCGGGGTCGCGGTAGCTGTCGGGCATGACTGTGATCCCCAGACCGGCGCGAACCAGGGCCAGCACCTTCTCGTCGCCGGCCCCGCGATAGCTGAAGAACGGCCGCACGCCGCGGTCGGTGAAGTAGCGGCTGGTCTGGGCCAGCACCTCGCAATGGCGGCGGACCATCATCACCTCGTCGGCCAGCGCCTCGCCCTCGATGCTCCCGGCGCCGGCCAGCCGGTGGCCGGCGGGCAGGGCCAGGCCATAGCCCTCCTCATGCAGCTGCTCGCCGGCGAAACGATCCGTAGACGGATTTATTACGGTCAGGGCCGCGTCGGCGCGGCCGCGGTCCAGCAGGCTGAGCACCTCGCGCTCGGTTCCTTCCAGCAGTTCGATGCGCTCGGCGCCGGGCGGGCGGCGGGTCAGGATTTCCTCGATCAGCGTGGCGGGGATGGTCGACAGCACCGCCACCCGCAGCAACTGCGCCGGCGCCGCGCCGGCGACCGCGGCCTGAGCCAGGTTGAACTCGTGCTCGATGCGGCGGGCGTGGACCAGCAGCCGGCTGCCGGCCTCGGTCAGGTGAACGCGGCGATTGGTGCGGTCGAACAACCGCGCCTGCAACTGGGCCTCCAGCTTGGCGATGCCGGCCGACAAGGTGGGCTGGGCGACGTTCTCGCGCGCCGCGGCGCGGCTGAAGTTCCCGGTCTCGACGATGGCCAGGAAGTAGCGCAGCAGATACCGGTCCATGATAGATGCTATCTATCATGTGCATCATGATCGTTCAATTTTGTGGATTGTTCTTCGGTCGCTAGTTTTGCGAGGCTAGTTCCAGACCGCCCCGCAGAAGGCAGCCCGAATGACCGGTCCCAGCTTCCACTTCGGCCTCGGCGAGACCGCCGATGCGATCCGCGAGACCACCGCGCGCTTCGCCGCCGACAAGATCGCCCCGATCGCCGCCCAGGTCGACGCCAGCAACGCCTTCCCGCGCGAGCTCTGGCCGCAGATGGGCGAGCTCGGCCTGCACGGCGTCACCGTCGAGGAGGAGTTCGGCGGCCTCGGCCTCGGCTATCTCGAGCATGTGGTGGCGATGGAGGAAGTCTCCCGCGCCTCGGCCTCGGTGGGCTTGTCCTACGGCGCCCACTCCAACCTCTGCGTCAACCAGATCCGCCGCTGGGGCAGCCCCGAGCAGAAGCGCAAGTATCTTCCCAAGCTGATCAGCGGCGAGCACGTCGGCTCGCTGGCGATGAGCGAGGTCGGCTCCGGCTCCGATGTCATCTCGATGCGCACCCACGCCGAGCATCGCGGCGACCGCTTCGTGCTCAACGGCACGAAATTCTGGATCACCAACGCGCCGCACGCCGACACCCTGGTGGTCTACGCTAAGACCTCGCCCGACGAGGGCAGCCGCGGCGTCACCGCCTTCCTGGTCGAGAAGGGCATGAAGGGCTTCAGCGTCTCGCCCAAGCTGGACAAGATGGGCATGCGTGGCTCCGACACCGCCGAGCTGGTGTTCGAGGATTGCGAGATCCCCGAGGAGAATGTCATGGGCCCGCTGAACGGCGGCGCTGCGGTGCTGATGAGCGGCCTCGACTATGAGCGCGCCGTGCTCGCCGCCGGCCCGCTCGGCATCATGCAGGCCTGCCTCGACGTGGTCCTGCCCTATGTCCGCGAGCGCAAGCAGTTCGGCAAGCCGATCGGCTCGTTCCAGCTGATGCAGGGAAAGATCGCCGACATGTACGTCGCCCTGAATTCGGCCCGCACCTACGTCTATGCCGTGGCCAAGGCCTGCGACGCCGGCCTCACCACCCGCTTCGACGCGGCCGGCGCGATCCTGCTGGCCTCGGAGAATGCGGTGAAGGTCAGCCTGGAGGCGGTCCAGGCGCTGGGCGGCGCCGGCTACACCAAGGAGTTTCCGGTCGAGCGGCTGGTCCGCGACGCCAAGCTCTACGACATCGGCGCCGGCACCAACGAGATCCGCCGCTTCCTGATCGGCCGGGAGCTGCTGGGCGCATGAGCAAGCTCGCCACCGCGATCGACAAGGCCTCGGCGACGTTCCAGGCCAACGACACCCACAACCGCGCGCTCGCCGCCGAGCTGGCGCAGCATGCCGCCCACGCGGCGCTCGGCGGTCCCGAGCAATCACGCCAGCGCCACGCCGCGCGCGGCAAGCTGCTGCCGCGCCAGCGGGTCGAGCGGCTGCTCGATCCCGGCTCGCCGTTCCTGGAGGTCGCCGCCCTGGCGGCCCACGGCCTCTATCGCGACGAGGCCCCGGGCGCCGGCATCATCACCGGCATCGGCCGGGTCTGCGGCCGCGAGGTGATGATCGTCGCCAACGACGCGACGGTGAAGGGCGGGGCTTATTTCCCGACCACCGTGAAGAAGCATCTGCGGGCGCAGGAGATCGCCATGCAGAACCGCCTGCCGTGCGTCTATCTGGTGGACTCCGGCGGCGCGAACCTGCCGCATCAGGCCGAGGTCTTTCCCGACCGTGAGCACTTCGGCCGCATCTTCTTCAACCAGGCCCGGATGAGCGGCGAGGGCATCCCCCAGATCGCCTGCGTCATGGGCTCGTGCACCGCCGGCGGCGCCTATGTCCCGGCGATGTCCGATGAGACGGTGATCGTCCGCGGCCAGGGCACCATCTTCCTCGGCGGCCCGCCGCTGGTGAAGGCCGCCACCGGCGAGGTGATCACCGCCGAGGAGCTCGGCGGCGCCGACACCCACGGCCGCCGCTCCGGCGTCGTCGACTATGTGGCCGAGGACGACGAGCACGCCCTGACCATCGTCCGCTCGATCGTCGCCAACCTGAACACCTCCAAGCAGGTCGACCAGGACCTGCGCGATCCGCGCCCGCCGGCCTACGATCCGCAGGAGCTCTACGGCATCGTGCCCACCGACGTGCGCGCGCCTTACGACGTGCGCGAGGTCATCGCCCGCATCGTCGACGGCTCGGACTTCGACGAGTTCAAGGCCCTCTATGGCACGACCCTGGTCTGCGGCTTCGCCCGGATCTGGGGCCAGCCGGTCGCCATCCTGGCCAACAACGGTGTCCTCTTCTCCGAGAGCGCGCTGAAGGGGGCGCACTTCATCGAGCTGGCCTGCAAGCGCAAGATCCCGCTGGTCTTTCTGCAGAACATCTCCGGCTTCATGGTCGGCGGAAAGTACGAGGCCGGCGGCATCGCCAAGGACGGGGCCAAGCTGGTCACGGCGGTCGCTTCGGCGGAAGTCCCCAAGTTCACCGTGCTGATCGGCGGCTCGTTCGGGGCCGGCAACTACGGCATGTGCGGCCGGGCCTATTCGCCGCGCTTCCTCTGGACCTGGCCCAACAGCCGCATCAGCGTGATGGGCGGCGAGCAGGCCGCCAGCGTGCTGGCCACCGTCCACCGCGACGCTGACAAGTGGACGAACGCCGAGGAAGAGGCCTTCAAGGCCCCGATCCGCGAGCGCTACGAGCACGAGGGCTCGCCCTATTTCGCCACCGCCCGGCTCTGGGACGACGGCATCATCGACCCGGTCCAGACGAGAGACGTCCTGGGCCTCTCCATCTCCGCCGCCCTTAACGCGCCGATCCCGGAAACCCGGTTCGGCGTCTTCCGGATGTGACCATGATCAGCAGCATTCTGGTCGCCAATCGTGGCGAGATCGCCTGCCGCGTCTTCCGCACCGCCCAGGCCATGGGCCTGGCCACCGTCGCCGTCTACTCCGAAGCCGACGCTGATGCGCCGCACGTGCGCATGGCCGACCAGGCCGTGCTGATCGGCCCCGCCGCCGCCCGCGAGAGCTATCTGGTAGGTGAGAAGATCATCGACGCGGCCCTGGCCACCGGCGCCGACGCCATCCATCCCGGCTACGGATTCCTGTCGGAGAACGCCGAGTTCGCCGAGGCGGTGGTCGCCGCCGGCCTGACCTGGATCGGGCCGCCGCCTTCGGCGATCCGCGCCATGGGCCTGAAGGACGCCGCCAAGTCGCTGATGGCCAATGCCGGCGTGCCGGTCACCCCGGGCTACCTCGGCGAGGACCAGAGCCCCGCGCGGCTCCAGGCCGAGGCCGACAAGATCGGCTATCCGGTGCTGATCAAGGCCGTCGCCGGCGGCGGCGGCAAGGGCATGCGCAAGGTCGACGACGCGGCCGCCTTCGCTGCGGCCCTGACCTCGTGTCAGCGCGAGGCCGCCGCTTCGTTCGGCGACGACCGGGTGCTGCTGGAGACCTACGTCACCCGCCCGCGCCACATCGAGGTGCAGGTGTTCGGCGACAGCCAGGGCCAGGTCGTCCACCTCTATGAGCGCGACTGCTCGCTGCAGCGCCGCCACCAAAAGGTCATCGAGGAGGCGCCCGCGCCGGGCATGAGCGCTGAGGCCCGCGCCGCGGTGACGCAGGCCGCCGTCCGCGCCGCCCAGGCGGTCGGCTATGTCGGCGCCGGCACCGTCGAATTCATCGCCGACGCCAGCGACGGCCTGCAGCCCGACCGCATCTGGTTCATGGAGATGAACACCCGCCTGCAGGTCGAGCATCCGGTCACCGAGGCGGTCACCGGCGTCGATCTGGTCGAATGGCAGATCCGCGTCGCCGCCGGCGAGCCGCTGCCGCTGGCCCAGGAGGACATCGAGCTTTCCGGCCACGCCATGGAGGCGCGGCTCTACGCCGAGAACCCGTCCGCCGGCTTCCTGCCCTCGATCGGCCCGCTGGAGCACTTCAAGCTGCCCGAGGACCTGGTCCGCGTGGATACCGGCGTGGAGGAGGGCGGCGAGGTCTCGCCCTTCTACGACCCGATGATCGCCAAGCTGATCGCCCACGCCGCGACCCGCGAGGGCGCCTCCGACCTGCTGGCGGAGGCCTGCAGCGAGGTCGAGGTCTGGCCGGTGAAGACCAACGCCGGCTTCCTGGCCCGCTGCCTCGACCATCCGGACTTCATCGCCGGCGACGTCGACACCGGCTTCATCGAGGCGCGGCTGGAGGCTCTGGCCGCCCAGCCGGCCCCGTCCGAGCACGCGCTCGCCTCGGCCGCCATGGCCGTCACCCTCGACGCGGAAGAAGACGCCCCCGCCGATCCGTGGGAGGGGCTGACCGGCTTCCGGCTCAACGCCGCGCCGGCCGCCTCCATGCGACTCTATCTCGGCGACCGGGGGTTCGATGCGCCGCTCTATTCCGACGACGTTCCGGGCGACGTGCTGCTGACCGACGACGGCGAGGTGGTGGTCTTCGACGCCGGCGAGACCTTCGTCCTTACCCTGCGCCCGCCGCTCAAGGACGCCGCCCACGGCGGCGGCGGCGACGGGGCGATCGCCTCGCCGATGCCGGGCAAGGTGGTCGCCGTCTCGGTCAGCGTCGGCGACAAGGTCGTCCGCGGCCAGGCCCTGCTGACCCTCGAGGCCATGAAGATGGAGCATGCCCTCAGCGCGCCCTTCGACGGCCAGGTCGAGTCCCTGTCGGTTTCTGTGGGCGACCAGGTCAGCGAGGGGGTGACATTGGCGAGGCTCGTCACCACCTAGCCTCCATCGAACCTGGACTTTGGCGTGTGAGGAGGCGGCCATGTACGAGGTCGCTTCCATCGAGGACTATGTCCGTTGCATGCTGGAGGAGGCGGGCCTGCCGCACGGCTGCGCGCCCGTCGACGTGGTCGGGCACGGCCAGTCCGGCGACCTGATCGCGACGGTCGGCCCCTGCGTCGTCAAGTTCGCCCCCGGCGACCATCCCGGCAGCGCCGAGACCCTAGCGCGCGAGGCGCAGGTCGTGCGCTGGCTGGGCGGCCGGGTGCGCGTCGCCGCCAACCTATGGAGCGGCGCCTTCGAAGGCGGCTTCTGCCTGATCAGCGAGCGGCTGTACGGCCAGGCGGTCTCGCATGTGGCGCGTGAGGACGCCGCCGACGCCCTGGCCGCCACGGTCGACCTGCTGGCCCGCCTGCACGCCCTCGATCCCGCCGACTGCCCCTACGACATGAGCCTGGCCGCCAAGTTCGCCATCGCCGAGCGCCACGTCGCCGCCGGCCTGGTCGACGAGGACGACTTCGACGCCGAGCGCGCCGGCTGGACCGCGCGCCAGGCCCTCGACCACGCCATCGCCACTCGCCCGGCTACTGAGCGCCTGGTCCTCACCCACGGCGACGCCAGCCTGCCGAACTTCATCTGGAGCCCCGGCCGCCCGGTCGGCATGGTCGACCTCGGCCGCTTCGGCCTGGCCGACCGCTGGCAGGACCTGGCCCTCTTCCTGCGCTCGGCGAAGTTCAACCACCCCCACCTCGACGCCGCCGCCATCCTCCGCGAGCGCTACCCGCTCACCGCCGTCGACGAAGCCGCCTGCGCCTTCTACCGGCTGATGGACGAGTTCTTCTGAGGGCTTCCGGGCGGGCGACTCACGCATGTTCGCGCTCACCGCCGAATTTCCCGTACGTGTTTCGCTGCGCGGTTCTCGGCCTTCCCTGTGGTCGTACTCGACTGCTTTAAAGCGTCTCCGCGGAGAGCGGCGGTAAAATTACCGCAAAAAAACACATAAATTACAATGCAGTGTGGAGCCGTTACCGAAAGTAATGCCCGCCAAGCGAAATTGCGGTCAAGATTTTGGCGAGGCTTCAGCTTCGCCAGTTGCATGGTTGGGGTGAATGCGGCATCATCGCGGCGCGTCCAGAGTCCAACGGCCCCGGGATTCGGGTGGTGACACACCCGCCGGGGCCGCTGAACAGGATCGGAAAAGGGTCTCTGCCCCTCGTTCCGGAAGGCCGAGCGTTGTGGCGCTCAACCGCGTTTTGACGCGCGGCTAATGTGCCATGCGCTCGGTCATTTTGCAAGGGCAGCCACCCCAATAGGGAGCCCAAGATGCGGTCGAAACGCCGTCGGACAAGGCGCCAAGTGCCGGTCCGTACCCACGTAAAGCCCGCCCGTCGCGCCTATCATTTGAGACTCTAGTCGAAAGCGCTAACGAGGCTGCCTGCACAAATTAGTAGGCGCAAATCACCAATGCCTGCGGCGCGGGATTAATCCCGCGCCCAACAAAGGGGGTGCTTAAGAATGTCGCCAACCAGTGGCTCAGAAGGCTCGGGATCAACGCGAGCGCGTGAAATCTCTACGATTGCCTTCCCGTACACCGACCTGGACGAAGCAATTAAGCTCGCCCGCACCATGCATTCTGTCGGGGGGGGGGTCCCCATGGAGCGCGATCAAGTCTCTGCAGCACTAAACAGTGCGGGGGGGACGCTTGCGAACAAGCTCAGTGCAGCAAAGCAATTTGGATTGATCGATAGCCAACAGGGACGGTGGAGCCTGACGGCACTGGGATATGACATCCTTGACGGGGCCACGGAGCGAGCAGCCAAAGTTGACGCATTTCTCAACGTTGAACTCTATCGGCGGGCGTTCGACGAATATCGCGGAAAGACACTACCGGGGCGCGCTGGCCTAGAGCACGCATTCACGACCTTTGGTGTCGCGACGAAGCAGAGGGAAAAAGCTCGCCAGACATTCGAGCGGTCAGCAAGGTCCGCCGGATTCTTTCCGACTGGAAGCGAAGATCGGCTTGTCGCGCCAGTCATATCACAGGTCGTCGCAGCCGCCGGAACTGCGTCTGGGACGTCGACGGCTTCGGCCATTGCCGAGGTGGCCCACTCTGAGGACAGAGATCCTGGTCGTGCGCACATGGGCACAGCAGTGGCGGCCCGAGAACTAAACCCGTTCATCGAAGGGTTGCTGAATGAGATTCCCCCAAAGGGGACTCCTTGGAGCATTCAAGATCAGGCCGATTGGCTGCAGGGAGCGGCTCAAATCTTTCGTATCCTATACAAGGGCGAAGGCGAAATTCTCGTGACCATCAAGAAAGGCGGCGCTTAATCTCAATGCGGCGCGCTTCAGACTTGTGCGATCACTCGCGGAACCCCGCATAGGGCCGGTCATCGTAGCCCTTGAACCGCACCGCCCCTTCCGTCTCCGACCAGCCCTTGGCGAGGTCGGCGGCAGCTGCGCCATCGTCCAACAGCACGGCCCCAATCCTATCGCACGGCGTCGTCGGGGCGCGGATGCAGACCACCGGGCCGGGCGGCAGCGGGGCTGAGCGCCAGAGTTCGACCAGGCCTTCGGCGACCTGCGGGTTCTCAGCCTTCAGCTTGCGCCAGGGCTCCTCGGCCAGGGCGGCGAGGTCGGCGGTTCCGGTCAGCAGCGCGGCCAGCGCCGCCTCGTGGGTTCCGGCTTGTGTGACCTGTGCGAAGCCGCCCGGCGCCACGCCGGCCTGCCGCAGCGCCGCGGCCTGGACCAGGGCGCCGGAGGTCGAGCCGGGCAGCACCTCGGCGTAGCGCCTGTCTCTTATACAAATCCCGAGCCCACTAGACTAGCCTCATGAT
>NZ_JAPMTQ010000074.1:0-10498 GCF_026411515.1 Phenylobacterium sp. 58.2.17 | reverse complement strand
ATGTGTATAAGAGACAGCTCCTCGACCGCCTTGTCGGCGGCGATGCGGGCCTCCTCGGCGGCGCGGGCGGCGGCTTCGAGCTCGGGCACGCGCTCTGGGGCGGCGGCGATGGCGGCCTCCAGCGCCGCCAGGTCCTCGGCCATGCGGGCCAGGGCGGCCTGGGCGTCGTGGGCGATCTGGGTCTCGCGGGCGCGGTCGCCGTCGATGCGGGTCAGGTCGCCGGTCAGGCGCTCGACCTCGGCGGCCAGAGCCTCGCCCTCGCGTTCCAGCCGGTCCTTGTCGATGGCCAGGCGATGCAGGATCGCCGCGGCGATGGTCTCGGCCTCGCGCAGCGGCTTGATCGCCTCCTCGGCCTGCGCGGCGCGGGTGGTGGCGCTCGCCGCCTCCCTGGTGTTGGCCTCGACGGCGGCGACCGCGGCGGCGGCTTCCTCGCGCAGGCGCACGGCGGCGTCGCGGGCCTCGGACCAGCGGGCGAAGAGCACCGCGCCCTGCAGGGCGCGGATCTCGGCGGACAGTTTCTTGTAGCGCTCGGCCTGACGGGCTTCGCGGCGCAGACGGTTGAGGGCGGTCTCCAGCTCGCGCGAGACGTCGTCGAGGCGGGCGAGGTTGGTCTCGGCGGCGCGCAGCCGCAGCTCGGCCTCGTGGCGGCGCGAATGCAGGCCCGAGACGCCAGCCGCCTCTTCCAGGATCAGCCGGCGGTTCTGCGGCTTGGCGGCGATCAGTTCGGAGATCTGGCCCTGGCGCACCAGGGCCGGGGAGTTCGAGCCGGTCGAGGCGTCGGCGAACAGCAGCTGGACGTCGCGGGCGCGCACCTCGCGGCCGTTGATCTTGTAGGTCGAGCCGGCGCCCTTATCGATCCGCCGCACGACCTCCAGCACCGGGGCGTCGTTGAACGCCGGCGGAGCGCGGCGGTCGGAATTGTCGATGGTCAGGACGACTTCGGCGTGGTTGCGCGAGGCGCGATTGCCCGAGCCGGCGAAGATCACGTCGTCCATGCCGCCGGCGCGCATCGCCTTGGCGGAATTGGCCCCCATCACCCAGCGCAGGGCTTCCAGCAGGTTCGACTTGCCGCAGCCGTTCGGTCCCACGATGCCCGTGACTCCGGGCTCGATCCGAAACTCGGTCGGATCGACGAAGGACTTGAAGCCGGAGAGTCGGAGCCTCTGGAAGTGCACGGGCCGGGGGCGCCTCCTACCGCTTGGAGGCCGCGGCGACCGCGGCGTCGAGTTCGGCGGCGGTCATCTCGCCTTCCTTCACCTTCACGCCGTTGAACACGAAGGTGGGGGTGCCGGCGATCTCGCCCTGCTTGGCGTTGCGCGAGACGCGGGCGTTGAGGGCTTGAAGCGCGGCATCGTCAGAAAGGCAGGCTTCGAACCGGGCCTCGCTGAGGCCGCCGGCCTGGGCCGCGGCGACCAGCACAGCGCGGGCGTCGCCGGTCCTGACCATCTCGTCATGGCCGCGGAACACCGCGTCGACGACGGTGAAGTAGTTGTCCTTGCCGGCGCAGCGCGCGGTCAGATAGCCGGCGGCGGCGACCTGGGCCGGCGGCGTCAGGATCTCGCGCAGGGTGTAGTGGACCTTGCCGGTGTCGATGTACTTCTTCTTGAAGGCCGGAAAGACCTCGTTGTTGAACACCGCGCAGTGGGTGCAGCTGAGCGAGGCGTACTCGACCAGCTTCACCTTGGCCTTGGGGTCGCCCAGCGACATGTCGTCGGGCAGGGGCGGGGCGGCCAGGGCCGAACCGGCGCAGAGCGCGACCGCCCCAAGGACGGCGACGGCGATGCGACGGTTCGGCTGGCGCATGGCTTACTTCGAGGCCTCGGCGACGGCCGCGTCGAGCTCGGCCATGGTCATCTCGCCTTCCTTGAGCTTCTTGCCGTTGATCATGAACGACGGGGTCGCGGTGATCTTGTCGACCTTCACGGCCTTTTCGACGCGCTCGTTCAGGGCCTTCAGCGCCGCCTCGTCGGTGATGCAGGCGTTGAACTTCTCTTCGGTCATGCCGGCCGACTGGGCGGTGCGCAGCAGGATCCCGCGCATGTCGCCGGTGGTGAACATCTCCTGCTGGGCATGGAAGATGGCGTCGGTGACCTGGAAGTACTTGTCCTTGCCGGCGCAGCGCGCGGTCAGGAAGCCGGCGGCGGCCACCTCGTTCGGCGGGGTCAGGAATTCCTTGAAGGTGTAATGCACCTTGCCGGTGTCGATGTACTTCTTCTTGAACTCGGGGAAGACCTCGTTGTTGAACTTGCCGCAGTGGCTGCAGGTCAGCGAGGCGTACTCCACCAGCTTCACCTTGGCGTTGGGATCGCCCAGGGTCATGTCGGCGGTGTCGACGGACCCGGCGCCGCCGCTCTTGGAGCAGCCGGCCAGGGCGAGCGCGCCCAGGGCCGCGACGACGAGAAGGCGACGGTTGAAGTTCGGCATTTGCACCTCTGCGGAATTCCGAATGAAAGATTAAAGCGCGATTCCCGGTCCGTGGAACGTGGGCGCCGGGGCGAAGTCAACCAGGCTCAGCCGGCTCCCCGCCGCATAACGCCCCGACCCAACCTCAGCAATGCGGCTTTCAGGGGGCTGTCGGGGGCGTGTTCGAGGCCGCGGGCCAGTTCGGCCTCCTGAGCGGCGTCCAGCGGCGCGGCGCGCCGGCGGGCGGGTCTGGTCTCGGTCGCGGCCGTACGCAGCGGCCCCTGGACGATGCGCAGCTTGTTCACCGCGCCCTCGCCGAGGAACAGGTTCACCCGCGAGACGATCTCGTGCGCCTGGTGCTGGATCAGGGCGGCCGAGGCGCCGGCGACGCGGATCTCCAGCGCGCCGGGGCCGCCGCCGCGCGGCTTGGTCAGCTTCACCGGCTCGGTGCGCTTGGCCAGCTCGACGCCGACGATCTCGCGCCAGCGCGCCTGCAGCGCGCCGGGACCCTGGCCGTACTTGGCGTCCAGTTCCTTGAGCAGCTTGGAAAGACCCCGCCCGGCCACCGGCGGCGGCCGGTGCTGGGGCCGCGTGCGCTTGCGCGCCAGGATCTCGGCGGCTTCGGCGGGAGTGGGCAGGGGGCGGGGCATTGGCCGCCACCTTACAACAAGGCTCCCGTCCGAGGCGAGGATCGGGTAGCTGAGACCTGGTGACGCCCGAGACGCTCCGCGACCGCCTGCTTGCCTGGTACGACGCCAACGCCCGCGACCTGCCCTGGCGGGTGGGGCCGGCCGACCATGCGCTGGGCGAGCGTGCCGACCCCTACCGCGTCTGGCTGTCGGAGGTGATGCTCCAGCAGACGACGGTGCCGCACGCCGCGCCCTATTTCCTCAAGTTCACCCGGCGCTGGCCGACGGTCAGCGACCTGGCGGGCGAGGACGACGGCGAGGTGATGGCCGCCTGGGCGGGGCTCGGCTACTACGCCCGGGCCCGCAACCTGCTGGCCTGCGCCCGGGCCGTCGCGCGCGACCATGGCGGGGTGTTTCCCGATACCGAAGAAGGCCTGCGCGCCTTGCCGGGGCTGGGGCCGTACACCGCCGCGGCGGTCGGGGCGATCGCCTTCGACCTGCCGACCAATGTGGTCGACGGCAATGTCGAGCGGGTGATGGCGCGGCTGTTTGCGGTCGAGACGCCGCTGCCCGACGGCAAGGCCGAGTTGAAGGCCCTGGCCGGGGGGCTGGTGCGCGCAGATCGGCCGGGGGACTGGGCGCAGGCGCTGATGGACCTGGGGGCCACGATCTGCCGCCCCAAGGCGCCGCTGTGCGACCGCTGCCCGCTCAGCGAGGCCTGCGCGGGCCTGGCCGGCGGCGAGCCGGAGACCTATCCGCGCAAGACGCCCAAGGCTGCGCGGCCGCACCGCAACGGCGTGGCCTACATCCTGACACGCGGCCACGAGGTCGCGCTGGTGCGCCGCCCGCCCAAGGGGCTGCTGGGCGGCATGCTCGCCCTGCCGACCAGCGACTGGCGCGCGAGCGTCTGGAGCGATGCGGAGGCCGCCGCGGCCGCGCCGGCGCCGGCCGACTGGCGGGCGGTGGGCGAGGTCGAGCACGTTTTCACCCACTTCAGCCTGACCCTGCGGCTGCTCCGGGCCGAAGGCGACGCCGACGGCCTGATCTGGACGCCGCGCGCCGGGCTGGACGCCCTGCCGAGCGTGTTCCTCAAGGCCGCGCGGGCGGGGTTGAGCAATCTGCTCTAGGCCAGGGCGGCGAGGATGAACTCGGACTTGCCGGCGGTGTAGGCGGCGCGGTCCGCGGGATGCTCGGCGACCAGCCGGGACTTCAGCTGCTCGTAGGCCGTGCACAGGCCAGCGTCGGCGCGAAGCATGTCGCGAAACCGCAGCGTGGCGACCCACTCGGCGCCTCCGTGCACGACGAAGTGGGCCAGATGGGTGCGCGCCGCGCCCTTGCCGAAGATCCGGTGGCCGTCGACGCCGCCGTTTCCGGAGTCGTCGTAGCCCAGCGCGAGCATGGTCGGCGCATGGAGGTCGGCGACGGAGAGGTCCGCCACGCCGACCAGCAGGTCGATGATCGGCTTGGCGCAGAGCCCGGGCACCGACGTGCTGCCATAGTGTTCGATGGCCAGGACGTCAGGGCCGGCGGCGGCGCGGATGCGGGCGGCCTCCTCTTCGAAGGCCCGTCCCCACAGCGGGTTGGGCGCGGCCAGCCGGTTGGCGGTCCGCTCAAGTCCCAGGCCGTAAGGCATGCCTCAGGCCTGCGGCATCGCCGAGCGGATCTTGGCGCGCAGCACGTCGATGGGGGCCAGGCCCTTGTCGGACTTGAAGTGCCAGTAGGTCCAGCCGTTGCAGGCCGGGGCCGACTGGACCATGGCGCCGACCTTGTGGATCGAGCCGGAGAGGTCGCCGACCACCAGGCTGCCGTCGGCGCGCACCCGGGCCATGCGTTCGCCCTTGGGGCAGTAGAGCGCGTCGCCGGGGCTGAGCAGGCCCGCTTCCAGCACCTGGCCGAACGGCACGCGCGGTTCGGACTTCTTGGAGCCGGTGACCTCCAGGTCGCCGGGGGCGATGGGGACGATCTTCGAGATGCGGTCCTTGGCCAAGGCGACGTACTTCTCGTCCTGCTCCAGGCCGATGTAGCGGCGGCCCAGGCGCTTGGCGGCCGCGCCGGTGGTGCCGGTGCCGAAGAACGGGTCGAGGATCACGTCGCCAGGCTTGGTCGACGCCAAAATCACGCGATGCAGGAGCGCTTCCGGCTTCTGGGTCGGATGGGCCTTGGCGCCGTTCTCATCCTTCAGGCGCTCCTCGCCGGTGCACAGCGGGAAGGTCCAGTCCGAGCGCATCTGGACGTCGTCGTTGGCCATTTTCATGGCGTCGTAGTTGAAGGTGTAGCGGCGCGAGCCGCGGCCCTTGGCGGCCCAGATCAGGGTCTCGTGGGCGTTGGTGAACCTGGTGCCCTTGAAGTTCGGCATCGGGTTGGTCTTGCGCCAGACGATGTCGTTGAGCAGCCAGAACCCCAGGTCCTGCAAGGCGACGCCGACCCGGAAGATGTTGTGATAGCTGCCGATCACCCAGAGGGCGCCGTCGTCCTTGAGCACGCGGCGGCACTCGGTCAGCCACTCGCGGGTGAACTTGTCGTAGGCCGCGAAGCTCTCGAACTGGTCCCAGTGGTCGTCGACGGCGTCGACCTTGGAGTTGTCGGGACGCAGCAGTTCCCCGCCGAGCTGGAGGTTGTAGGGCGGGTCGGCGAAGACCAGGTCGACCGACTTCGCAGGCAGCTTCTTCAGCTCCTCGATGCAGTCGCCGTGAATGATCGTGTCGGCCTGAACGCCCATAAGCTCACCTCGATGTCCGGAGTCAGAATCCTGAGTCCTCGTGGTGAACGCGGCTTTACCGAACGTGGTTAACGGCCGTTGATCTTGGTTAACCGGTCCACCTGGCCGAGGCGCCGTGGGCGTGAACGACCGCCAGGACCCGCTCCTCGCCGCCCGGCCAGGTCGTAAGCCGCACCTCCATGATCGCCGTGTTCTCGGGCGGGGGCTCCATGCGCAGCCAGGCGAGCGGGGCGTCGTTCGTGGCTGAGGCGGCAATATATTCAATGGCTTGACGTAGCGCGACCTGGCTTTCGGCGGGCATGTACTGCCAAAACACCGAGTGGTAGATGACGCTCGCCGCGCCCGGGGCCGGAGCCGCCAAGCGTGCGGTCCACTCGACGGCGTCGGCCGCCTCGACGGTGACCTCGTTCGCCAGCGCGACGTCGATCGCCGCGCGAATTCGCGCCAGCCGGTCGAACTGATCGGGCCAGACATAGGCTATCAGACGTCGGCGTTGGACGGCGTCCTTGAGGTCCACCGGGCGGCGGTCGCAGGCTTGGCGATGAACAACCCGGACCTGCGCGTCCAGCGGCGGCAAGACGCCGGACCAGTCGGAAGGCAGCAGCACCGGGCTATCCGGACCCCAGGCGGAACCCGAAAGATCGTAGCGATAGCGGTCCCAGGAGAGGTTGAGGCCGGCGCTGGCGGCGATCTCGAAACAGCGCAGCGGCAGGCCGGTCTCGCGGGCCACGGTCAGGAAGCCGCCGAGCAGGGCCGCCGAGCGGCGCACCTCGTTGGTCTGCGGCTCGTGGTCCATGAAGGCGGCCAGGCGCTCGGCGTGGTCGGTCATCGCGCGGCGCGCTTCGGGCCAGGCCGTGGCGGCGTCGAAGGCCTTGCCAGACTGGGGATAGACGGCGGCGAGGGCGGGATCATCACCGCTCAGCACCAGGTCGTGCAAGGCCCCGACCAGTCGCAGGGGGACGGCGGCGGCCATCAGGGCGCGCAGGTCCTGACCGGTCCATGGGGCGAGCAGGCGGTCGGTCGGCCCGCCGGCGTCCAGGTCCTCGGCGGCGAGGTTCAGCAACCCGGCGTGAAAGGGCGAGCCGAGGGCCAGGCAGGCCTTGGCCTGCAGTCGGAGCGATGCGGAGGCGGCGCTGTCCATGTCCCCGCGATCGGCCGGCGGGGGCAGGGCGTCAATATTGATTCAATTGATCAATCCGCGAGGAGCTCGCCGCGCTCGATCAGGGCCAGGCGGATCGGCTCCCAGCCGCGGCGGTGGATCGGGCAGGGGCCGAGGGTCCGCAGCGCCTCGACGTGGACCTGGGCGTGATAGCCCTTGTGGCCGGCGAAGCCGTAGCCGGGATAGAGGCCGTCCATCTCGACCATCAGCCGGTCGCGGGCGGTCTTGGCGAGGATCGAGGCCGCGGCGATCGAGGCGCTGATCGAGTCGCCCTTGATCACGGTCTTGATTTCACAAGGCAATTTGAATTTGTAGTTGCCATCCACCAGGGCGAAGGCCGGGGCGATGGCCAGCGCCTCGACGGCGCGGCGCATGGCCAGGCCGGTGGCGTGCAGGATATTCAGCTCGTCGATCTCGTCGACGCTGGCGAAGCCGACGCCCCAGGCCAGCGCGCTCTGCTTGATCTCCAGCTCCAGGGCGTCGCGCGCCTTGGCGTTGAGCTTCTTCGAGTCGTTGAGGCCGGCGGGCACGCGGTCCGGATCGAGGATCACCGCGCCGGCGCTGACCGGTCCGGCCCAGGGGCCGCGGCCGGCCTCGTCCACCCCGCAGACGGGGCCCGTCGGACAGGCCAGTTCGAGCATCATGTCGGGCATACTAACGCACCAGCCGTTTGACTTGTTCGTGGCGGTGGCAGCAGGTCAGGTGGTCGTTGACGACGCCGACAGCCTGCATGAAGGCGTAGACGATCACCGGGCCGACGAACTTGAAACCCTTGGCTTTCAAGGCCTTGGACATCTCCTCGGCGACGCGGGTCTGGGCCGGGACCTGGCCGATCTCGCTCCACTGGTTCTGGACCACGCGGCCGTTGGTGAAGCTCCAGATGAACTGGCTGAAGTCCTCGCCCTGCTCGCGCATGTCGAGATAGATCCGCGCGCCGGCGATGGCCGCGTCGATCTTGGCGTTCGAGCGGACGATGCCGGGATTGGCCATCAGGGCCGCGCGCTCGGCCTCGCCGAAGCGGGCGACGACGTCGGGGTCGAAGCCGGCGAAGGCCTCACGGAAAGCGTCGCGCTTTCGCAGGATCGTGATCCAGGCGAGCCCGGCCTGGAAGCCGTCGAGCACGAGCTTTTCCCACAGCGCGCGGGAGTCGTACTCGGGCACGCCCCACTCGCTGTCGTGATAGGCCTCGTAGAGCGGGTCGCCGGCCATGCCGCGCCAGCCGCATCGAATCAGGTCGCCGGTCATGGGGCGCAGTCTTGGCTTTCGGCAGGGAGGGCTTCAAGCGCCGCCGATAGCAGCCCTATCGGCAGGTTTCGCCGCCGACCTTGCAGCAAGCCGCCGATAGCCGCGCCAGGGCGCGGTTTGTCGCGGGCGTTTCAATGTCTATCGGCGTCTATCGGCGTGCGGCAGGTTTTTGTCGGTCCTGACGAATGGCCGCAACAAGAGCGACGGAAACTTCCTCATCCCCCGTTCAGGAGGATGGGGGCAGTTAGTCGCACGCTTCCATCCTCCCCAATGACTTGGATCGTATCTCGTGAGTTCATCGCCTTCTCGTCGCCGTATCGCCGCACGCCTGTTGTGCGGAGTCGCGGCGGCCACACTCTGCGCCGGCGGCGCGCTGGCTCAGACCGAGGAGCATGACCAGGAGACGGAGGTCGAGGAACTGGTGGTCGTCGCCGGCGTCCGCAATCTGCCGGGCTCGGTGATCGGCGACATCACTCCGGAGCTGTCGATCTCGCCGCGCGAGATCCGGGCCTATGGCGCGGCCAGCGTCACCGAACTGCTCGACGCGCTGGCGCCGCAGCTGACCAGCGGCCAGGGTTCGGGCGGCCGGCCGGTGGTGTTGATCAACGGCGGTCGGGTCACCGGCTTCGCCGAGATCCGCGACCTGCCGACCGAGGCGATCGCGCGAGTCGACATCCTGCCCGAAGAGGTGTCGCTGAAGTACGGCTACCCGGCCGACCAGAAGGTCGTGAACTTCGTGTTGCGCCAGCGTTTCAAGGCCACCCTCGCCGAGGCCTCGGGTTCGACCCCGACGCAGGACGGCGGCGGCCAGAGCGCCATGGCGCATGGCTCCGTGCTGAACATCCTGCGCGGTCAGCGGCTGATGCTGGACGCGCGGCTGACCGACACCCAGCCGATCTACGAGGGCGACCGCGACATCGAAGGCGGCGAGGGCGACCTGCGCACCCTGACCTCGGACACCACCGCCCTGTCGTTGAACGGCGTCTATGCGCGGCCGCTGGGCGAGGGCGTCAACGGCACCATCAACGCCGGCCTCGACTTCACCGACAGCCAGGGCAAGCTTGGCCTGTCGCCGTTCTCGGACGACGCGCTGCTGCGCCGCTCGGAGACCACGTCGGGGCGGCTCGCCGCCGCCGCGGCCGGCGCCTATGGCGGCTGGCAATGGTCGTACACCGGCGGGCTGACCCAGGACGTCGCCAAGTCCTCGACCGACCGCGACTTCAGCGGCGTGCCCTATACCGACCGCACCAAGAGCACGACCACCACGGCGCAGTCCGACATCGTGCTGAACCGCGCGCTCTGGGAGTTGCCGGCCGGCAAAGTCAGCACGACCCTGACCGCGCGGGCCTCGGCCACCCGGTTCGAGAGCGAGGCCGACCGCTTGGGGGTGTCCACGTCGAACACCCTGGACCGGAACATCGGCCAGCTGCAGGCCAATGTCGACGTGCCGCTGATCCGCGCCGGCGAAGGGCTGGGCGAGCATCTGGGCAAGCTGTCGGCCAATGTGAATCTCGGCTACCAGAACCTCTCGGATTTCGGCGACCTGCAGACGCTGGGCGGCGGCCTGAACTGGACCCCGATCAAGCCGCTGCGGGTGCTGGCCTCGTTCACGCGCACCGACCAGGCCCCGACCATGAACCAGCTGGGCGACCCGCTGACCGCGACGCCGGGCGTGCGGGTGTTCGACTTCCAGACCGGCCAGACCGTCGAGGTGACCCGCGTCAGCGGCGGCCTCTCGACCCTGGACGCCAGCCAGCGCGACACCTTCAAGCTGGGCGTCACCTACAAGCCCTGGGACAAGCTCAACCTGAACTTCCAGGCCAACTACGTCTCGACCCGCACCGACGACGCGATCGCCGCCTTCCCGTCGGCCTCGACCCAGATCGAGGCGGCGTTCCCCGACCGCTTCGTGCGCAACGCGGCCGGCGAGCTGACGCTGATCGACGCGCGGCCGGTGAACTTCGCGCGGCAGTCGCGCGACGAGCTGCGCTATGGCTTCACCTATTCGCGGCCGGTCGGCCCGCAGCCGACGCCTGAGCAGATCGCGGCGATGCGCCAGCGGTTCCAGGCCGAGCGGCAGGCGCAGCAGGCTCAGGGCCAGCAGGCGCAGGGCCAGCAGGCTCAAGGGCAACGACCTCAGGGGCAGCAAGGCCAAGGTCAGCAAAGTCAGGGCCAGCGCCAGGGAGAAGGCCCGCCGGACGGTCCGCCGCCTGGCGAGGGTCCGCCGCCCGGCGGCGGCATGGGCGGATCAGGCGGCGGCATGGGCGGCGGCGGCTTCGGCGGTCCGGGCGCTGTATCTAATACACATCTACGAGCCCACGAGTCTAGCCTCATTATCTGGTA
>NZ_JAPMTQ010000073.1:0-10623 GCF_026411515.1 Phenylobacterium sp. 58.2.17 | reverse complement strand
CAGGCCGTCGGCGTCGCCTTCGGCCCGGAGCAGCCGGTGGGTCTGGCTTTTGTGGTTTAAATGGTGCTCGACCTCGCCCACCGCCCGCCAGGGGGCCGGCGCGGGCGCGGCCAGCGGCGCGATCTCGGCGGCCGCGCCGGCGCGCGGCTTGTCGGGATAGAGTTCGGGCAAGGTCGGACCAAACCGCGCCAGGCTGTAGCCGCCGGCCACGCAGGCGATCCCGAACAGGATCAGGGCGCCGACCCCAAGGCCGGTGCGGCGGCGCGAGCCGTAGGAGCCAGGATCGCGCGGGGCGGACAGCTGGTCGCTCATGTCGAACGGTCTATCAGATTCAGCAGCGCCGCTTCGAGCGGAAAGGGCGCGGAGGTCAGGCCGGCGAGCGGCGTGTCGGCCAACGGGGCGAGCACCGCCTTGGACAGCCCCAGCACCTTGAGCCGCGGCTGCGGATGGACCGCCAGCACGGCGGCCAGCGCCTGCGCGCCCTTGGCCGAGTGCACGAGCGCGACATCCACCTCGCCGAGCCTGGCGACCTGGTCCGGCTCCAGCACCGCCGGGGCGGTGTCGTAAAGGGTCAGGGCGCGGACTTCGACGCCGGCCCGCGCCAGCGCCCCGGCCAGGTCCCCGGCCAGCTCGGCCGCGCCCGGATGCAGCACCGCCCCGCCGATCTCGTTCCGTCGCGCGGCGATGCCTTCGGCCAGAGCGGCCACGTCGCCGTCCGCCGACAGCACCCGCCGGAATCCGACCTCGCGCGCGGCCTGGGCGGTGGCGGCCCCGACCGCGAACACCTGCAGCGAGCGATCGGCGCAAGCCTGGGCGAAGGCGCGCAGGCCGTTGGCGCTGGTGAAGGCCAGGGCCTTGACGCCCTCCAGGTCGATCTGCGGGTCCTCGACCATCCGCACGGCCAGCAGCGGGGCGACGAGCGGCGTGTGGCCCAGCGCGCGCACCCGCGCAGCCGTGGCCTCGGCCCCCGGCTGGGCGCGGGTGATCCAGATCTTCAGGGGACGCTGACTGCTCATGGCTCAGCTGCAACCCTGGAGAGGCGCCGCGCCTGAATCAATCCGCTGCATTGCAAAAAGGCGGCTATTCCGGCGGCAGGATCAGATCGCCGCCCTCGGCCTTCACCGCCGCGCCCAGCGACAGGCCCAGCGCCCGCGCCGCCTCCTGCGGGTCGGCCGAGGCCGACAGCTCGGCCGAGCCCTCATGGCGGAACTTGTGCGCCCCGTCGGCCGACAGCGCCTCGACGATCAGGTGCAGCGACCCGCCCGACAGCCGCGCATAGGCGCCGATCGCGGTTTTGCACGAGCCTTCCAGCGCCGTAAGGGCGCCGCGCTCGGCCGACACCGCGACCGCGGTCGGGGCGTGACGGATGGCTTCCAGCCAGGGCTTGCCGATGTCGCTCGTCCGGGTCTCGATGGCCAGCGCCCCCTGGCCCGGGGCCGGCGGATAGGCGACGGGGTCGAGCAGGCTCTGCGGCAGGTGGCCGAGCCCCAGGCGGTTGAGCCCGGACATCGCCAGCAGGATGCCGTCGGCCTCGCCCGCGGCCAGCTTGGCCAGACGGGTGTCGACATTGCCGCGCAGCATCCGCACGTCGAGGTCGGGGCGGCGGTGCAACGCCTGGGCCTGGCGGCGCAGCGAGGCTGTGCCGAGGATCGCGCCCTGCGGCAAATCCTCCAGCTTCTCGACCTTGTGGCTGAGGAACGCGTCGCGCGGATCCTCGCGTTCGGGGATCGCAGCGATGCACAGCCCTTCCGGCAGCAGCGCCGGCATGTCCTTCATCGAGTGCACCGCGCAGTCGATGGCGCCGGTCAGCAGCGCCTCCTCGATCTCCTTGGTGAACATGCCCTTGCCGCCGATCTCCAGCAGCCGGCGGTCCTGGACGCGGTCGCCGGTGGTCGTGATCACCACGATCTGGGTGACGGCTTCCACCTCGGCGGGGTTGGTCGGGTCGGCGCCGAGGGCGGCGGCGATACGGCGCTGGACGATGCCGGTCTGGGCCAGCGAAAGCTTGGAGCCGCGGGCTCCGATCCGGACGAGCGGTTGCGTGGGCACGACGCGCAGTCTACCTCGGCGTTTCAAAGGAAGCCCCGGCCTATAGGACCGGACCGAATGCCGCAACCGGCGGGAGCCCTTAGTTGACAGAGCCGCTGACCGTCCTTGGCCTCGAAACCAGCTGCGACGAGACCGCCGCCTCGGTCGTGCGGCTGGGCGGCGAGGGCCAGGTCCAGGTGCTGTCCTCGGTGATCGGCGCCCAGTTCGCCCTGCACGCCCCCTATGGCGGCGTGGTCCCCGAGATCGCCGCCCGCTCGCACGTCGAAACCATCGACGCCGTCGCCGCCGAGGCGATGAAGACCGCCGGCCTCGGCTACGGCGACCTCACCGGCGTGGCGGCCACCGCAGGCCCCGGCCTGGTCGGCGGGGTGATGGTCGGGCTGTCGTTCGGCAAGGCCGTCGCCCTGGCCCGCGGCCTGCCGCTGGTCGCGGTCAATCACCTGGAAGGCCACGCGGTCTCCGCCCGGCTGGCCGCCGACATCCCCTATCCGTTCCTGCTGCTGCTGGTCTCCGGCGGCCACTGCCAGCTGCTCAGCGTCGAGGGCGTCGGGGCCTGCAAGCGGCTCGGCTCGACCATCGACGACGCAGCCGGCGAGGCCTTCGACAAGATCGCAAAGTCCATGGGCCTGCCCTATCCGGGCGGGCCGGCGCTGGAGAAACTCGCCGAGGGCGGCGATCCCACCGCTTACGAACTGCCGCGCGCCCTGCTGGGCCGCAAGGGTTTCGACTTCTCGTTCTCGGGCCTGAAGACCGCCGCCGCCCGCTTCGCCGCCACGGTCGAGACTGACGCCCAACGCCGCGACCTAGCCGCCGCCGTCCAGGCCGCCATCGCCCGCCAGCTCTCCGAGCGCACCGAACGGGCGATGATCGCCTATGCCGCCGAGCGTACCGGCCAACCCCTGCGCTTCGTGGTCGCCGGCGGGGTCGCCGCCAACAAGGCGGTGCGGACCGCCCTGCAGCAGATCGCCGAGCGGCACGGCTTCAGCTTCGACGCGCCGCCGCTGGCCTACTGCACCGACAACGCGGCGATGATCGCCCTGGCCGGGGCCGAGCGCCTGGCGCTCGGCATATCCGACCCGCTGGACGCCCCCGCCCGGCCGCGCTGGCCGCTGGACCCGGAGGCCGCCGCCGCCAATCCCACCCACGCTTTCGGCCGCAAGGGAGCCAAGGCATGAAGACCGCAGGCGTCATCGGCGGCGGAGCCTGGGGCACCGCGCTCGCCCTGGTCTGCGCGCGCGCCGGCCTTTCCACCACGCTCTGGGCCCGCGAGCCAGAGGTGGTCGGCGCGATCAACGAGAGCCGCGAGAACAAGACCTTTCTGCCCGGCGTGATCTTCGACGCCCCGGTGCGGGCGACCGGAAGCCTCGCCGAGCTGAGCGAGGCCGACTTCGTGCTCAACGTCACCCCGGCCCAGCACCTCCGCGCCAGCCTGGAGGCCTTCCGGCCGCACGCCCGCGCCGGCGTGCCGATGGTCCTGTGCTCCAAAGGCGTCGAGCAGGGCTCGCTCAAGCTGATGACCGAGGTGCTCGACGAGGGCCTGCCCCAGGCGGTCCCGGCCGTGCTGTCGGGTCCCAGCTTCGCCGCCGACGTCGCCCGCGGCCTGCCGACCGCCGTCACCCTGGCCTGCCCAGACGACGAGATCGGCTTCCAGATCGCCGCCGCGCTCAGCCTGCCGACCTTCCGGCCGTACCTGGCCACCGACATGATCGGGGCCGAGATCGGCGGGGCGGTGAAGAACGTGCTGGCCATCGCCTGCGGCATTTCCGAGGGCAAGGGCCTGGGCCGCAGCGCCCACGCCGCCCTGATCACCCGCGGCTTCGCCGAGATGACCCGCATGGCCGTGGCGCTGGGGGCGGAGGCTGAGACCGTCGCCGGCCTCTGCGGCCTTGGCGACCTGGTGCTGACCTGCTCCTCGCCGCAGTCGCGCAACATGAGCGTCGGCCTGGCGCTCGGCGGCGGCCAGACCCTGGAGCAGGCCCTGGCCGGCAAGGTCTCGGTGGCCGAAGGCGTCGCCTCGGCGCCCGCCGTCGTCGCCCTGGCGCGCAAGCTGGAGGTCGAAGCCCCGATCTGCGAAGCCGTCGCCGCCATCCTGGCCGGCCAGGCCCAGGTCGACGAGGCCATCGCCGGCCTGCTGTCGCGCCCGATCAGATCCGAACGCTAAGGGGGACCACCTTGACCATTTTCGCCATCCACTGCCTCGACAAGCCGGCCTCGCTGGAGCTGCGGCTCGCCAACCGCGAGGCGCACCTGGCCTATGCCGGAGGTTTCAAGGCGCACATCAAGCTGGGCGGTCCGCTGCTGGGCGAGGACGGCGGCATGATCGGCTCGATGCTGATCATGGAATTCGACGACATCGAGCAGGCCCGCGCCTTCTCGACGAACGACCCCTACGCCAAGGCGGGCCTCTTCCAGCGCGTCGAGATCACCGCCTTTAAGCCGAGCCTCGGCGGTTTCGCCAACTGATGCGCGACGGCCCCGACAATCCGGCCCGGCCGGGCCCCGGCGTGGCGCTTTGCGCGCTCGCCGACCTGGCCGATCCCGGTTCGAAGGGCTTTCGGTTCCGCCACGACGGCAAGATGTTCGCCGGCTTCGTGGTCCAGGTCGGCGGGCAGATCCGCGGCTATGTCGACTCTTGCCCGCACGCCGGCTGGCCGCTGGCCGCCTGGGACGACCGCTACCTGACCCGCGAGGGCGACCTGATCCTCTGCGGCGGCCACGCGGCGCTGTTCCGCCCGCTCGACGGCCACTGCGTCGTCGGCCCCTGCGCCGACCAGAAGCTCACCCCCTGGCCGGTCCAGGTGGTGGGCGGCCAGATCCTGACCGCCTGATCCTATCCTCGCGCCGGGAACGGCTCGGCGGCGAAGGCGGCGACGTCGTCGACCAGCCCCTGCGCGGCCAGCGTCACCAGCTCGCCGCCCTTTTCCGGCGTCGCCAGCGCCGGGTCCGAGCCCATGCGGCCGTCTGGATAGCGGGCGCGGAAGTCCACCGCCTCGCGGATCGGGCCGGTCGGGGCGATCTGCGGCGAATAGTCGGCGGTCTTGATGGCGCCCGGATAGGCCCACTGGGTCACGGCGATCTCCGACGGGGTCGCGTGGCTGCCGTGCCCGACCGGGAATTGACGGTTGGCCAGGGCGTTGACGCCCTTCAGCTCCCACCAGTTCTTGAGCTTGCAGGCGAAGCCGCGCTCGACCTTGCCGAAGCTGGCCTCGGCGTAGAGCTCGGAGAACGCCGCCTCGATGGTGGCGACGTTGCCGCCGTGGCCGTTCAGGAAATAGATCTTCTCGAAGCCATGGCCCGCCAGCGAGCGGCACCAGTCGCCGATCGCGGCGATGAACGTGGTCGGACGCAGCGAAATGGTGCCAGGGAAGCCCAGGTGGTGCTGGGCCATGCCGATGTTGAAGGTCGGGGCGATCAGCAGGTCAGAGTCCTTCTGCGCCTCGTGGGCGATGATCTCCGGGCACAGCCAGTCGGTGCCGAGCAGGCCGGTCGGTCCGTGCTGCTCGTTCGAGCCGATCGGCACGACCACCGTCTTGGAGCGTTGCAGATAGGCTTCGATCTCTTGCCAGGTCGACAGGTGCAGCAGCATTCGGAAATTCCTACTCAGTCCTGCCGGGGCAGGGGGATCGGGACACACTAGCCCCCGAACGGGGCTTTGATCCAATGGGCGCGCGCCGGTGCGACGGCGTTGCGCAGGCTATTCGAAATCGTCGTCGCCGACGTCGTCGGGACCCGGCTCGTAGATCAGCAGGTCGCCCGGCTGGCAGTCGAGCTCGCGGCACAGGGCCGAAAGGGTCGAAAAGCGCACCGCCCGCGCCTTGCCGGTCTTCAGGATCGAGAGGTTGGCGATGGTCACGCCTACGCGGTCGGCCAGCTCGGTCAGCGACATCCGCCGCTGCAGCAGGACTCGGTCGAGGTTCACGCGGATCGGCATCAGAGCGCTCCCAGGCGAAGTGGGAACGGGCGCGCCGTCAGGGAGCGCGACCCGAGAGAACTGACCATGCGCGAGACGTTCGAAAGATCGGGCATGATCAGATCGTCAGCTCGGCTTCGCGACGCAGGCGCGCGCCCTCACGGAACACCTCGGCCAGCACGAACACGACCAGCACCGAGAACCAGGCGGTCGGGCTGAACTCCGGCTGCGAGATCGCCGCGTCGGGCAGCGCCCAGGCGCCCAGGCCGTAGATCACATAGCGGCCGATTTCCAGGCCCGCCAGCACCAGGCCGATGACCCGCAGACGGCGGACGTTCTCGGGATGGAAGGGATCGCCGGCGGTCAGGGTGGCGAAGATCCGGCGCAGCCGCTCGACGATCACCAGCACGCCGCCGAGATAGAGGCCGGCGGCGGCCAAGCCGCCGAGCAGCACCGGGCCGCCGGCGTCGATCTCGGTCCCGCCGCCGGTCCGGATCGACATGTTCTTGATCAGCTCGGGATTGAAGCTGAAGAGGACGGCGGCCAGCATCATCAGGCCGACGGCGCCGATGCCGATCCACAGGGCGAAGAACACCACGTCGAGGATGATCTTCAGAAAGCTCGATACCGAGCCGGGCCCCAGGGCGCGCATCGCCGTTCTCCGTCCTCTCGCAGCCAGGCGAGCTTAGGCGAAAGCTCCGCCCGTCACCAACGCGGCGATCGGCAGGGCGGCCATCAGCACCGCTGCGACCATCAGGGCGCGGTCGAACATCGTGGACACAAACATGGAGACAGTTCCTTTTCTTCTTATGTTGCGCCGCAGCATATGGCGCTGCGAAGCTTGGCTTTCAATAGTCAATCGTCGTTTTTCGATCAATCGAAACATCGAAAAACGATATTAAACTTTTGCAATGCAGCATGACCGCCCCTGGACTATGGTCCGCCGCCCGTCGTTCCGCCCCCTCGTTTGCAGGTAGATGTCCATGGCCCTGAAGCTCGAACCCGGCGCCAAGCTGGTGGTCGCCACCCACAATCCGGGCAAGGCCCGCGAGCTGGCCGCGATCCTCGACAACCGCTTCGAGCTGGTCACCGCCGGCGAGCTCGGCCTCGGCGAACCTGACGAGACCGAAGCGACCTTCGAGGGCAACGCCCTCTTGAAGGCGCGCGCCGCGGCCAAGGCCAGCGGCCTGATCGCCCTGGCCGACGACAGCGGCCTGTCGGTCGCCGCCCTGGACGGCGCGCCCGGCATCTATTCGGCCCGCTGGGGCGGCCCCGAGAAGGACTTCGCCGGGGCCATGAAGAAGGTCGAGCAACGGCTGGAAGAGGTCGGCGCCGAGGACTTTTCGGCCTGGTTCACCTGCGCGCTCGCCGTCGCCTGGCCGGACGGGCCGGCGGTGGTGGTCGAGGGCCGAGTCGACGGGACCCTGGTGTTCCCCGGCCGCGGCGACCGCGGCCACGGCTACGACCCGATCTTCGTCGCCGACGGCCACGAGATCACCTTCGGCGAGATGGATCCGGTCGCCAAGGACCAGATCAGCCACCGCGCCCTGGCCTTCGCCAAGCTGAAGGCCGCGCTGCTTTGACCGCCGAACTGGGCCTCTATATCCACTGGCCCTACTGCGCGAAAATCTGCCCCTACTGCGACTTCAACGTCTATCGCGACCGCGGCCGGGGCGAGGAGCAGGCGGCCCTGGTCCGCGCCATCGCCGATGACCTCGCCGCCCAGCGCGCCCTGACCGGGCCGCGCGAGCTGGTCTCGATCTTCTTCGGCGGCGGCACCCCCTCGCTGATGGATCCGGCCTGGGCCGGCGAGCTTGTCGCGCTGGCCCGCCGGCTCTGGACCCCGGCCGGCGCGGTCGAGGTGACGCTCGAAGCCAACCCCACCGACGCCGAGGCCAGCCGCTTCGCCGCCTTCGCCGACGCCGGGGTCAACCGCCTGTCGCTCGGCCTGCAGGCGCTGGACGACGAGAGCCTCGCCCTGCTCGGCCGCAACCACGACGCCGCCGAGGCCCGCCGCGCGGCCCAGCTCGCCGCCGCCAGCTTCCCCCGGCTGTCGGTCGACATGATCTACGCCCGTCCCGGCCAGACGCCCGACGCCTGGCGGGCTGAGCTGCGCGCCGCCATCGACCTCGGGGCCGAGCACGTCTCACCCTATCAGCTGACCATCGAGGCCGGCACGGCTTTCGACCGCGCCGTGCGCCGCGGGACCCTGGTCCCGGTGGGCGAGGAGACCGCCGCCCAGCTCTACGAGACCACCCAGGCGGTGCTCGAGGCCGCCGGCTTCGAAGCCTACGAGGTCTCCAACCACGCGCGCGGCGCCGCCGCCCGCTCGCGCCACAACCTCGTCTACTGGACCGGCCAGGACTATGTCGGCGCCGGCCCAGGCGCGCATGGCCGGCTGACCCTGGCCGGCGCCCGCACCGCCACCTTCGCCCACGCCAAGCCGGCCGACTACATCGCCGCGGCCGGAGCCTTCGCCACCCGCGAGACCCTGAGCCCGGTCGAGGCCGCCGAGGAACGGCTGCTCGCCGGCCTGCGCATCGCGCCAGGCGTCGGCTTCGACGAGGTCGCCGCCCTGGGCCTTACCCCCGACCATCCGAAGGTGGCCGATCTGGTCGCCGCCGGCCTGATCGCGCCCGACCGGGCCCGCCTGCGCGCCACGCGAGAGGGCCGCCTGCTGCTCGACCATGTCACCTCCAGGCTTGCGACCTGAGCGATAACCGGCGAAGCCTTGCCCCATGTCGCGTCACCCGCCCCCGCCGGCCCTCTCTGAAGCCCCGCTCGATCCCGGCCTCTACGTCGTGGCGACGCCGATCGGGAACCTGCGCGACATCACCCTGCGCGCGCTGGACGTGCTGGCCGGCTGCGACCTGGTGCTGGCCGAGGACACCCGCGTCGCCGCCAAGCTGCTCTCCGCCTACGGCCTGTCGAAGAAGGTCGAACGCTATGACGAGCACTCGGCCGATCGCAGCGGCCCCAAAGCCCTGGCCTTGCTGGCGCAGGGCGGCCGCATCGCCCAGGTCTCCGACGCCGGCACGCCGCTGGTCTCCGATCCCGGCTTCCGCCTGGTGCGCGAGGCCCTGGCCCAGGGCTCGGCCGTCTATCCGATCCCCGGCGCCTCGGCCCTGCTGGCCGGGCTGTCGGTGGCCGGCCTGCCCACCGACCGCTTCCTGTTCGCCGGCTTCCCGCCGCCCAAGAGCGCCGCCCGCAAGGCGTTCTTCGAGGAGCTGGCCGGCATCCGCGCCACTCTGGTGTTCTTCGAGGGCGGCTCGCGCCTGGCCTCCAGCCTCGCCGACATGGCCGCGGTGTTCGGCCCGCGCGAGGCCGCCGTCGGCCGCGAGCTGACCAAGCTCTACGAGACCGTCACCCGCGCCCCGCTCGACGTGCTGGCCGCCGATCCGAAGATGGACTTTCCCAAGGGCGAACTGGTGGTCCTGGTCGGCCCCGGCCGCGAGGAAGCCGCCACCGCCGCCGACGCCGACACCGCCCTGGCCGATGCCCTGACCCGCCTGAAACCCGCCGACGCCGCCGCCGAGGTGGCCAAGGCGCTGGGCCTGTCCCGCCGCGACCTCTACCGCCGGGCCATGGAGCTAAAGCAGAAGTGAACCTCGTCCGACAGGCGCGCGGGGCGGCGGCCCGGACCGCCGGACGCCGGGCCGAGGTCTGGGCGGCGCTCTGGCTGATGGCCAGGGGCTACCGCATCCTCGGCTTCCGGCTGCGCACCCCGCAGGGGGAAATCGACCTGCTGGCCCAGCGCGGCCGGGTGCTGGCCGTGGTCGAGGTCAAGCAGCGCGCCACCCTCCAGGCCGCGCTCGAAGCGGTGTCGGAGACCCAGCGCGAGCGGCTGCGGCGGGCGGGGCGCGCAATCGCCGCACGTCGGCCAAGCTTGCAAAATATGGCCGTTCGGCTCGATTTGATCGCCCTGGCGCCCGGACGGCTTCCGGTTCACGCCCCTGACGCCTGGAAGGGCGCATAACTCCGAGCGCGATGACCCAAGAGGACGCCGAAAATCTGCTGCGCGAAGCCGGCCAGGCCGCGGACGAGAGCTTCCCGCTCTTAGACGCCGCGGTGGCGTGCGCCGTGCACGAGGACCCGGCCCGCGATCCGAGGCCCGCGCTCGACCTCGCCAATCTGGGCGTCGAGCGGCTCTCGGCGCGGCTGCGCACCGAAAGCCCCGAGGAGGCCCTGGCCGAGACCCTGGCCGGCGATCTCGGCCTGACCGGCGATCTCCTGACCTACGACCATCCTGACAACGCCTGCGTGGTGGCGGTCGCCGAACGCCGCCGCGGCCTGCCGGTGGCGCTGGGGGTGTTCTATCTGCACGTGGCGCGCAAATGCGGGCTGTCGGTCCAGGGCGTCGACTTCCCCGGCCACTTCCTGCTGCGCATCGAGACGCTCGAGGGTCCCCTGGCCCTCGACCCGTTCAGCGAAGGCCGCGTGGTGCTCCCCTCCGAGCTCACCCGCCGCGCCCTGCACGCCGGCCTGACCCCCAACGTCGCCGACCGGCTCGACCGGCTGATGGCCCCGGCCAGCGACCGGGCGGTGCTGATCCGGCTGCAGAACAACGTCTTCGCCCGCGCCGCCGCCGCCGGCGACTTCGGCCGCGCCGAACGCGCCGCCCTGCGCCGGGCCCTGCTCGACCCGCTCGACCACCGGCCCTGGCT
>NZ_JAPMTQ010000072.1:0-10972 GCF_026411515.1 Phenylobacterium sp. 58.2.17 | reverse complement strand
GTGCATCGAGCGTCCGACCAGGCAGACGCCGCGGCCGCCGCCGAAGCCGCGCGGGCCTTCAGCATCTCGAAGGCGCTCTCGCGGTCCTTGACGGTGTCGTAGAGCCCGCGCACCGGGCTCTGGCCCATGATCGCCGCCCGCTCGGCCGGGGTGATCGGGCCCAGGCGCGAGACCGGCGGCCGGATCAGGGTCTTCTGGACCACGGTCGGGGCGCCCTTCTCGTCGAGCACGCTAACCAGGGCCTCGCCGACTCCCAGCCCCTGGATCGCCTCGGCGGTGTCGAAGGCCGGGTTGGTCCGGAACGAGTTGGACGCCGCCTTCAGCCCCTTCTGCTCGGTCGGGGTGTAGGCGCGCAGCGCGTGCTGGATGCGGTTGCCCAGCTGGCCCAGCACCGTCTCGGGGATGTCGGCCGGGTTCTGGGTCACGAAATAGACCCCGACCCCCTTGGAGCGGATCAGCCGCACCACCTGCTCGACCTTCTCCAGCAGCGGCTTGGGCGCGTCGCGGAACAGGAGGTGCGCCTCGTCGAAGAAGAAGGCCAGCCGCGGCTTCTCCGGGTCGCCGACCTCGGGCAGCTCCTCGAACAGCTCGCTCATCAGCCACAGGAGGAAGGTCGCATAGAGCCGGGGGCTGGCGATCAGCTTGTCGGCCGCCAGGATGTTGACGTAGCCGCGCCCCGAGCTGTCGGTGCGCATGATGTCGGAAAGCTGCAGCGCCGGCTCGCCGAAGAACCCGGCCCCGCCCTGGTCCTCCAGCACCAGCAGCTTGCGCTGGATGGTCGCCACCGTCGCCGGCGAGACGTTGCCGTACTTGGCGCCCAGCTCCTTGGCGTTCTCCGAGGCGAAGCTCAGCGCCGCCTGCAGGTCCTTCAGGTCGAGCAGCAGCAGCCCTTCGTCGTCGGCGGCGCGGAACACCACCGTCAGCACGCCCTCCTGCACGTCGTTGAGGTCGAGCATCCGCGAGATCAGCAGCGGGCCCATCTCCGACACCGTCGCGCGGATCGGGTGGCCCTGCTCGCCGAACAGGTCCCAGAACACCGTCGGAGCGGCCTGCGGATTGAGCGTCAGGCCCATCAGCTTGGCGCGCTCATCGAACTTGGCGTTCGGCGTCCCCGGCTCGGCCACCCCGCAGAGGTCGCCCTTCACGTCGGCGGCGAACACCGGCACCCCGGCGTCGGACAGTCCCTGGGCCAGCACCTGCAGCGTCACGGTCTTGCCGGTCCCCGTCGCCCCGGCGACCAGGCCGTGACGGTTGGCCCGGTTGAGCAGCAGGTTTTCGAGGTGATCCGAGAAACCGATCAGGACGCCGTCGGACATGGGGAACTCCGCAAGGTTCGTGTCCGGCGAAGCTAGCGGGCCGCACGCCCGACGGCGATAGGCTTTCCGCATCACTTAATGTCATCCTCAATTCGGAGCGAAAGAGTCCCTGACCGCCGCCCAGCCGGCATCCGGGATGACGCTTGCAGCGCATCCATTTCCGCCCCTCGTCCGACCCCGCTCGCGACCGCCGCCGCCCGCAAGGTCGGAGAGAGTTCGCTCGGTGCGAAGGCATCGCTTCGCATTCCTGATCAATGTTCACGAAAACTCATTGCCGAATTTTCTGCGGAAGCGGTGAGGATAAACCGCAGGAGCACGTCTTATCGGCATAGACACTCCCCACGTCGGTCGAACCGGGGTAGGGATGGTCGAAATTGACGCGGCAGGCTCCGACACTGACAGTCTCGGAGAACCACCACCGCAAAAAGATCTCATGTCCGTCCGAGCCTCAGAGTCCCATACGGTCCGCGTCTCCCTCGTCATCCTGGCGGTGATCGCGACCGGTCTTGCCCTGTACCTGCTGCGGGGCATCCTGACCCCTCTGGCGCTGGCCGTCTTCCTGGCGGTGATGATCGACGGCTTCGCGCGGGTGATCCGGGCGCGCCTGCCTTGGGTGTCCGAGAAGGCCGCGCTGCCGGCCGCGATCGTGCTCTCGGTCCTGCTGTTCGGCGTTTCGGGCCTGATCGTCGCCGAGAACGCCAGCACCTTCATCGGCCAGCTGGTCACCTACACCCCGCGGCTCAACAATCTGATCGCCCAGATCGCCGGCCTGTTCGGCATGGACGTCCCGCCGACCCTCAGCGACCTGTTCAACCGGCTGAACCCCAGCGCCTACCTGGCCAATTTCGCCAAGGGGCTGCAGGGCTTCGCTTCCGACGCCTTCTTCATCCTGATCTATCTGGGCTTCATCATCGCCTCGCGGCGCGGCTTCCAGCGCAAGGTGGTCGGGCTGTTCCCGCACCACGCCGAACGCAACGAGGCGATGACCGCCTTCCGCCGCATCCGCGACGGGGTCGAGCAGTATCTCTGGGTGCAGACCGTCACCGGCCTGATCATCGCCGTCGCGTCGTGGATCGCGATGATGGCGATCGGGCTCGACAACGCGGTGTTCTGGGCCTTCCTGATCTTCATCGCCTCCTACATCCCGGTGATCGGCGGCGCGGTCGGCATCCTGGCCCCGCCGGTGTTCGCCCTGATCCAGTTCGAGAGCTTCTGGCCGGCGATCATCCTGCTGGCGGTGCTGCAGGCCATCCAGTTCGTGGTCGGCAACATCATCCTGCCGCGGATGCAGGGCGACAGCCTCAACATGGACCCGATCGTCGTGCTGCTCAGCCTGGCCTTCTGGGGCCTGATCTGGGGCATGACCGGGATGTTCCTCTCCACCCCGCTCACCGTGATGGTGATGGTGATCCTAGCCCAGTTCGACGGCACCCGCTGGCTGGCGGTGCTGCTGTCGGCCGACGGCCAGCCCGAGAAGCTCCGCGACCGCCATCTCGTCGCTGCGCCGACCGAGCAGCCGGTCGCCAAACGCACCCGCCCCCCCTCACGCAAGCGTGAACCCAAAGACTGAAAACCAAGGCCTTCAACTTGTTCGCTTCCTTCCTATCTAAGGTCCATTCGGGCGCCCCCCGAATTCAAGGCGGCTCCGGCCGCTGCGAGCCCCGAGCGCTCCGCCTTCCCCCCCAAGGCGGGGCCACGCGCCGCCGGACTCTCTCCTCCGGCGGCGCCCTCGCATCGGGGGCCTTCCGATGAGCAAGCGACCCAAGCTGACGAGCGCCCAGCGCGCCCTGGTCACGGCCTTCACCGCCCTGGCCGGCGACGCGCCTGACGCGGCCGCCTTCATCGCCCAGGCCGCCGAAGACGCCGCCCCGGACGAGCTGCCCGAACTGCCGGGCAAGGCCCTGGCCGCCCTGCTGGCCGACTTCTGGGCCTTCGCCGCGACCCGCAAGGGCGAGGCCCCGATCATCCGCCTGGCCCCGGTCGAAGGCGCTCCGGCGCTCGAGCGGCTGGAGATCATCCAGGACGACGCCCCGTTCCTGGTCGACAGCGTGATGGGCGAGATCGCCGATCAGGGCCTGTCGGTCCGCGCCATGTTCCACCCTGTGGTCGAGGTCGCCCGCGACAAGAAGGGCGCGCGCCAGGCCGACGGGCCGGGCCGC
This sequence comes from Phenylobacterium sp. 58.2.17, assembly GCF_026411515.1. Lineage (NCBI taxonomy): Bacteria > Pseudomonadati > Pseudomonadota > Alphaproteobacteria > Caulobacterales > Caulobacteraceae > Phenylobacterium > Phenylobacterium sp. 58.2.17. Next base: position 7,497 of record NZ_JAPMTQ010000072.1, on the reverse strand, counting down.
CGGGAATCCATGATCCAGGTGATCCTCGAGCGGGTCGGCGCCGACCGCGAGGCGGCCCTGGTCGAAGGTCTGCGCGCGGCGCTGGCCGACGTCGGCGCGGCGGTCGACGACTTCCCCGCCATGCTCGAGCTGATGGCCCGCACCATCGCCGAACTGCAGGAGGCCCCCGCCGGCCCGACCCGCGACGAGGACCTCGAATTCCTGCGCTGGCTGCGCGACGAGCACTTCGTCTATCTCGGCGCCCGGGTCTACGAGTACCCGCGCCTCAAGGACGGCGGCTACGCCAAGGAAGAGCCGCTGTTCCAGCCGCAGGACGGCCTGGGCGTGCTGCGCGATCCGGCCCGCACCGTGCTGCGCCGCTCCTCCGAGCCGGCCCTGCTGACCGCCCAGGTCCAGGCCAGCCTCGCCTCGGACCCGGTCATCGTCGCCAAGTCGAACCTGCGCTCGCGGGTCCACCGCCGCGGCTACATGGACTATGTCGGCGTCAAGCGTTACGGCGCCGACGGCAAGCCCTCCGGCGAGATCCGCTTCGTCGGCCTGTTCACCGCCGAGGCCTATGACGAACCGGCCCACGCCGTGCCGCTGGTCCGCGCCAAGGTCGCCAACGTCCTGGCCCGCGCCGGCAAGGCGCCGGGCAGCCACAACGAAAAGCGCCTGCGCAACATCCTGGAGACCTATCCCCGCGACGAGCTGTTCCAGGCCTCGGAAGACGACCTGCTGGCCGCCGCGCTCGGCATCCTGCACCTCTACGACCGCCCGCGGGTGCGGCTGTTCGAGCGGCGCGACCCGTTCGACCGCTTCGCCTCGGTGCTGCTGTTCGTGCCGCGCGACCGCTACGACTCCGACCTGCGCCAGCGCGCCGGCGAGATCCTCGCCGACGCCTATGGCGGCCGCGTCTCGGCCTACTATCCGGCCTTCTCCGACAGCCCGCTGGCCCGCGTCCACTTCATCATCGGCGTCCAGCCCGGCCACCACGCCGAGCCGAACCTGAAGTCGCTGGAGGCCCAGATCGCCGCGGCCGCCCGCACCTGGGTGGACCGCTTCGCCGCCGCCGTCCGCGCCTCGGGCCGGGCGACGGCGCAAGTCGCCGACATGGTCGCCCGCTACGGCGAGGCGTTCACCGCCGGCTACCGCGAGCGCTACGACGCCGAGGAGGCCCTGGCCGACATCGCCGTCATCGAGAGCCTGCAGCCGGGCGAGAGCGTGCGCATCCGCGCCTTCCGCCGGGCCGCCGACTCCAAGACCCAGCTGCGCTTCAAGCTCTACCATCCCGGCGCGCCCGCGCCGCTGGCCGACGTGCTGCCGATCCTCGAGAACATGGGTCTCAAGGCCATGGTCGAAAGCGGCTATCCGGTCATGCCGGCCGGCGGCCGACGGGTCTACGTCCACGAGTTCGAGCTCGACGACCAGCACGGCGAGCACCTGGTGTTCGAGGACGTGAAGACCGCCTTCGAGGACGCCTTCACCGCCGTCTGGACCGGGACCACCGAAAGCGACGGCTTCAACCGCATGGTGCTGGAGCTGTCGATCTCCTGGCGCGAGGCGGCGCTGATCCGCGCCCTGGCGCGCTATCGCCAGCAGTCCGGCCTCGATCCCAGCCAGCGGGTGCAGGAAACCGCGCTCTCCAACCACCCGGGCGTGGCGCGGCTGATCCTCGACCTGTTCCGCACCAAGTTCGATCCGGCCACGGGCGCCGACCTGCCCGCCCGCACGGCCCAGGCCGTCGCGGTGATGGACGAGATCGTCCAGGCCCTGCAGCAGGTCGACAGCCTCGACGACGACCGCGTGCTGCGCCGCCTGGCGCTGCTGGTCGGGGCCATCAAGCGCACCAACTACTACCAGCTGGGCGCGGACGGTCAGCCCAAGCCCTACATCAGCTTCAAGGTCGCCTCGGGCGAGCTTTCCGACCTGCCGCTGCCCAAGCCCTATCGCGAGATCTTCGTCTGGGCGACGCACATCGAGGGCGTTCACCTGCGCTTCGGCCCCGTCGCCCGCGGCGGCCTGCGCTGGTCCGACCGCCGCGACGACTTCCGCACCGAGGTGCTCGGCCTGGTGAAGGCCCAGCAGACCAAGAACGCGGTGATCGTGCCGGTCGGCTCCAAGGGCGGCTTCTATCCCAAGCAGCTGCCCAAGGGCGGCGCGCCCGACGTGGTCCGCGCCGAGGCGATCCGCGCCTACACCACCTTCCTGTCGGGCCTGCTCGACATCACCGACAACCTCGATCCCGAGGGCCAGGTGATCCGTCCGGCCGGCGTCATCGCCCATGACGGCGACGACCCCTATCTCGTGGTGGCCGCCGACAAGGGCACGGCGACCTTCTCCGACATCGCCAACGGCATCGCCGAATCCTACGGCTTCTGGCTGGGCGACGCCTTCGCCTCCGGCGGCTCGGCCGGCTACGACCACAAGGAGATGGGCATCACCGCCCGCGGGGCCTGGGAAGCGGTCAAGCGCCACTTCCGCGAGCTGGGCAAGGACATCCAGTCCGAGCCGTTCACCGCCGTGGGCGTCGGCGACATGTCCGGCGACGTGTTCGGCAACGGCATGCTGCTGAGCCAGCAGACCCGCCTGCAGGCCGCCTTCGACCACCGCCACATCTTCCTCGACCCCGATCCGAACCCGGCGACCTCCTACGCCGAGCGCCAGCGGATGTTCGAGCTGCCGCGCTCGTCCTGGGACGACTACGACCGCAAGAAGATCTCCAAGGGCGGCGGCGTCTTCGCCCGCAGCCTGAAGTCGATCCCGCTCAGCAAGGAAGTGAAGGCCATGCTTGGCGTCGAGGCCGACAGCCTCGCCCCCTCCGAGCTGATGACCGCGATCCTCAAGGCGCCGGCCGAGCTGCTCTATCTCGGCGGCATCGGCACCTATGTGAAGGGCGGGCGCGAGACTCAGGCCGACGCCGGCGACAAGGCCAACGACGCCATCCGCATCAACGGCGCCGACCTGCGGGTCAAGGTGGTCGGCGAGGGCGCCAACCTCGGCTTGACCCAAGCCGGGCGCATCGAGTTCGCCCTGCGCGGCGGCCGGGTCAACACCGACGCCATCGACAACTCGGCCGGGGTCGATAGCTCCGACCACGAGGTCAACATCAAGATCCTCACCGGCATGCTGGAGCGCACCGGGGTCCTGGCCCGCAAGGCGCGCGACAAGCTGCTGAAGTCGATGACCGACGACGTCGCCGACCACGTGCTCGACCACAACTACGACCAGACCCTGGCGCTCTCGCTGATGGACCTGGACGCGGTCGGCGAGCTCGAACCCCACGCCCGCTACATGGCCCACCTGGAGGCCCGCGGTCAGCTCGACCGCGCGGTCGAGGGCCTGCCCGACGCCGGCGTGATCGCCGAACGCCGCCAGGCCGGAAAGGGCCTGACCCGTCCGGAAGAAGCGGTGCTGCTGGCCTACGGCAAGCTGGAGCTGAAGGGCGACATGGCGCACAGCCCGGTCGCCGACGACCCCTATTTCGAGGACCTGCTGGAAGGCTACTTCCCGAAGGGGGTGCGCAAGTACGACGAGGCCCTGCGCCGTCACCGCCTGCGCCGCGAGATCATCGCCACCGTGGTCGCCAACGACGCCATCAACCGTTGCGGCCCGTCGTTCCCGACCCGGCTGATGGCGGCGGCGTCCTGCGACGTCACCGCCTTCGTCACCGCCTATGAGGCGGCCAAGGCCGTGCTCGGCGTGCCGGCCGCCTGGGACCAGGTGTCGGCGCTCGACGGAAAGATCCCGGCCGCCGGCCAGATGGCCCTCTACCGGCGCCTGGCCTACACCCTGCGCGGCGAGACCTTCTGGCTCGCCCGCCGGGCGGCCCGCGGCGGCCAGGGCGTCGAGGCCCTGGTCAAGCGCTACGGCCCCGGCGCGGCGGCGCTGAAGAAGCTGGTCCCGGCGATCCTGTCTCCGGTCGAGCGCGAACGCCTGGAAGCCCAGGTCACGCGCCTGATCGACGCCGGCGCCCCCGAGGCCCTGGCCCGCCAGGTCGCGGGCCTGCAGCCGCTGACCGTCGCCATCGACCTCGTCGACCTGGCCGAGGCCTCGAACTGGAAGCTGGAGGCGGCCGCCCGCCTCTATCACCAGGTCGGCGCGGTCTTCGCCTTCGACCGCCTGCGCGCGGCGGCCGGCGGCTTCACGGCCGGCGACGCCTTCGAGCGCACCGCCGTCCGCCGCCTGGTCGAGGACCTGCTGGCCGAGCAGGCGGCCGTCACCCGCGCGGTGATGAGCTTCGCCGACAACGCCAAGGCCGGCGACAGCGACGAGGCCGCCCAGGCCGCCATCGCCGCCTGGACCGCCCAGCGCGCCGACGTCGCCCTGGCCGCCCGCAAGGCGGTCGAGGAGATCGAAGCCGCCGGCGGCGCCTGGTCCTTCGCCAAACTCACCATCGCCAACGCGGCGCTGCGCGAACTGGCGAGCGTCGACGCGAAGTAGGCGCTGACCTTCACGGTCCAACGAAAACGCCGCGGATCACCCGATCCGCGGCGTTTCTCTATCTGTCATCCCGGTTCGGCGCAGCCGAAGACCGGGACATGAACACCTGATCTCGCAAGCCCCGGCGGGCCGTCCCTAGTGCCGGAACACCCGCACGCCGGTGAACACCATGGCGATGCCGCGCTCGTCGGCCGCCTCGATCACCTTGTCGTCGCCGATCGAGCCGCCCGGCTGGATCACCGCGGTGCAGCCGGCGTCGGCCGCTTGCAGCAGGCCGTCCGGGAACGGGAAGAAGGCTTCCGACGCGCAGGCCGACCCCTTCAGGTCCAGGCCGAAGTCGGCGGCCCGCAGCGCCGCGATCCGGGCCGAGTCCTTGCGGTTCATCTGGCCGGCCCCGACCCCCAGGGTCTGGCCGTTCTTCGCATAGACGATGGCGTTCGACTTCACGTGCTTGGCGATGGTGAAGGCGAACAGCATGTCGCGCACTTCCTCGTCGGTGGGGCTGCGCTTGGTCACCACCTTCAGGTCGGCCGCCGTCAGGTTGGCGGTGTCGCGGCTCTGCACCAGGAAACCGCCGGCCACCGAGCGGAACACCTCGCCGGCCGCGTGCGGGTCGGGCAGGCCGCCAGTGGTCAGCAGGCGGACGTTCTTCTTCTTGCGGAACAGGGCGACGGCGTCCTCGTCGGCGTCGGGGGCGATCACCACCTCGGTGAACACCTCCAGCACCTTGGCCGCGGTGGCCGCGTCGAGCTTGGTGTTCAGCGCCACGATGCCGCCGAACGCGCTGGTCGGGTCGCAGGCCAGGGCCCGCTCATAGGCTTCGGCCAGCGTGCTCCCGGTGGCCACGCCGCACGGGTTGGCGTGCTTGATGATCGCGCAGGCCGGGGCCGCCTTCGGGTCGAACTCGGCGATCAGCTCATAGGCCGCGTCGGTGTCGTTGATGTTGTTGTAGGAAAGCTCCTTGCCCTGCAGCTGCTTGGCCGTCGCCACGCCGGTGCGCGGGTTGGCGAAGCGGTAGAACGCGGCCTTCTGGTGCGGGTTCTCGCCATAGCGCATGGTCTGCACCAGCTCGCCGGCATAGGCCTTGCGGCGCGGGGCGTCCTCGCCCAGCGCCTGGGCGAACCAGGCCGAGATCGCCGCATCGTACGCCGCCGTGCGGGCATAGGCGCGTGCCGCCAGGGTCTTGCGCAGGGCCAGCGAGGTCGCGCCGGCCTCCTTCAGCTCGGCCAGCACCGCTTCCAGGTCGGCGATCTCCGTGCAGATCGCCACATAGCCGTGGTTCTTGGCGGCCGAGCGGACCATGGCCGGTCCGCCGATGTCGATGTTCTCGACGCAGTCCTCGAAGCTGCCGCCCTTCGCGACCGTGGCCTCGAACGGGTAGAGGTTCACATAGACGATATCGATCGCGCCGATGCCGTGCTCGGCCATCGCCTTGGCGTGCTCGGGCGCGTCCCGCACGCCCAGCAGCCCGCCGTGCACCACCGGGTGCAGGGTCTTCACCCGCCCGTCCATCATCTCCGGGAAGCCGGTCAGCTCGGCGACGTCCTTCACCGGCAGCCCGGCGTCGGCGATCGCCGCGCGGGTGCCGCCGGTCGAAACCAGCTCGACCCCGGCCGCGGCCAGCGCCTTGGCGGCCTCGATCAGTCCGGTCTTGTCGGAGACCGAGATCAGCGCGCGTTTCGGAACGACGCGGTCGGGAGCGGGCGGGAAATTCGGGGCGGCGGGCACGGCGCAGTCTCCTTCGAAGGGTTCAAAAAGGAAAATGCCCAGGCGAGCGGCGTGATGAGGTCCCGCGCTCCCCGGTGGTCGCCCACCTTAAGATTTCGCCAGTCACACGGAACGCCGCCGACTTAGGCCCCCCGCGCCCCAGGGTCAATGCGGCAGGGCGCCATTCCCGAACCCGTGGGAGCTACGCCGTCGCCGGCGCCGCGCTCGCCAGTTTCCAGCGCAGCTTGGCGCCGCTGTCGGCCCGAGCCTGGCCGCGCAGCACGATGTGCTGGGTGCGCCGCGGCTTGCCGTCCTGGAAGTAGACGCCGGTCTCGATGTCGGCGGCCTGGGCGTCGTTGCGCAGCCACCAGCCGTGGTCGTCCTCGCCGCTGCGCAGCAGCACGCTTTTCCCGTCCCGCGCCAGGCTGGCGCTGACGTCCGGGTGCACGTGAAAGCGGACCTTGAACGGGATGAACCGCCGGCCGGCCTGGCCCATCTCGCCCGGCTTGACCGGCGCCAGCATGTCCTCGCCGCGCAGCTCGTCGGCGACCAGGTCGAGATAGAGCCGCCGCTCGTGGCGCAGGCCGAAGCGCCGCGCCCAGCCGTCATGGGCCAGCTCCAGCCACAACGCCTGCTCGGTCTCGTAGCGGCGCGCCTCGACATGTTCGTAGGCCCCGACCAGCCGCGGCCCCAGGGCGGCGGCGCGGAAGCCGCGCAGCGGCTCGCCGCACGGCTCGTCGGCGATCGACAGGGTCGAGGAGGCGTCGACCAGCCGCAACGCCTGCGGACCGGCGGCTTCCGGCGACCAGGCGCTGGCCGCGATCAGCCGGCGGCCGTCGGCCAGCACCTCCATGGCCAGCGGCTGGGCGCAGGCGGTGACGCTCCACGCGCCCTGGGCCGGGGCGGCGGCGTCGGCCAGGATCTGCAGGCTGCGGCCCTGCAGCCGGTGATAGCCGTTGCGCGCCGCCGGCGGCTTGGCGGCCCCGCCGCCCTCGCCGGCCCGCACCGCGGCCACATAGCTCCGGGTGCCGGCCTCGCCGCCCTGCAGCTCGGGCAGCGCCCCGTCGGCCAGGGTGAAGAACCGCACCGCCCCGGCCAGCCGGTCGATGGCCCGCATCATCTCCTCGGGCGCCGGACGGCCGCGCTGCTCCAGCGCGTCGTCCAGGATCCGCAGGTCGTAGAGCAGCTCCAGCGCCGCGCGCGGGCAGCGGCTGGCGTGGCCGCCGTCCGGGGCGACGCTGACCGGCAGCGCTTTGACCAGCCGCATCAGGCCGTGCTTCAGCAGCCGCTCGCCGGCCTCGCCGCCCCCCCCCGCACCCACCCCCACCCCCCCCCCCACAACAAAAACAACCCCAGCAAACCCCCCCC
>NZ_JAPMTQ010000071.1:0-11189 GCF_026411515.1 Phenylobacterium sp. 58.2.17 | reverse complement strand
GGGGGGGGGGGGGGGGGGGGGGGGGGGGGGGGGGGGGGGGGGGGGGGGGGGGGCGTCGGGGGGGGGGGGGGGGGGGGCCCCCCCCCCCCCCCCCCCCCCCCCCGGAGGGCTGGAAGCCGCCTCGGGGGGAGGTTAGGCGGCCTTCTCGCCTTCGATCAGGTTGGCTTCGGTCGCGGTCGAAATCGCGATCGTGCGGGGTTTCAGGGCCTCGGGGAGCTCACGCTTCAGCGAGATGGACAGCAGCCCGTCGGCGAGCTTGGCCTCGGTGACCACCACGTAGTCGGCAAGCTGGAACCGGCGCTCGAAGTTGCGCTCGGCCAGGCCGCGGTGGAGGAACCGGCGCTGGTCGTCGTTAGCGGCCTTGCGACCCTGGACGGTCAGGAGGTTCTCCTTGACCTCGATGTTCAGTTCGTCCGGACGGAAGCCGGCGACCGCGATCTCGACGCGGTAGGCGTTCTCGTCGGTGCGCTCGATGTTGTAGGGCGGATAGCCGGCGGCGGCGTCGGCGCTGGCGGTCTCCAGCAGCGAGGCCAGGCGGTCGAAGCCCACGACAGAGCGGTAGAGCGGGGAGAAGTCGATCGTACGCATGCGTTTGTACCTTCTTGGCTTAAGCAAGGTTGCGTGGTTCGGACGGCACGCGAGCCGCATTCGGCCTCGCCCTGTGTCCGGAAGGCCCGGATGACCAGCGCCTTCGAATGTCTAGGTGGGAGGCGATTTGTCCCGTTCAAGACCTACGCCGGGCAACAATCGTGCATGGCCAGGCCCGCGAGCGCGCAAGCCGGGTTGTCAGCGGCGCGGGCCCCTCTAGGCTGCGCCGCGTCCAGGAAAACAACCAGAAGGCACGATGCAGATGTCCCTCCGTATGTTCGCGCTCGCCACTGCCGCGGCGCTCGCCGTCATCGCCCAGCCGGCGATCGCGTCGGCCGAAGACGCGGCCCTGAAGGCCGCCATCGCCGGCCCGCAGCGCAGCGCCGACCATGTCGCCCGCGACCCCGCGCGCCATCCCTATGAGAGCCTCGAATTCTGGGGCGTGAAGCCCAAGGCGACGGTCATCGAAATCTCGCCCGGCTCGGGCTACTGGACCGAGATTCTGGCTCCCTACGCCAAGGCCACCGGCGGGACCTATGTCGCCGGCGTCGCCGACTTGGCCAATCCCAAGCTGTCGGACGGCGCGCGCAAGGGCCGGGCCGACTTCGAGGCCAAGTACGCCGACCAGGCCAAGTTCGGCCCGATCACCTATGTCGGCTTTGGTCCGGTCTCGGGTCCGCTTGGCGCGCCGGGCTCGGCGGACGTGGTCATCACCGCCCGCAACATCCACAACTGGATGGGCCAGCCGGGCATGCTGGACAAGGTGTTCAAGGACTTCCACGATGTGCTGAAGCCCGGCGGCGTGCTGGCGGTCGAGGAGCACCGCTCCGACCCCACCCGCGCCCAGGTTCCGGGCGCCTCCGACGGCTATGTCGCGACCGACTTCGTGATCGCCACGGCCGAGAAGGCCGGCTTCAAGCTGGCCGCCAAGTCCGAGATCAACGCCAACGCCAAGGACACCAAGGACCACCCGTTCGGGGTTTGGACCCTGCCGCCGGTTCGCCGCTCGCCGGCCGCCGACAAGCCCGATCCGAGCTTCGACCGCGCCAAGTACGACGCCATTGGCGAAAGCGACCGGATGACCCTGCGGTTCGTCAAACAGTAGGGCCACGCTTTGACCATCGCCCCGGGTCAGGTAAGCCGCTCGGGACGATGGCGGGTTTGGAATTTACATGCGGCGTATTCTTGCAGGTTCGGCGGCTACTTTCTCGCGGCGGGGCGCTCTGATCGGCGCCCTGGCGCTGGCTGCGTGCGGCAAGAAGGGCGAGGCCGAGCCTGCGCCGACCAAAGCCGCGCGCAACATGACGCTGCAGGATGCGGTCGCCGGCGACTGGCGTCTGGCGGCCGACAAGGCGCGTGACCTCTGGCGACATCCGGTCGAGACCCTGGAGTTCTGGGGCCTGAAGCCGGGCCAGACGGTGGTCGAGTTCTGGCCCGGCGCCGGCTGGTACACCGACATCCTCGCGCCGTACCTGGCGGCCAACAAAGGCAAGTTGATCGCCGCCGACCTCGAGCCGACCGACCCGGCCTCGACCGAGATCGTCGAAGCCTACCGCGCGCGCCTCAAGGCCAAGCCGAAGATCTATGGCGAGGTCGAGATCACCGCCTTCGGCCCGACCAGCGGCCCGGTGGCCCCGGCCGCCAGCGCCGACCTGGTGCTGTTCCTGCGCAACCTGCACAACTGGATGGCGGCCGGCATCGCCGAGAAGGCGTTCCGCGACGCCTTCGCCGCCCTCAAGCCCGGGGGCGTGCTAGGGATCGAGGAGCACCGCGCCCCGCCCGGCGGGGTGCAGGACGTGCTCGCCGCCAATGGCTACGTCCAGGAAGCCTACGCCGTGCGCCTGGCCCAGGAGGCCGGCTTCGTCCTCGACAAGACCAGCGAGATCAACGCCAACCCGGCCGACGACCGCGACCACCCGTTCGGGGTCTGGACCCTGCCGCCCGTGCGGCTCAGCGCGCCGCGCGGCGAACCGGCCGACCCCAACTTCGACCGGGCGCCCTACGATGCGATCGGCGAGAGCGACCGCATGACCCTGCGGCTGGTGAAACCGGTCAGCTAGAGCTGTTCCTTGTAGCTGGCGATGATCTGCTCGTTGGGGACGGGGACCTTTCCCATCTCCAGCTGCTCGAAGATCATTTCCGCGCCGGAGGGCAGGGCGCTGCGTTCGACCTGGGCGTCGGCTTCCCACAGGCGGGCGCGCATGATCGCCTTCGGACAGTGCAGGAAGGCTTCCTCGACCGCGATCATCAGCACTAGCCGCGGCGTCTTGCCAAACTCGACGAACTTGGCGAGCAGGTCGGGATCGGCGGTGGCGCTGGCCCGGCCATTGACCCGCAGCACGTCGTCGAAGCCGGGGATCATGAACATCAGGCCGATGCGGCCGGGGCCTGACAGCAGGTTGCGGATGGTGTCGAGCCGGTTGTTGCCGGGCCGGTCGGGCAGGTAGAGCGTCCGCCCGTCCTCGCTGACATGCACGAAGCCCGGCTCGCCGCCGCGGGGCGAGACGTCGATGGCCCCGTCCGGCCCGGCCGAACTGACCACGCAGAACGGCGAGAGGCCGATGAAGGCGCGGGCGTGTTTCTCGACATGGTCCAGAACCTTGTCGAGCACCAGCTTGCCCGGCTGGCGATAGAGCTCATCGAGGCCGGCGAGATCGAGGGTCTTCATGGGTGTTCTCCCCGTTCTTGTTGAGAGTTGTTCGCAACATGCGCTTGATCCGGCGCGCTGTCATCCCAAGATGAACGGGCCGGCGCTCGGTTCTGTCAGCATGCAGTCACCTGCAAGCCGCTAGCCTGGCCTGAACTCGATGCGCTAAAGGCCAGATATGCTCCGACACGCCCCGCTCGCCCTGATCCCCGCCGTCCTGCTGCTGGCCGCGCCTGCCGCCGCCCAGGAACAGACGATCCTGCCGGGCTACTGGGACGTGACGAACAAGGTCTCGGCGATCGTCAGCCAGACCAAGACCGAGAAGCGCTGCATCACGCCGGCCGAGGTCTCGAAATTCGTGATGGGGCCGTCCAATCGCCACTACAAGTGCGACTACCCGACCCGGGTGTTCAAGGATGGCAAGATTCGCCTGAAGGGCGCCTGCGCCACCAAGAACGGCAGCAAGGCCGCGCTCGAGGCGACCGGCACCTACTCGCCGACCACCTTCACCATGAACGCCAAGATCAGCACCACCTATGCCGGGGTGCCGCTCAGCGCCAACGCCATCACCACCGCCAAGCGGGTCAGCGAGACCTGTCCGGCGGCGCCGCCCGCCTCTTAACCAAGCCTGCGACGAAATCGCCGCTCAAACCCTGGCTGAGCCGTTTACTTGGCTCGCGCTTGAGGCGAAGCTGCCGCTCACGACGATGTGAGGCGGTGCGTATGACGACGACACTTGAGGAACTGACCCAGCGCGTGGCGGCCGCCGTGGGCGAGGACTCCGGCCTGGGCAGGACGTTCAAGGTCGACCTGCGCGGCGAAGGCTTCATCCATATCGACGGCGCCTCGGTGACCAACGAGGACAAGCCGGCCGACCTGACGGTTTCGATCAGCCGCAAGGACCTCAAGGCGCTGGGTGCGGGCGAGCTCAACCCGATGACCGCGGTCATCACCGGCCGGCTCAAGGTGTCGGATATGGGCCTGGCCATGTCGCTGCAGCCGCAGATGCAGGCCTTGTTCGCCAAACTGGGATGAGCATGTCGCCGGCGCCTTTGATTTCCATTCCAAGCGCGCCGGTTCCGGCCGGCGCCGAGGCGGCCTGGTTCGAGGGCGCGGGAAAGGCCCGGCTTCGGGCCGCGCTGTTCCCAGCCCGCGGCGCGGTCCGCGGCTCCATCGTGCTCAGCGGAGGACGCACCGAGCCGATCGAAAAGTATTTCGAGGTCATCGAGGACCTCACCGGCCGCGGCTATGTGGTCCTGGCCCACGATTGGCGCGGCCAGGGGCTGTCGCATCGCGAGCTTTCCGACCGATTGGCCGGCCACGCCCGGGGCTATGACGCGTTCCTGGCCGACTATCACGCCCTGCTCGCCGCCTATGAGAGCCGGCTGCCGCAACCGTGGTTCGCCATCGGCCATTCGATGGGCGGCTGCCTGACGCTGCTGGCGCTGGCCAAGGGCGAGGCGGCCCGGTTCCAGGGCGCGATCCTCTGCGCGCCGATGCTGGGACTTCAACTGGGCAAGACTTCGCCGACCGCGGCGCGGCTGATGGCCGGTCTCAATGTCCTGCTCGGGCGGGGCGGCGCCTATGCGCGTCCGGCCGGGCCGGCGGAGACCTTCGAAACCAACGTCCTGACCCACGACCGCACGCGCTACGAGCGCGCCAAGGCCCAGGTGCGCGCCGAACCAAAGCTGGACCTGGGCGGGCCCACCTGGGGCTGGATCGACTTCGCGCTCAAGGCCACCGCCTACCTGTCGCGGCCCGAGACCTTGAAAAGCGTGACGATTCCGGTCGTCATCGTGTCGGCCGAACAGGATCGACTCGTCGACAACACCGCCCAGCGTGCGGCCGCGAGGAACCTGCCTGCGGGCGAGTTCATCAATGTAGCCGGCGCGTTCCACGAAATTCTCATGGAGACGGACACAATGCGGAACATCTTCCTGCGTGCGTTGGACGCGTTGCTGGGCCGCTCGGCCCCCGCACCGGCTGCGCCCAAGCCTGTGGCGCCGGCGCCCACGACCGCCGCAGCGCCGGCGTCCGCGCCCGCTCCGGCTCCGGTCGCCGAGGTCAAACCCGCGCCGGCCCCTGCGCCCAAGGCCGCCGAACCCGCCCCGGCCGCTCCGGCCGCAGTCGTAGAGGTCAAGTCGGCCGCGCCGAAGGCGCCCGCCAAGCCCAAGGCGGCGCCGAAGCCGAAGGCCGAAGCCAAGCCCGCCGCCAAGTCGGCGACCACCGTGAAGCCCAAGGCGGCCCCGGCCGCCAAACCCGCGGCGAAGGCGGCCCCCAAACCTGCTGCGAAGGCCGCTGCGCCCAAGGCGGCTGCGGCTCCCAAGGCGGTGAAGCCGAAGGCCGAAGCGGCGCCGAAAGCCAAGCCTGCCGCCAAGGCCGCTCCCAAGGCGGCGGCGAAGCCCGCCGCAGCGAAGGCTCCGGCGGCCAAGGCCGTGGCTCCGAAGACCGCGGCTCCGAAGGCCGCCGCCAAGCCGAAGGCCGCCGCTAAGCCGGCGGCCAAGAAGGCTCCGGCCGCGAAGAAGTAGCTATTTCGCCGAGCGGCGCAGGGCGACCAGGGCCTCGTCGAGGCAGGCCCGGTCGCCGGCGATGGCGATCTGGCCGCCGTTCTGCCCGACCGGCTGGCCGCGCCAGTTGGTGACCAGGCCGCCGGCCCCTTCGATCAGGGGGATGGCGGATTCGATGTCCCAGGACTTCAGCCCCGCCTCGATCACCATGTCCATCTTGCCCATGGCGACCATGGCGTAAGCGTAGGCGTCGCAGCCCAACCGCGCCAGCCGCGCGGCGGCGCGCACCTGGGTCCAGGCGCCCAGTTCGGCGCCGTCGAAACAGGCCTCGGGATCGGTGGTGGCGATGGTCGCGTCGGTCAGTTTGGGACAGGCGCGAACCTTCAGGGGGGTGACCTCCCCGCGGGCCATCAGGCGCGATCCGCCCGCGTGGCCGATGAAGACCTCGTCCAGATATGGTTGGCCGATGGAGCCGAGGACCGGGCGGCCCTGGTGGCGCAGGCCGATCAGCGTCGTCCAGAGCGGCAGTCCGGCGACGAAGGCGCGTGTGCCGTCCACGGGATCGAGCACCCACACGAATTCAGCGTCGGGGCGGTCTTCGCCGTACTCCTCGCCGATGACGCCATGTTCCGGAAAGCGGGCGGCGATCAGTTCGCGGATCGCGGCCTCCGCGCCCTTGTCGGCGGCGGTGACGGGGTCGAAGCCGCGCATGCCGCCCTTGTCCTCCAGCCCGTGGTCGGACCGGAAGTAGGGCAGCGTCACGCGCGCCGCGGCGGCGTTGAGTTCGAGGAGGAATGCGTCGAGTTCGGCCAGACGGCCGGCGGCTAGGGCGGGCATGGCATCCGCTTTACCCTGCCGCCGGCCTCCGCGAAATCCCCTGTCGGGGATCGCTGGGTCGGGCGCAAGCAGTCTGACGTCAGGCCGCTTCGTGTTCGCCGTTCAGCGACTTGGCGAGGTCGAGCAGGCGGCGGCGCGGACGCTCGCCGAGTTGGTAGTAGGCGCGGATGAGATCCAGGGTTTCCTTGCTGCCCAGGACTTCGCCGCCGGCCTCGCCGGGACCTTCGCCCAGCGCTTGCTCGCGCTGCGCAGCGTCCGCCAGACCGTCGTAGAAGTAGCCGACCGGCACTTCCAGCGCTTCTGACAGCTGCCACAGGCGGGCCGCCGAAATGCGGTTGGCGCCACATTCATATTTCTGGATCTGCTGGAACCGCACGCCGCACGCGCCGGCCAGCTGTTGTTGGGTCAGGCCCAGCAGGCGCCGCCGCCGGCGCAGCCTTTTGCCCAGGTGAACGTCGATGTTGCTGCCCATGGGTTCCATCGCTCCCGGTCCTTCTGCTTGCCGCCCGTCTCAAAGCGAGACGACCTGTGTTGAATTTCGCAAGTCGCGCGCCAAGCGAGCGCTGTTCGCGTTGCGCGACAGGGAACGACGCGACTAGTAGAGGGCATGACGCAGGCTAAGCCCCCGGTGGCGCAGGATCTTTTGTGGCGGTTGGAGGCCCTGGCCTTCGATGTGGTGATCGCCTTCGCGCGAATGCTGCCGGTCGACCTGGTGTCAGATTTCGGCGCCTGGTTCTTCAAGACCCTCGGCCCGCTGACCAGCGCCCAGAAGGTGGCCGAGACCAATCTGCGCATCGCGTTCCCGCAGGCCTCGGACGCGGAGATCGCCGATCTGTTGAAGGCGCAGTGGGACAATACCGGCCGCACCTTCCTGGAACTGCTGATCATGGACCGGATCATCGGCGCGCCCGATCGGGTCGAGATCGTGAACGGCCAGCGTTTCGACGAGATCGCCGCCAATCAGGAACCGGTGGTGTTCGTTTCGGGTCACTTCGCGAACTTCGAGGTGATGCCCGCGGCGATCGTCAACTCGCCGGTGAAGTGCCAGATCACCTATCGGGCGATGAACAACCCGCACGTCGAAAAGCGGGTGCGCGACTACCGCTTCCGCTACGGGGTCCGCTATTTCGCGCCGAAGGGCGGCGACGGTGCGCGCGAGCTGCTGGCGGCGCTCGGACGCGGCGAGTCCGTGGCGCTGATGAACGACCAGAAGTTCAACGGCGGGGTCGCTGCGCCGTTCTTCGGCGTCACCTGCCACACCGCCCCGGGGCCGTCGCGGCTGGCGCTGCGCTTCAACACGGTGCTGCAGCCGATGTCGGTGCAGCGGGGGCGCAAGGCCCGCTTCCGGGTGGTGGTGCACGAGCCGATCCACCTGGAGCATACCGGCAACACCACCGCCGACATCGAGGCGGCGGTGCGCAAGATCAACGCCATGATCGAGGGCTGGGTGCGCGAGCGTCCGGCCGAGTGGTTCTGGACCCACAAGCGCTGGCCCAACGAGACCTATCGGCGCAATCGCTAGAACATATTCTGCCGAAGTGGTCGCCGGTTCGGCGAAGAACGTGCGCTAAATTCAATAGGTTCATGAGCAAGTCCGATCCGATCGGATCGGAATTGCTAGGCAGGTCCGGGAACGCCGACCATCAGCATCGGGTTCATGTGCCGCCCGCGCCACTTCAGCCGCCAGCAGAGGTGCGGGCCGGTGGCCCGGCCCGTCGACCCGACCGCGCCGATGCGCTGGCCGCGCGCCAGGCTCTGGCCGCCGGCGACGTCGACGCTGCTGAGGTGAAGATAGGCCGAGACCACGCCCTGGCCGTGGTCGATCATGACCATACCGCCCTCGTACAGCATCCGCGGGTCGGCCAGCACCACCAGTCCCCCAGCCGGAGCGGTCACCGGCGTGCCGGTCGGGGCGGCCAGGTCGATGCCGTAGTGCGGCGGGCGCGGCCGTCCGTCGACGATCCTCTGGCCGCCGAACCGCGCCGTGACGCGGAAGTCGCGCAGCGGCGCTGAGAAACCTGTCCTGAAGTCGTCCCGATCGGTGACGCTGGCGAAGGCGGCGGCCTTGCGGCGGCTTTCCTCGGCGATGCGCGCCTCCAGTTCGGGACTGGCCTGGCCCTGATAGACCCGCCGCAGGCCCTTGATGCGCTGGATGTCGTACTCGGCGCGGTCGATTTGCAGGTGGCGCGTCAGGTCCGCGCCGCGGGCGTCGATGCGCACCTGCGCGCGGGGGCCGGCGTCGCGGTCGAAGCCGAGATAGAAGAACCCGTCGTCGGAAGCGCGAGCGACCATCTGGCCGTCGAGGAACACCTTCGCGCGCGGCGTGGTGCGGCCGATGGCGAAGCCGCTCTGCTGCATGCGCCCGCTCAGCGCCAGGTCGGCGGCCTGGATCGGCGCGGCGAGTGCGGCGGAGGCCAGCCCGAGAACCGCCGTGCGGCGGTTCAGCACGCCGTCAGGGATGCAGCGCCTTCCACCGCGCCAGCGCTTCGACCGGCGTGGCGTAGGCTTCCTGGAGGGCTGGATTCCAGTAGCGCAGGGCCTCCACCGGGATCTTCACCTTGGAGACGGCGCAGATCACGTAGCGTCCCGGCTTGAGCACGACGAATTCGCCGTCGCCATAGTGGAGCGAGGCGATATCGGAGCCGGTGAGGTCGCGGTCGTGGGCGTTCATGGAAATCTATGTAGCGCGCCGGAGGCGGCGAGAACAGGGCGCCGCCTGACTTCGCCGCTGCGATGCGGTCAGAACAGGTCGCCCTGGTTGGAGGGGGCGGGCGGCGGTTTGGCGGTGCGCGCGGGCTTCGCGGCCGGCGTCGGCGTCACGGGCGGCGCGGCGCTGGGCGTCCCGTCGATGGTCGCCTCGCGGCTCTGGTCGGCGAAGACCAGCCGCACGCCTTCGCCGCTGGCCAGGGTGGCGCCTTCCCGCACCAGCGAGCCGTCGGCGCGGTGCACCCGGGCGAAGCCCCGTTTCAGCGGCGCGCTCGGATCGACCGAAACGTAGAGCTTTGAAAGGCTGGAGAGCCGCTCGGCGGTGCGGTCCAGGCCGCGGGTCATTGCCGGCTTCAGGCGGACCACCAGCCGCGCCAGGCGGTCGGCGTGGACCTGCTGGGGCCGTTGCAACAGGCCCGGCGACAGCCGCGAGGAGACCCGCACCAGGTCGGTGTGGTGCGCCGCCACGTTGCGTGACAGTCCCGCGCCCAGCCGGCTGGAGGCCAGGTTGAAGCGCTGGGCGGCCATCTCCACCAAGTCGGGGACGCGGGCCAACGCGCGGCCGGCGTGCTCGACCCGGCCGCGGCGGTCCTCGACCGTCCGCCCGCCGCACCGGTGCAGGCGGCCCGAAAGGTCGCCGATATAGGCCTTCAACTCGGCCAGCACCGGCGTGGCCATCTCGGCGGCGGCGGTCGGCGTCGGGGCGCGGCGGTCGGACACGAAGTCGATCAGGGTGGTGTCGGTCTCGTGCCCGACGGCCGAGATCAGCGGGATCGTCCCGGCCGCCACCGCGCGCGCCAGGCCCTCGTCGTTGAAGGCCCAGAGGTCCTCGACCGAACCGCCGCCGCGGGCCACGATCAGCACGTCGGGGCGCGGCACAGGCCCGTCGGGCGCCATGGCGTTGAAGCGGGCGATGGCGTTGGCGACCTGCCCGGCGGCGGCGTCGCCTTGGACGACGACCGGCCAGACGATCACCCGGCAGGGCCAGCGGTCGCGGATGCGGTGCAGGATGTCGCGGATCACCGCGCCGGTGGGGCTGGTGATGACGCCGACCACGGCCGGCATGGTCGGCAGCGGCCGCTTGCGAGCCTGATCGAACAGGCCCTCGCCATGCAGCTTGGCCTTCAGGCGCTCGAGTTGGGCCAGCAGCGCGCCGACGCCGGCCGCCTCCATGGTCTCGATGACCATCTGGTAGCGCGAGCCGGCCGGATAGGTGGTGATCTTGCCGGTGACCACGACCTCCATCCCCTGTTGCGGGCGGATGGAGAGATTCTTGACCGAGCCCTTCCAGACGACGCCGTCGATGGCGGCGCGCTCGTCCTTGATGGTCAGATAGACGTGGCCGTTGGAATGGTGGGTGACCTTGGAGAGTTCGCCGCGCAGGCGCACGAACCCGTAGGCGTCCTCCAGCGTGCGCTTCAGCGCGAACGCGAGTTCAGAGACCGAATAGGCCTTGGCGTTGCTGTCGGAGTCGGTCGCGACGTCGGTCATAGGGCAGACATAGCGGCGTGCGCCGCCGAAAAGAAGTTAGGGCGCGCCTGTCGACAGCTAGCCATCGACAGGCGCGCCCCGAACCCATCCCCCCGGATCAGATGTACCGGCGCAGCGAGCGGGCCAGTTCGTTGGCGCCGCCGCGCTTCTTGGTCTGCACCGGCTGATAGGCGACGCGGGCGTGCTCCATGCAGTAGGGGCCCTCGTCCTGCCGGCGGCCGCAGAAGGTGAAGCTGTCGCTCGACGGATCGCCGATCGGCCACTTGCACATGTGGGCGCCCAGGGTCAGCACCGTGGCGGTGCCCGGTGCTTCCTCGACATAGCGCACCGGCGACGGCACCGGGGTCGGCGCGGCGGTCGCGACGGCGGCCGGTTCGGCGATGCGGCGCGGCGCGGCCGGTGCGGCGGCTGTC
>NZ_JAPMTQ010000070.1:0-11387 GCF_026411515.1 Phenylobacterium sp. 58.2.17 | reverse complement strand
CCCCCCCCCCCCCCCCCCCCCCCCCCCCCCCCCCCCCCCCCCCCCCCCCCCCGCTAAGCAGCCCGGCGAGGGCCGCCCGACCCGGCGGCCCTCGTGACTTTTCAGTGACGCTTTACCTCGCGGTCTTTTAGGCGTTCCGTATCGCCCGGAACTTCGTGGGGGGCTTAGAAAGCGCCATGATGGGTCGATGGGCGCAGCGGTTCGCCACCGCTATGGAGCGCCCCGTCATCGCTTATGGAGCGGCGCTCGGCGCCGTCGTCGGCGCCGCCCTGTTGCGCGTCGCCTGCGGCGCGGTAATGGCCGATCCCCCCAACTACATGACCTTTTATCCCGCCGTGCTGTTCGCCACCCTGGTGGCCGGCGCGCGCGGCGGACTGGCCGCGACGCTGGTCAGCGCCTTGCTGGTGGCGGGCCTGTGGCTCGACGCGCAGCAGGGCCTGTTCACGGCGATCTTCATCATCACCGCGGCCACGACCGTGCTGATCGGCCGCGCGATCCGCATTGCGGTCCTGCGCGGCGTGGAGGCCGAAGAACGTTTCCGCATCTTCCAGGAACAAGCCCGCGACGGCTTCGTCATCGTCGAGCCGGTGCGCGAGAACGGACAGATCATCGACTTCCACTGCACCTACGCCAACCGGGCCGCCGAGAAGATGGCCCTGGCGGACGGCCGCGGCATGAGGGGCCGGCGGATCCTGGACGTCCTGCCTGACGACAACGGACGGATGATGGTCGAGCGCATGACGGCCCTCTACCAAACGGGCGGCTCAGACGACACCGAGGTGCGTCGCATCGTCGGCGGGCGCGCAGTGTTCATCGCCTCGAGCGGCGTGCGGCTGCCCGGGGGGCTGGCGGTCACGTTCCGCGACGTGACCGCCCAGCGCCAGTCGGAGCAGGCCCTGCGCACCGGCGAGGCGCGGGTCCGCGCTCTGCTCGACAGCCTGCCGCAATTGATCTGGTCGACCCGTGGCGACGGCTATTGCGACTATCTCAGCCCGCAATGGATAGAATTCACCGGCATCCCCGCCGAACGCCAATTCGACACCGGCTGGCAGGACTCGATCCATCCAGAGGACCGCGACGCCGTCGCTCAGGCCTGGGTCCAGGCGGTGAACGGCGGCCTGCCCTACGACGTCGAGTACCGGTTGCGGCGGCATGACGGGGTTTGGCGCTGGATGGGCGCCCGCGCCTCGGCCGTCCGCGGCGAGGATGGTCGCGTCACCCGCTGGTTCGGCACCAGCAGCGACATCACCGAGGTCGTGCAGGCCCGCGCCGAACTGGAGGAGCGGGTCGCGGTCCGCTCTCGCGAACTGGAGCGCAGCCTGGCCGAGCGCGCCGAGACCGAGGCGGCCCTGGCCCAGGCCCAGCGACTGGAGACCGTAGGGCGGCTGACTGGCGGCGTCGCGCACGATTTCAACAACCTGCTCACGGTGGTGATCGGCGGGCTGGACATGATCCTGCAGCACCCGGACGACCGCTCGCGGGTCACCCGGTTGGCCGAGGCGGCGCTGGCCGCCGGGCGGCGGGGCGAGCAGTTGGTCCGCCAGCTGATGGCGTTCTCACGCCGGCAGGAACTGAAGCTCGAACTCGTCGACGTGCCCGGGCTGATCGAGCAGATCGAGCCGCTGGTGCGTCGTGCGATCGGCGAGGACGTGAACCTGACCATCCGCCAGGACGGCCCGGTCGGCTGGAGCCGGCTTGACCCGGCCCAGTTCGAGGCTGCGCTGCTCAACCTGGTGGTCAACGCCGCCGACGCCGCGCCGCTGCGCGGCGGCGACATCGAGATCGCCCTGCAGCAGCGGCGACTGGCCGATGGCGAGGTCGCGGGGGCCGCGGCCGGCGAC
Source organism: Phenylobacterium sp. 58.2.17 (assembly GCF_026411515.1). Lineage (NCBI taxonomy): Bacteria > Pseudomonadati > Pseudomonadota > Alphaproteobacteria > Caulobacterales > Caulobacteraceae > Phenylobacterium > Phenylobacterium sp. 58.2.17. The sequence continues at coordinate 9,546 of NZ_JAPMTQ010000070.1, read as the reverse complement.
TATGTGACAGTGGCCGTCTCGGACAATGGCGCGGGCATGACCCCGGAGATCCTCGCCCGGGCGTTCGAGCCGTTCTTCACCACCAAGGACGTGGGCAAGGGCACCGGGCTTGGGCTCGCCCAGGTCTACGGCTTCATCAAGCAGGTCGGCGGGGCCGCGGCGATCTCGTCTTCCATCGGCTTTGGCACCACGGTCACGCTCTACCTGCCGGCCGCGGCGGCCGAGGCCGCCAGCCAGCCAGCCCCGGCGACGCCCGACGAGGGCGAATGGGCGCGGGGCGCCCGGGTGCTGCTGGTCGAGGACGACGCCGCCGTGCGAGCGGTGACCGAGAGCCTGCTGACCGATTTCGGCTGTCGGGTGGAGGGCGCTCCGGACGGCCCGACTGCGCTGGGCCGTCTGCAGGCGGGCGAACGCTTCGACCTGCTGATCTCTGACATCGTCATGCCGGGCGGCATGAGCGGCGTAGAATTGGCGCGGGCCGCACGCGCCCGTGACGCCCGGCTGCCGATCGTGCTGACCAGCGGCTATGCCGGCGAGCGACTCGGCGAGGGGGCCGAAGCCATGACCTGGCCGCTGCTGCGCAAGCCGTTCCGCGCCGAGCAATTGGGCATGGCCGTCCGCGAGGCGTTGGAACGCGGACCAGTGAGCGTCTGAGACCTTAGCCGGCCTGAACGACGCCGTCCTTGCGCAGCGTGCGGACCTGGAAGGCTCCCGCTGGCGAGGGCCGCAGGATCGCTTGCTCCGGCTGCGAGAGATTGAGCCAGGTCATGCCCTGGTCCGGCGCCAAGGTGACGATCTGGCGGTCGTGATAGGGCGCGACGTCGGGACCTGGCGCGGTGGTCAACAGGCTGAAGCAGCCCTCCTTGACGATCCCGGCGATCCAGAACCAGGACTCGCCGGCCATGGTGAACAGGTGGCGGTCCTTGAGCTTCACGGGGGCGGCGGGGGTTGTGTACTCGATGAACCCGTCGGCGAGCACCAGCACCCGGTCGCTGCGCGAGAAATCGCGGCCCTCCGAGCGGAAGTTGAACACCGGCGCGCCACGCGGGCCCGGCCAGGCCCAGGTCATCATCGCCCCCTCCAGGCCCTCGCCCGTTCCACGGACGACGAAGGCGCTGTCACGGATGCGGATCGTCGGCTGGGCGTCCAGCATGTTGGGGATCATGCCGTCCTTCCATCGGAACAACGGCAGGCCGCGGCGATCGAACTCCTCGATGGCGTCCTTGAGCAGCTTGTGGCGCTGGAATTCGTTGCACATGCCGCCAGCCTAGCGCCCCAGCGACAAACGAAAAGGGCGGCCGCGTCGCCGCGACCGCCCTTCCCGATTTTGTTCCGACTTGGAAGCCTTAGGCTTCTTCGGCGGCCGACTCGTCCTTCTTGGACAGGTCTTCGCCGGTTTCTTGGTCGACGATCTTCATGCTGAGGCGGGTCTTGCCGCGATCGTCGAAGCCCAGGAGCTTGACCTTCACGGATTGGCCTTCCTGCAGCACGTCCGAGACCTTGGCGACGCGGTCGCTGGAGATCTGCGAGACGTGCACCAGGCCGTCCTTGGCGCCGAAGAAGTTCACGAAGGCGCCGAAGTCGACGATCTTCACGACCTTGCCAGTGTAGATGGCGCCGATTTCCGGCTCCGAAGCGATCGACTTGATCCACTCGCGGGCCGCATCGATCTTGGCCTGCTCGGCAGCCGCGATCTTGATGGTGCCGTCGTCGCCGATGTCGACCTTGGCGCCGGTCTTTTCCACGATTTCGCGGATGACCTTGCCGCCCGAACCGATGACTTCACGAATCTTGTCGACCGCGATCTTCATGGTTTCGATCTTCGGGGCGAACTCGCCCAGCTCGGCGCGCGGGGCTTCCATGGCCTTGGCCATTTCGTCGAGGATGTGCTTGCGGCCACCCTTCGCCTGCTCCAGCGCCTGCTTCATGATCGCTTCGGTGATGCCGGCGATCTTGATGTCCATCTGCAGCGAGGTGATGCCGTCCTCGGTGCCGGCGACCTTGAAGTCCATGTCGCCCAGGTGATCTTCGTCACCCAGGATGTCCGACAGGACCGCGAAGCCGTCCGATTCCAGGATCAGGCCCATGGCGATGCCGGAGACCGGCTTCTTCAGCGGAACGCCCGCGTCCATCAGCGCCAGCGACGAGCCGCAGACCGAGGCCATCGACGACGAACCGTTGGACTCCAGGATCTCGGAGACCAGGCGGATCGTGTAGGGGAAGTCCTCGTTCTTCGGCAGCATCGGGCGGATCGCGCGCCAGGCCAGCTTGCCGTGGCCGACTTCGCGGCGGCCCGGAGCGCCCATGCGGCCCGTCTCCCCGACCGAGAACGGCGGGAAGTTATAGTGCAGCATGAACTTCTCGTAGTACTTGCCTTCAAGCGCGTCGATCAGCTGCTCGTCGTCGCCGGTGCCCAGGGTGGCGACCACCAGGGCCTGGGTTTCGCCACGGGTGAACAGGGCCGAGCCGTGAGCGCGCGGCAGCACGCCGACTTCCGAGACGATCTGGCGGACCTTGTCGACGGTGCGACCGTCGATGCGGATGCCGGTGTCCAGGATGTTGCGACGGACGACGTCGGCTTCCAGCTCCTTGAACACGCCGCCCAGCTTGGCCGGGTCGACGCCGGTCGGGTTGGCGTCGGACTTGCCGAACTTCTCGGTCGCCTTGGCCTTCGCGGCCGAGACGGCGTCGTGACGCTGGCCCTTGGCGACGATCTTGTAGGCCGCGGCCAGATCCTTGCCGATCAGCTTCTTCACGTCGGCCTTGATGGCGTCGGTGTCGTCCGGGGTGAACTCGAAGGGCTCCTTGGCGGAGTGCTCGGCCAGTTCGATGATCGCGTCGATCACCGGTTGGATGCCGTTGTGGGCGAACATGACGCCCTTCAGGACCTCATCTTCGCTGAGCTCCTGGATTTCCGACTCGACCATCATGACCGCGTCGCTGGTCGAAGCGACGACCAGGTCCATGGCCGACTCTTTCATCTCGTCGAGGGTCGGGTTGAGGACGTACTCGCCGTTGATGTAGCCGACGCGGGCGGCGCCGATCGGGCCCATGAACGGGGCGCCGGAGATCACCAGGGCGGCCGAGGCGGCGACCATGGCGACGACGTCCGGGTCGTTCTCAAGGTCATGCGCCAGCACGGTGGTGACGACCTGGACTTCGTTCTTGAAGCCCTTGGCGAACAGCGGGCGGATCGGACGGTCGATCAGGCGCGAGGTGAGGGTTTCCTTCTGGCTCGGCGCGCCTTCGCGACGGGGGAAGGAGCCGGGGATCTTGCCCGCGGCGTAAAACTTTTCCTGGTAGTTGACGGTCAGGGGGAAGAAGTCCTGACCCGGCTTGGCGCTCTTGGCGAAGACGGCGGTGGCCAGCACCATGGTCTCGCCGTAGGTGGCCAGCACCGAGCCGTCGGCCTGGCGGGCCATGCGGCCGGTTTCGAGGGTCAGCGTCTTGCCGCCCCACTCGATGGTCTTGCGTTTGATATCGAACATTTCGCTTCTTTCTCATCCCGCGGGCGTATTCCCAACGGGGGCGGACAGGGTCGGGGTTCCGAAATCCTCTCCAGACGATCAGGCGATGAGGATTGCTGTGGAACCCTCGGCGTGTAGCGGGCGCCCCTGACTTGGACCGCCCGGATCGCCGCTTTGTTCCCTTCGGCCTGTCGCGAAGGAAGCGGCGCAGTAGTGTTGACCTGATACGCAAAGCCCCCGGTTTCCCGGGGGCTGACCTCTCGGTCCTTAGCGGCGCAGGCCCAGCTTTTCGATCAGCGCCTGATAGCGGCCCTCGTCGGACTTCTTCAGGTGGTCGAGCAGCGAACGACGCGCGGAGACCAGCTTCAGCAGGCCGCGACGCGAGTGGTTGTCTTTCTTGTGGGTCTTGAAGTGCTCGGTCAGGTTCGAAATCCGTTCCGAGAGAATAGCCACCTGGACCTCGGCGCTGCCGGTGTCGCCTTCGGTGCGGCCGTGGGTCTTGATGAGCTCAGCTTTACGCTCAAGCGTGATCGACATCGGTTAGTCTCCGCTCTTTTCCAGATGAAAGACCCGCGAGGGCTCGAGCTTGCCCGCACGCATCTCGCAGAGCGCCACGATCGATCCGCCCTCCATAGCTGAAACGGTTCGGGCCCCGGGGCTTAGCCGGGCCTTCAGCGCTTCGACCTGTCGGGGAACGAGAACGATCGGCCGTCCCTGCTTCAGCTTGAAGGCGTCTTCGGTGGTCACGGCCAGCTCCGGGATGTCGTCCAGGGCGGTCTCGACCGGAAGCAATGCCTCCAAGCAGCGGGCCTTATGGCCCAAATCTTCCAACAATTCCAGCGTTATCGCGGAGTCTTCGTCGAACGGGCCGACGCGGGTGCGGCGCAGCGCGCTGACATGGGCGCAGGCCCCCAGCCGTTCGGCGATGTCGCGGACGATGGCGCGGACATAGGTGCCCTTGCCGCATTCGACAGCGATCTCGACGTGGTCGGCGTCGGGGGCGTCGATCACCCGGGCGCTGTAGATGGAGATCTCGCGCGCCTTCAGCTCCACCGTCTCGCCGGCGCGAGCCAGATCGTAGGCGCGCTCGCCGTCGACCTTCACCGCCGAGAAGGCGGGCGGGACCTGCAGGATGTCGCCGATGAACTCCGGCAGCACGGCCGCCACCTGCTCAGGGGTCGGGCGCACATCAGAGGTCGCGGTTGTCGCGCCCTCGCGGTCGAAGCTGGCGGTCGTCCGCCCCCATTCGATGGTGAAGCGGTAGGCCTTGTCCGCATCCATCAGGAACGAGACGGTCTTGGTCGCCTCGCCCAGCGCGATCGGCAGGATGCCGGTGGCGAGAGGATCGAGGGTTCCGGCGTGACCGGCCTTCTGGGCGTTGAAAATCCGCCGTACTCGCCCGACCGCCTGGGTCGAACCGAAGTCGTAGGGCTTGTCCAGATTGACCCAGCCCGAGATCGCATCGCCCTTCTTGCGGCGCGCCATCAGTCTTCATCCTTCCAGGAATCCGACGGCGGCTGCGGCGTCAGGTCCTGGGCCACACGCGGATCGTCGAACAGCCGGCCGATGCGGGCGGCCTCGTCGAAGCTCTCGTCGTGCAGGAACTTCAGGTCCGGCGTGAATTTCATGTCGATCGACCGGCCCAGCCGACCGCGCAGGAACTTGGCGTGGCGGTTCAGCGCCTTGACCACATCGTCGGCGTGCTCGCCGCCCAGCGGTTCGATGAAGCAGACCGCATGGCGCAGGTCGGGGCTCATCCGCACTTCAGTAACCGTGACCGACACGCCGGTGAGGGCCTCGTCGTTGAAGTCCTCTTCGCGGAGGATCTCGACCAGGGCGTGGCGCATCAGTTCGCCGGCGCGAAGCTGGCGCTGGGACGGGCCCGCCGGGGCGGCGCGACCCTTGGGGGAAGAGCGTTTCATGGACTTGCCTCTAACGACCTGGCGCGCGGATCGGACGCGGCGGCTCAGGAGAAGGGCGCGCTTCTAGGCGCGCGAGGTCAAGAAGTCTAGCCCGCGCCGGTCCGCTCTCGGAAGAACGCAAGGACCCGGCGTTCGGCTTCCTTGGTCGGACCGTCTTCGGCCAGATTGATGGTCAGCACCGAATGGGGATGCTTCAGGCCGCCGGGCGCGGCGTCCTTGGGGTCGATCTCGATCGCCTCGAACTTGTCCCCGAACTCACGCCGGTAGGTGTCGAACCGCGCGTCCGGCACGAACGGGTCGCCGTAGAAACGCAGGCCGATCATCGACAGCCCCTCCTCTTCGAACCGCTTGCGCGCGCAGGAGACCTCGGCCGGCGAGGCGCCGATCCCGGCGGCCCGCTGCGGCTTGCTGGCGCCCAGCGGCAACGAGGGCTGCGACAGCACGGGGGCGACGACCGATGGCTCGGTCATCATCGCCAAGGCGAAGCCGCCGGTGAAGCACATGCCGACGGCGCCGACGCCCCTGCCGCCGCATTCGGCGTGGGCCTTGCGCGACAGCGCCTTCAGCCATTCGACGATCGGGCTCGACTTGTCGGCGGCCCAGACGTTGAACTCGCGCCGGATGCAGATGCCGCCGAGCATGGTCAGGGCCCCGAGCGGGTGACTGGCCGGGCGGCCCGGCTCGCCGAACAGGTGCGGGCAGTAGGCGGTCATGCCGGCCGCGGCGATGCGGTCCGCGAAGCGGATGACCAGCGGATGCAGGCCTGGCATCTCGTGGATGACGATCACAGCCGGCCCCGAGCCGCGCTTGTAGACGTTGCGGGTCCAGCGCCCGTCGTCGAATGCGAACTTCTCGTACTGCGCCAGCGCCGCTTCGTAGCCCATCGCACCCTCCCCTAACGCCGTTCGGCGAGGGGAGCTTAGCCCTATCGAGCCTTGGTGCGCAGCATCGAAAGATCGCCCTCGAAGCCCGACAGCCGCCAGGTCCCCTGCTGCTCGGTGAAGGTCAGCAGGCAAGGCCCGTCCTTCTTGCGCGGCACGCAGACCTGCCCTTCGCCAACAGCTTTAAGCTGACCGCCGATCACCATGGGACCGGGCAGCGGCTGGGCCGCGTCATAGCCGTAGTAGGCTGCGACCGAGCGGAACACGTTCGGCTGGATCAACGCCTCGCCGGCGAGGTCGGCCAGGGTCGGGGCGATCAGCGCCCCCAGGGCGGCCAGCCCGTCGTTCGCGCCGGACTTGCGCGCCTCCGCCATCATCCGGCCCTCGATCTGGCGTTTCAGCGCCGGGCGGTCGACATGCGCCTCGAAGGCGGCCTTGTCGTTGTCGCGGATCGAAACCAGCAGCGCGTGCACGTCGGCGGCGGCGTCATAGCGTTGGGCGGTGGCGCAGCCCGAAAGGACAAGCGCGGCCAGCGCCAGGATCAGAACTCTCATCAGGGGGTCGCCATATGTTGGGTGTAGCGCAGCATGTCGGTGTCGTATCCCAGGGCCTCCGTCCGCGCCAACAGCGCGATGCGTTCGGCTTGCGACGGCCGCGGCTCACGTGTCAGCAGCCAGAGGAATCGGCCCGAGCCCTCGCCGACGATCGCCCAATCGTAGTTTTCGCCGCGGTCGAGCACCCAGTAGTTGGTCAGCAAAGCTGGGCCGAAGAATGACACCTTGAACTTCGCGCCCAGGCGATCACCGGCCGGCCGGGCCTTGCCTTCCGACACCTTGATCGGGCCGCGGACCGAAGCCTCGCGGCAGGTGTTCTTCACCGACACCTCGCCGTCAGGCAGGGCGGCGTATTCGGCGGTGACCGCCTCGCAGCCGCGCTCGAAGCTGTTCTCGTAACGGGCGAACTCGTACCAGCGGCCGAGATAGCGGCTCATCTCGACGGGCTTGGCCGGTTCCGGGACATCGCGGTTGCCGACCGGCCCAACGGCGCAGGCCGCGATGACCAGCGCCCCGAGGGCGGTGGCGAGACATGGACGCATGACGCCTCCTGGGTTGCGCTCCGCCTGGGGGAATGCCCACCGCGCCGATTGGCTCCGAAACGCAAAAGGCCCCCGGTTTCCCGGGGGCCTGATGACTTGGATGCCGAGCGGCCTAGAGGCTGCGCGCGACCTCTTCGAGGTTGAAGCACTCGATGACGTCGCCTTCCTTGATATCCTGGAAGCCCTCGAAGAACATCCCGCACTCGACGCCGGACCCGACCTCGGTGACTTCGTCCTTGAAGCGCTTGAGGGTCTTGAGCGTGCCGAGTTCGAGGACGACGATGTCCTCGCGGATGATCCGGACGCGAGCGCCGCGGCGAACCACGCCCTCGGTGACCCGGCAACCGGCGACCCGGCCGACCTTGGTGATGTCGAACACCTGCAGGACGCGCGCGTTGCCCAGGAAGGTTTCGCGTTGCTCCGGCGCCAGCATGCCCGAGAGCACGCCTTTGATGTCGTCGATCAGGTCGTAGATGATCGCGTAGTAGCGGATCTCGACGCCTTCACGTTCGGCCAGGGTCTGGGCCTGCTTCGAGGCGCGGACGTTGAAGCCGATGATCGGCGCGCCCGAACCCTTGGCCAGCATGACGTCGCTTTCGCTGATCGCGCCGGCGCCCTGCAGGATGATCCGCGCACGGACCTCGTCGGTGGCCAGCTTGTCCAGCGAGCCCACGATGGCTTCGGCCGAACCCTGCACGTCCGCCTTGATGATGACCGGCAGCTCCGAGATCTTCTTGTCCTGAAGCTTGGCCATGAAGTCGGCCATGGTGACGCCGCCAGCGACCGGCGAACCGGCCTTCTCGCGCTTCACACGGGTCCGGTACTCGGTCAGCTCGCGGGCGCGGGCCTCGTTCTCCACGACCGCGAAGGGCTCGCCCGGGCTGGGCGTGCCGTCCAGGCCGAGGATCTCCACCGGCACGGACGGACCAGCCGAGTCGAGTTGCTCGTCGCGTTCGTTGAGCAGGGCGCGGACGCGGCCGAAATTGGCCCCGGCCACGACGATGTCGCCGCGCTTCAGGGTGCCGCGCTTGACCAGCACGGTCGAAACCGCGCCGCGACCGCGATCGAGCTTGGCCTCGATGACCGTGCCGTCCGCGGTGCGGTCCGGGTTGGCCTTCAGGTCCATCATCTCGGCCTGCACCAGGATCGCCTCGATGAGGTTCTCCAGGCCGGTCTTCTTCAGGGCCGAGACTTCGATCACCTGGGTGTCGCCACCGAGGCTTTCGACCACGATCTCGTGCTGCAGCAGCTCGTTGATCACCCGCTGTGGATTGGCGTCGGGCTTATCGATCTTGTTGATCGCCACGATGATCGGCGCGCCGGCCGCCTTGGCGTGCTGGATGGCTTCGGCCGTCTGCGGCATGACGCCGTCGTCGGCGGCCACGACCAGCACCACGATGTCGGTCACGTCAGCGCCGCGGGCGCGCATCGCCGAGAAGGCGGCGTGGCCGGGCGTGTCGAGGAAGGTCACGGCCTGGCCGTCGGCCAGACGCACCTGATAGGCGCCGATGTGCTGGGTGATGCCGCCATGCTCGCCGCCGGCGACGTCGGCCGAGCGCAGGGCGTCCAGCAGCGAGGTCTTGCCGTGGTCGACGTGGCCCATGACAGCCACGACCGGGGGCCGCGGAACCAGGTTGTCGTCGATATCCTCTTCGCCGATGAAGCCTTCTTCGACGTCGGCTTCCGAGACGCGCTTCACGGTGTGGCCGAATTCGGTGGCCACCAGCTCGGCGGTGTCGTTGTCGATGACGTCGTTGATCTTCAGCATCACGCCCTGACGCATCAGGAACTTGATGATCTCGACGCCGCGGGTCGCCATCCGGTTGGCGAGTTCCGCCACGGTGATGACGTCGGGGATGACCACTTCACGGGCCGCGCGGGCCTGCTCCTGGCTGCCGCCCTTGCGCTTCTCGCGTTCACGTTCGCGCGCCCGGCGGACCGAGGCCAGCGAACGCATCCGTTCGACAGCGCCCTCGTCGTCACCGGCGACGGCCTGGATGGTCAGACGGCCTTCGCGACGCTGGGCGGCGCCCTTCACACGGCTGATCGCCTTGTTCGGGGCGTTCGCCGCGGCCTTGCGGCGGGTGTCCTCGTCGTCGTCGGGCCGGCGGCCGGCCTCGCCGGGCCGCGGGGCCTGGCGGGTGGCGCGCTGGATTTCAGGCGTTGCGGGCGGAGCGTTC